>NZ_CP141285.1:2860000-3160000 GCF_035319885.1 Altererythrobacter sp. H2
ATACGGGTTCCGAAGCGACCGTGGTGACGGATCGGATCCAACAGCAGCTCGGCCTGCGATCTGCCGGGAACGCCGTCGTCGTGGGCATGGCCAGCCGGGTGGCGGTCGAACTGGTCATGCTGGACGGGCTCGAATTCGCCGCCCGCGTGTTCGACGGGCTGGAGGCCCCGCTGCTTGCTGCCCACAATGTTGGTGCGGACGGGATTCTCGGCCTCGACACCTTGCAGGACCTTCGGGTCCTGATCGATTTTCGCGACAACACCATTGCTGTCAATGATGCGGCCGCCCTTGGCGGCAACCGCGGCTATGACATCGTCATTCGCGCCCGGCGCAAGCTCGGACGGCTGATCATCACCGAAGCGACCATCGACAATGTGAAGACGGCGGTAATCCTCGATACCGGCGCACAGACCAGCATCGGCAATTTGGCGCTGCAAAACAAGCTGCGGGCGCGAAAGCGAGAGCTGGTCAGCAACAAGGACGTCAACGGCTTCGACATTCTCGGCTCGATCGGCGTCGCCCGCTCGCTCAAGCTGGACAAGATGCAGATCAACAACCTGCCCATCATGTTCGCTGACGGCCCGGCCTTCGCGCAACTGGGCCTCGCCGGAAAACCGGCCATGATTCTGGGGATGCGCGACCTGCGGATTTTCGACCGCGTCGCGATCGACTTTGCCACGCGCCAGATCCTGTTCGATGCTCCGCCCGGCATAGGATTCGAGTCAAGAACACGATCGGGCGGAGTGCCCGGCCTGCTGTAACGATCCCCTGGGTCATTGCTCAATCGGCCTGACTACCCCACATGGGCGCGATGCCGCCTGACCACCCAACCGATACGCCAGCCGATCACGATAGCTGGGCGACGCTCAGGCGGTTCCTGCCCTATCTGTGGCCCAAGGGTGAACCTGCCTTGCGCTGGCGGATTGTCGGGGCGTTCGTGTTCGTGTTGCTGGCCAAGGCCACCATCCTTACCTTGCCCTTTGCCTACAAATACGCCGTCGATGCGATGACCACACCCGGCAACGAGGGGGCAATGGTCGCTATGGCGCTGGTGCTGGCATATGCCGCCGGGCGCTTCGCCAGCGTCGCGTTCGACAACCTGCGCAACATCACGTTCGAGCGGGTCGGGCAGGACGCCACCCGGCGGCTGGCCGAGGACGTGTTCGCCCGGCTGCATCGGCTCAGCCTGCGTTTCCATCTCTCCCGCCGCACCGGGGAAGTGACCAAAACGATCGAGCGCGGCACCAAGAGCATCGACCAGATGCTCTACTTCCTGTTGTTCAACATCGCTCCGACCATCATCGAACTGGTCGCAGTGGGCGTGATCTTCTGGCTCAACTTCGGCTGGGAACTGGTCGCCGCGACCGGGCTGACGGTGGTAACCTATATCGCGGTCACCCGCTGGATCACCGAATGGCGCACCCAGCTTCGGCGGGAGATGAATGACCTCGATGGCCGCGCGCTCGACCGGGCGGTCGATTCGCTGCTCAACTACGAAACGGTCAAATATTTCGGCGCGGAATCGCGCGAGGAAGCCCGCTATGCCGCCGCGGCGGGCGCCTATGCGCGCGCTGCGATCAAGAGCGAGAACTCGCTCGGCCTGCTCAACATCACCCAGTCGCTGATCACCAACCTGCTGATGGCGGGTGCGATGGCCTGGACCGTGTGGGGCTGGAGCAAGGGCGAACTGACCGTGGGCGACCTGGTGTTCGTCAACACCTACCTGATGCAGCTCTTCCGCCCGCTCGACATGCTGGGCTGGGTCTACCGCACGATCCGCCAGGGGCTGGTCGACATGGGCGCGATGTTCAAGCTGATGGACACCGCGATCGAGGTGCGCGACGTGCCCGGCGCGCCCGCGCTGGCAATCCGCCAGCCGACCGTGACCTTCGAGAATGTCGTGTTTGGCTACGACCGTGACCGGACCATCCTCCATGGCCTCAGTTTCGAGGTTCCGGCAGGTTCGCGCACCGCCATTGTCGGGCCATCCGGCGCGGGCAAGAGCACGATCGCGCGGCTGCTGTTCCGATTTTACGATCCGTGGAGCGGCCGCATCCTGATTGACGGGCAGGATATTGCATCGGTGACCCAGGCATCCTTGCGCGCAGCGATCGGGATCGTCCCGCAGGATTCGGTCCTGTTCAACGATACGATCGGCTACAACATTGCCTATGGCCGTGATCAGGCGAGCGAGGACGACGTGCTTCGCGCCGCGAGCGATGCTTCGATCCTGCCGTTCATCGAGCGCCTGCCGCAGGGTTTCGCCACCGAAGTGGGCGAACGCGGGCTCAAGCTCTCCGGCGGCGAGAAGCAGCGGGTCGCGATTGCGCGGACCCTGGTGAAGGACCCGCCAATCGTTGTGCTGGACGAGGCCACCAGCGCGCTCGACACCCGCACCGAGCAGGACATTCTCACCACTCTGAGGCGGGTCAGCGAGCACCGCACCACCCTGTCAATCGCCCACCGCCTCTCGACCATCGCCGATTCGGACGAGATTCTGGTCCTCGATCAGGGGCTTCTGGCAGAGCGCGGCACCCACAGCGTGCTGCTGCGGCGCGACGGGCTCTATGCCGAAATGTGGGCCCGCCAGCTGAATGAACGCGAGTCGCTGGAGCAGGCAGCGGAGTAAGCTAATCGCCGGGAAAGCGGTCGAAACCGGGCAATTCGGCGAGGCCCGCTTCCCAGTTCAGCGCATCGGCCAGCTGGACATGGACCTGCGGCGGGAACAGCTCGGGATCATCGAGCGTGACGGTCTGGATATCGACCAGCCCGGGCAGGACGTTTTCGTTGACGTAATAGAGCCCGGTTCCGCAGTCGCCGCAGAAATAGCGCTCTGCATCGGCGGACGAGCGGTAGAGCTTCGGCTTGCCCTGCTCGATCGCGAAATCATCCGCCGCGACGGCGATCCACGCCACCCCTGCCGCACCGGCGCAGCGGCGACAATCCTCGCAGTGGCAGACCGAGGAATGGCGCACCCCCCCCTGGAAGCTGTAGCGGATGGCCCCGCAATGGCAGTGTCCGCCCGGCATGATCTCTCTCCTCTGTTACGCCACCTTCGCACCGGCGGCGAGAGCCTGCAAGATCGCCAGTGCGTCATCAGCGCGGTCGGCGGGCACGAACAGGTGGTCATGATGCAGTGCGGCGACGACGTTGCAGGCAATCTGCGCATCGGCAAGTGCGGTCGCCACCGCCGCTGTCAGCCCGACGCCTTCGAGGTCGGAGTGGACGGTGAGCGTGATCCGGGCGAAAGTCGGCGCATCTGCGGCCAATGCCGCCGGGACGATGGCGCTTACGCCCTCGTGCTCGCGAAAGGTGCCCAGTGCCGCGCCGAGCAGTTCCGGGGCGCGGTCCGGCGTCACCGCAACGAAAGCCCAGCGGTGCGGGTCAAGCTGAGGTGCCATCCCCGCGATCATGGCCTGCGAATCGCGAACCGCGGGGCTCACAGGATATACTTGCTGAGGTCGCTGTTCCCGGCGAGGTCCGACAGACGGTCGCGCACATAGGCGGCGTCGATGCTCACTGTCTCGCCGCCATGCTCCTCGGCCTCGAAACTCACTTCCTCAAGCAGGCGCTCCATCACTGTCTGCAGCCGGCGCGCACCGATGTTTTCAAGGGTCTCGTTCACCTGGGCCGCGATCCGTGCGATCTCGGCAACCGCATCCTGCGAAATGTCGAGCGTCACGTTCTCGGTGGCGAGCAGGGCCCGGTACTGTTCGACCAGGTTGGCGCGTGTCTCGCCGAGAATACGGACAAAATCCTCCTCGGTCAGGGCGCGCAGTTCGACCCGGATCGGCAGGCGGCCCTGGAGTTCGGGCAGCATGTCGCTGGGCTTGGCTACGTGGAAGGCACCGCTGGCGATGAACAGCACATGGTCGGTTTTCATCGGGCCATACTTGGTGGCCACGGTCGTGCCCTCGATCAGCGGCAAGAGATCACGCTGCACGCCTTCGCGGCTGACCGAGCCGCCGCGCACGTCGCTGACCGCGATCTTGTCAATTTCATCAAGGAAAACAATGCCATTGGTCTCGGCATTTTGCAGCGCAACCCGGGCGACATCATCCTGGTCGAGCCGCTTTTCCGCTTCCTCGTCGACGAGCTTGTCCCATGCGTCGGGCACCTTGAGCTTGCGGCGCTTCAGATTCTGGCGGCCCATCGCCTTGCCCAGCATGTCACCGAGGTTGATCATGCTCGCCCCGCCCGGCATTCCGGGCACCTCGAATGGCATTTGCGGCGCATCCTCGACGTCGATTTCGACCTCGACATCGTTCATCGCATTTTCGACAATCCGCTGACGGAACGCCTCACGCGTGGCCTCGCTGGCGTTCTCGCCCACCAGCGCGCGCAGCAGCCGGTCCATTGCCGCCTTGCTGGCCGATTCGCGCACGGCTTCGCGACGGCGCTCTTTCTCCAGCCGGATCGCTTCCTCGACCAGGTCGCGGGCGATCTGCTCCACATCGCGGCCGACATAGCCAACCTCAGTGAACTTGGTCGCCTCGACCTTGACGAACGGCGCATCGGCCAGTTTGGCCAGCCGCCGGCTGATCTCGGTCTTGCCGCAGCCCGTCGGGCCGATCATCAGGATGTTCTTGGGCGTGACCTCGTCGCGCAGTTCGGGGCCGAGCTGCTGGCGCCGCCAGCGGTTGCGCAGGGCCACGGCGACGGCGCGCTTGGCATCACGCTGCCCGATGATGTGCTCGTCGAGCGCAGCGACGATGGCTTTGGGAGTGAGGGCTTCTGTCATGGGGTTCCGATGTGCTCAGACGGTTTCGAGCGTGACGTTGTCGTTAGTGAACACGCAGATTTCCGCCGCGACGTGCATGGCCTTGCGGGCAATCACCTCGGCGTCTTCCTCGTAATCCACCAGTGCGCGGGCAGCGGCCAGGGCATAGTTGCCGCCGCTGCCGATCGCGGTAATCCCGCCCTCCGGCTCCAGCACGTCACCGTTGCCGGTCAGCACTAGCAGCACGTCCTTGTCGGCAACGATCATCAGGGCTTCGAGATTGCGCAGGTACTTGTCGGTCCGCCAATCCTTGGCCAGCTCGACCGCAGCCCGCATCAGCTGACCGGAATACTGCTCCAGCTTCTTTTCCAGCCGTTCGAACAGAGTGAAGGCGTCGGCGGTCGCTCCGGCAAAGCCGGCCACGACGCTGCCGTCCTTTCCGATCCGCCGCACCTTGCGGGCGTTCGGCTTCATCACAGTGTTGCCCATGGAAACCTGGCCGTCGCCTGCGATCACGGTCTTGCCGTGCCGCTTTACGCCAACGATGGTGGTGCCGTGCCAGGGGACAAGCCCGTGGGCCGAGGAATGTTCGCTCATGCGCCCGGATATGGGGCTTGCTGCGAACCGGTCAAGCGAATGGGGGCAAAGCCGGCCTCAGCCGCCCGGACCACCCGCGCCGCCAGCTCCCGCGCCGGGTGCACCGACCTGGCCGATATTGCCGAACAGATCTTCGAAGAAGCTCCGTTCGCGGCCCAGCGTCGGGGTGGCATCGCCGTCAGGGCTGATGAAGGCGACCTGATCAAGCCCGGTGTTTTGCGCCGAAGCGACATTGCCCGCAGCGTCAAACTGGATAGCCAGTACCGAATGGTTGCGGATCGAAGGGCGGCCGAACGGCGCGCGCCCGGTCACGCTCGACACGTAATACCAGGTCGGCTCGCCGAACTGGCTGGTAAAGCTCGGGCGGCCAAGCGTGGCGGTGACGGACTGGCGGTTGTCGATCCCCGGCTGGATGCTGCCGACCAGAGCGGCATCCTGAATGTATCCGCGGCTTTCCCGGATTGCGGTGCAACCGCCCAAGCCGAGTGCGGCTGCCATCATTATAGCGGCGCCCAAAGCCTTGCCTGCGTGCATCGAATGTCTTCCCTTGGTTGCCGGATGCGCCCTGAGGCACGCGCCAGCCGTGATTTCGCCCACAGCCTTAGGGGCAGGTGGCGCGGCTGGCAACGGGGCTGCGAATGGAGTTCGCGGCTTGAATTGCCGATGAACGCCGGCATCCCTACATAAGCGCCATGACCTTCCTCAAAACCCTGTTTCGCCGCGAACCCGATCCAGCCGAGGCCCTGCGCCCCTTGTGGCACCGCGTCGTCGCCCTTTCCCGTGATCCGGCATGGTATGATGAATGCCATGTGCCCGATACGGTCCAGGGCCGGTTCGACATGATCACGCTGGTGCTCGCGATGGTCCTGTTGCGGATGGAGCGGGAAGAGGCCCTGCGGCCTGGCAGCACATGGCTGACGGAGCTGTTCGTCGCGGACATGGACGGGCAGCTGCGCGAAACCGGCATGGGCGATCCCACCCTTGGCAAGGAAGTGGGCAAGCTGGTCTCCGTCCTCGGAGGGCGCCTTGGCGCGCTGCGCGAAGCGAACGGCGACGTTTCACAGATGACGGTGGTGATTGATCGCAACATGGCCATTCCCGGCGGCAGCCTGCCGGTGGCGACCAGGCTGGCGGCCTTTGCCCAGCGCCTGGCCGAAACCGACGCCGAAGCCGTACTGCGCGCAGACATTGCCCTATGACGGCGGGAGAACTGACCCGCATGGTCCGGCGCAAGCCGCTGCCCGCAGGTCCGATGGAAATCGTCGCCTCCGACGCAGAGCGCGCCGCACTGGCCCGCCGGTTCGCGATCAGCGCCGTCGAACGCCTTGTCGCGCGGGTCGAACTGGTCGATGCCGGGAGCGCGGTCGCCGTGGAAGGCAGGCTGGAGGCCGATCTGGTGCAGGCCTGCGCCGTTTCGGGTGAGGACTTCGCCCACACCGTGCGCGAACCGCTGTCCTTCCGGTTCGTGCCGACACGCGAACTGCCGGATCAGGCCGACATCGAGATCGAGCTCGCCGGCGACGAACTCGACGACATCGAATACGACGGCGACATGTTCGATCTGGGCGAAGCCGTGGCACAAACCCTGGCGCTGGCCATCGATCCTTACGCCGAAGGCCCCGATGCCGACGCGGCGCGGAAAGCCGCCGGAATCGTCACGGACGATACCCCGCGCGGCCCCCTGGCGGATGCACTTGCGGCGCTGAAGAAGACCTGATCAGAACGGAATATCGTCGTCGAGATCGTCGTAGTTGGAGCCGCCGCCCGAGGCTGCGCCGCCGCCCTGGTTCCAGCCGCCGCCACCCTGGCCGCCGCCCGACTGCCCACCCGGAGCGCCGCCGCCGTAGCCACCGCTGCGCTGGCCGCCACCACCGCCGGCTCCGCCACCGGCACCACCCTGGGCGCCATCAAGCATGGTCATGACCGAGTTGGGACCGCGCAGGACCACTTCGGTCGAATAGCGGTCGTTGCCCTGCTGGTCCTGCCATTTGCGGGTCTGGAGCTGGCCTTCGATATAAACCTTGCTGCCCTTGCGCAGGAACCGCTCGGCCACACCCGCCAGACCTTCATTGAAGATCGCGACGGTGTGCCATTCGGTGCGTTCCTGCCGCTCCCCGGAATTCTTGTCCTTCCACGTTTCACTGGTGGCGATGCGCAGGTTGCACACCTTGCCGCCGTTCTGGAAGCTGCGGATTTCCGGATCGGCACCGAGATTGCCGATCAGCATGACCTTGTTGAGTGAACCGGCCATCAGTTTGCGCCCTTTCGCTTAAAGCCCGGGCGCGCCTACAGACTCAATGCCCGCGCGCCCCAGAATGTGATTCCCGCAAAGATATAGGCCAGCGCAAACAGGTAGGCCACCATCACACCGGGCCATTTCCACCCGTTTGTTTCACGCCGCGCGACCGCAATCGTCGAAATGCACTGCGGCGCGAACACGAACCAGGCGAGGAAGGCAAGCGCGGTCGGCAGGCTCCAGCGTTTGGCGATTTCTGCCCCCAGAGCCTGGCTGGCGGCCTCCTCGTCCTCCGAATCGACCGCATAGGTGGTGGCGAGGCTGGATACGGCCACCTCGCGCGCCGCCATGGCCGGGACCAGCGCCAGCGTCATCTCGCGGTTGAAGCCGATCGGCTCGAACGCCGGGTGCATCGCACTGGCGATCTGTCCGGCGAAAGAGGCATCGAGCTGGCTCTCACCCTCGCCCGCCCGCGGAAATGTGAGCAGGAGCCACAGCGCGATGGTGACGACAAAGATGATCGTCCCCGCGCGGCGCAGGAACACCCAGGCGCGCTGCCACAGGCCAATGGCGAGGTCCTTCAGCAGCGGCAGCTGGTAGCGGGGCAGCTCCATGATGAAGCCGCTCGCCGCACCTTTCGTGACCGAGCGCCGCAGCACCAGCGCCGCCGCCATCGCACCGACAATGCCGGCAAGGTAGAGCGCGAACAGCACCAGCCCCTGCAACCCGATCCCCGGCCCCACGCTGGTGGCGGGGATCACCGCGCCGATGATCACCGCGTAGACCGGCAGGCGGGCCGAGCAGGTCATCAGCGGGGCAATCAGGATAGTGGTGAGGCGGTCTTTCGGGTCGGCAATGCTGCGGGTCGCCATGATACCGGGAATGGCGCAGGCGAAGCTCGACAGCAGCGGGATGAAGCTGCGGCCCGACAGGCCCACGCCCGCCATCATCCGGTCCATCAGGAAAGCGGCGCGGGCCATGTACCCCGTCGCCTCCATCAGCAGAATGAAGGCGAACAGGATCACGATCTGCGGAAGAAACACGACCACCGAGCCGACCCCGGCGATGACACCCTCGGTGAGGAAATCGCGCCCGATGCCCGGGGCCAGCGCCCCCTTGATTGCGTCGGAGGCGAAGGATGCGAGCGCCTCCAGTCCGTCGGCAAACGGGGTGGCCCAGGCGAACACGGCCTGGAACATGACGAACAGCAAGGCGAACAGGATCACCGGCCCCAGCCAGGGGTGCAGCAGCACCTTGTCGAGCCCGGCATGGACCAGATGCGTGCCTGAACGCGAGAGGGTGGCCGCCCGGGCAATATTGCGCGCCGCCAGTCGTCGCTCCGGCAGGGTTATGTGCGGGCCGGGTTCGCCCGCGGCGATTTCAGCTGCGGCAACCGCAGCCGCCAGCTCCGCCAGCCCCTTGCGCCGCACCGCCACGGTGGGGACCACCGGCACGCCGAGCGCTGATGACAATGCTGCCGGATCGAGCACCAGCCCGTCCCGCTCCGCCAGGTCCATCATGTTGAGCGCGACCACCACCGGCAGGCCGACTGCAATCACTTCCTGCGCGAACACCAGGTGGTGCTCGAGATTGGCGGCATCGAGCACCACAACGAGCACGTCAGGCTGCGGCTCGCCGGGAAATTCGCCGTGCACCACGCGGCGGGTCACTTCTTCATCCGGGCTGGTGGCATCGAACGAATAACAGCCCGGCAGGTCGATCAGGGCCATGGCTCCGCCACCCGGCAGCAGCATCCGGCCAGCCTTGCGCTCCACGGTCACGCCGGGATAGTTCGCGATCTTCTGCCGCGCCCCGGTCAGCGCGTTGAAAAGCGCGCTCTTGCCCGCGTTCGGGTTGCCGACGAGAGCGGCGATGCGCTGGCCGGTCACAGCGCCTCCACCTCCATCGCCGCAGCGTGGACCCGGCGCAGGGCGATGGTCATCGTGCCGACCCGCACCGCGAGCGGATCGCGCCCTGCGAAGACCCCGCGATGGGCGACATTCACCTCAGCCCCGAGATCGAGGCCGAGCGCGCGCAGGCGCTTGCCCTCTTCTTCGGCGAGCACGGCCCAGTCGATTGCGGTAATCCGCGCATTGACCCCGCGCGGCAGTGCATCCAGCGTCATGGTGCCGCGCTATGGCAGCGACGCTTCAATGGCAACCGACTATCACTACGCTGCCGCAGGCTAGCGGACGGGATAGCGCAACCGGCCGAGGAAACGGGCAACGCTGAAGCTCTCCCGATCGGGATTGAGCCACTTGGCCTTGACCTTCTCGAACTTCATCACGCCGTCGATCCGGCGTTCGAGGAAGGCGCGCGTCTCGGCCTTGTCTTCGCTTTCGTCGCTGACGAACACGGACAGGGTGGCGGCATAGATCGACGCCAGAATGGTCCGCTTGGTATAGTGATTATAGTCGGTGGCGGTATCGCCTGCGAGACGCCACATCCGGTCCGCGCTGCTCCATCCCAGCTTGAGCGCCCGCGCTGCGTTCTGCGGCAGGGCCATGATCGCCATCGCGCGGCGCAGGGCCTCTTCGCTGCCGGTCATCGCATCCAGCCGGAACTGCACCAGTGCCCGGATCCGCTCACGGATTTTCAGTGCGGCAATTCGTTCGGGAGGAAAAGCATCGGCCATCGCGAAATCGACCGAAGCGATCCAGGCTGCGATCATGTCCATCGCCCCACCGGGATAGGCCAGGGCGGCTACATCGGGATTGACGCCCCTGATCTCGGCGGCATTGATTACGGCTTGCTCGTTCCACCCGTCGAAAACGGCGGCCTCGGCAACAGCCGGGGCGAGTGCCAGACGCAGTTCGTCCAGCGTCATGTCGGAATAGTCGGTCATGGTCAGAAGGATGGTCCGTAGGATTCGCTGGCACCCTTGTTCTTGCGCTCCTCGTCAGCGCGGGTGAACTCGGCCAGGATCTGGGTATTGCCCTGCATCAGCGTGGCATAGTCGCGGGCGGACCGGCCCGAGTTATCAGTCCGGTCAGGGTTCGCACCCTTTGCCAGCAGCAGGCGCAGCAGAGCAGGATCGCGGCGGTGCACGGCGGAGATCAGCGGCGTTTCACCCGCCGCATTGGTGACATCGACCCGCGCTCCTGCGGCCATCAGCGCGTCCACCCCTTCGGCGAACCCCAGGTTGACGGCGACCATCAGCGGCGTGACGCCATTCTTGTCGGCTATGTTCGGGTTAGCGCCCTTGGAGGTGAGAAACCGGATCCACACGGCATCGCGCCGCTCGGTCACGATGTGCAGCGCCGTCTGCCCGGTCGACACGTCGCGGCTGTTGACCAGCGTGCTGCCCGGTTCGTTGAGGGAGTTGGTGACGGCGTCGCCATCCCGTTCCCGCACCGATTTGAGGAAGTTGTACCCTTCCGAAAAGAACTGTGCCGATGCCGGCACGGCCAGAGCCAGTGCCATGGCAACCGAAACCCAACCGGCCCTGCGAACCAGCGCACGCGCCATGTCGTCGATCCTTCCTTCTTTCATGCCCCTGAAAGTGCGGGACTCGCCTCTTGCGATTGTCGCGTTAGCAGAGCATGAACCGGCGCGCCATGCCCACACCGCTCCGCATTCTCGCCCTCTCCGCCCTGCTTCCGCTCGCAGCCTGTGCCCAGGGGCCGGCCCAACCGCCCTTGGCTGAAGCGCCGCTGGCCGGGGCGCGGATCGGCGGTGATTTCACCCTGACCGGTGAAGACGGCCAGCCAGTCAGCTGGACGGACTTCAATGGCAAGTGGCGCGTTGTCTACTTCGGTTTTGCCTACTGCCCGGACATCTGCCCCACAGATCTGCAACGCAGCAGCCAGGGGCTTGCGCTCTACGCCAGGGACCAGCCGCAGCTGGCCGCGCAGATCCAGCCGATCTTCATCACCATCGACCCTGAGCGTGACACCCCGGAAGTCGTCGCCGAATTCACCGATGCCTTCTCGAAAGACCTGATCGGGCTGACCGGCACGCCGGAGCAGATCGCCGCTGCGGCCAAGGCATTCGGCGTCTATTTCGCCAAGGGCGAGGTGAATGAACAAGGCGCCTACATGATGGATCATTCCAACGTCACCTACCTGTTCGATCCGCAGGGCGAGCCGGTCTCGATGCTGCCGACCGACCAAGGTGCCGAAGCGGTCGCGGCGGAACTGGCCAAATGGGTGCGCTGAGGGACCGGTTCTGGGAACTGCCGCTGGAGCAGCTCGACCGGGCCGAATGGGAAGCCCTGTGCGACGGCTGCGGCCGCTGCTGCACCCACAAGCTGGAAGACGAGGACACCGGCGCCATCGCTCACACCAATGTCGCCTGCCGCCTGCTCGACACCGGCACGGCCCGCTGCCGGGACTATCGCAACCGCAAGGCCTATGTGCCCGATTGCCTGCGGCTCACACCCCGGCTGGTCACCGAAATCGCCTGGCTGCCCGGAACCTGCGCCTACCGGCTACGGGCTGACGGTGCCCCCCTGCCCGAATGGCATTACCTGATCAGCGGTGACCGGGAAGACGTGGTCCGGGCCGGGATTTCGGTGTCGGGCAAAGTGGTCAGCGAAGTCGATGCCGGACCGCTCGAAAATCATATTGTCGAATGGGATTACCCGGCAGACCGGCGGACATGATGGACTGGCTGCGCCGCGCATCGATTACCAGGCCAGCCGATCCGGTCGTCGACCTCTCCGGCCGTACGCTGCCGGTGGCGATCCGCCGCCACCCGCGCGCGCGGCGGATGACGATGCGGCTGGCACGCGACGGCAGTTCGGTTCACGTCACCATCCCGCAATGGGGCCGGAGCGAGGATGCACTGGCCTTTGCCCATTCTCGGCGCGACTGGCTCGAGCTGCAGCTGGGCCGCTGCCGTGAACCTGCGGTGGTCGATCCTGCATCGGACATCCTGTTTCGCGGCGAAGCGGTGCAAATTGACTGGTCGTCCGGGCACCGACGCAACCCGCAATTGTGTGGCGATGCCCTGCGCTGCGGCGGCCCGCAATCGCACCTCCAGCCGCGCGTGCAGCGCTGGCTGGAGCGGCAGGCGCTAGAGATGATGAGCACCGACCTTGCCCTCTATTGCGACCGCGCCGGCCTCGCTCCGCCTGAGCTGCGCCTTTCGCGGGCGCAGCGGCGCTGGGGGAGCTGTTCGAGCACGGGGACGGTGCGGATCAACTGGCGGCTGATCCAGGCACCTGACTTCGTGCGTCAGTCAGTGGTGGCGCACGAAGTGGCGCACCTGATCCACTTCGACCACAGCCCGCAGTTCCACCGGCTGCTGGCCGATCTGTTCGGCGAACGTCTCCGCGAAGCAGACAACTGGCTGAAACGCGAAGGGCGGACCCTCTACGCGCGGTTCGGCTAACCGCAAATTAACCCTGTTGCGCGACAATCCGACAATGACTGCCCGCCTTGTCATTCTTGCCGTGATCACCGCCGGACTGGCGGTCGCCCCGGCCTATGCCCAGCGTGGGAACGGAAATGGTAACGGAAATGGGAACGGGAGCGGGAACGGGGGCCAGCCCCCTGCCTGCACCAGCGGCAGTGGCAACGCTGCCAACCAGAACCCCAATTGCATCGACATTGCGCTGACAATCGAAAGCGATATCGATTTCGGCCGGCTGGTCCTGCTGGGGGACGGGATCGGACAGGTCTGGCTCGACCTTGCCACAGGCCAGCGCTACATCACCGGCAGCCTCGATGCCGCCGGGGGGATGCCGGTGACGGGGCGTGCAGTGGTCAACGGCGCACCGCTCAGCACCATCCGGGTCAAAATGCCCGACGCGATCGTGATGGCCGACCCGGCCGGTGGTCAGGCAGAACTCCACGATTTCCGCACCAACCTGCCCGCTGCACCCATGCTCGATTCGACCGGGCAGCTGCAATTCACCTTCTCCGGCACACTCCGCACCGGCACCGGGGTCGCCATAGGCGGGCGCCTGCGCGGGCGGGTGCCGATCACGGTCAGCTACGACTAAGCAAGGACCAGGCTCTGGCGCAGCGCCGGGCAAGGCCCTACATTGGCCCCATGTCCTTTTTCACCAAACTCAATCCGGCAGGCGGCGTGGCCGATTTCTGGAGCGAATTCCGCCGCCCCAACCCCTACCGCTGGCCAATCCTGTTTGCGTCCGTGCTGATCACCGGCGGCATCCTGTCGATGATTATCTGGGATGAAGTGCGCATCCCCCCGCCGCGGCCGAAGGTGACCTATATCTCCACGTTCGCCGAGGGGCGGACTGACGCCGAGATTGCCGCGTCGAACCTTGCCAACCAGCGCCTGCAGGACGAACGCCAGGCCGAATATGAGGCACGGCTGGAGCGCCAGCGCGACGCCTATCGCGCGCTGGGCCGGGCCACCGGGATCGACGTTGAGGCAATCGACGAACGGGTTGCCCGCGAACGTGCCGCCGAACAGGCCGCTCAGGAAGCGGAACGCCGCAAGCTGCTGGGCCAGACGGTTGACGACAGCAGCGAGTGACGCGCGCTGGCTGGCGGCTGCCGCACGCCTTGCGCTGCGCGGCCGCCCGCTGAGCCGACCCAACCCGGCTGTCGGTGCGCTGGTCGTCCGCGATGGCCGGTTGGTTGGGCGCGGCTGGACCCAGGCCACCGGCCGCCCCCATGCCGAAGCCATGGCGCTGGAGCAGGCCGGTTCGCTGGCTAGCGGGGCCACCATCTATGTCACGCTTGAACCGTGCGCGCACGAAAGCGCCCGAGGCCCGGCCTGCGCCGATCTTCTTGCCGCTGCGCGACCGGCCCGGGTGGTGATCGGCGCCGGCGATCCCGATCCGCGCACCGCCGGTGCGGGCATCGACCGGCTGGGCGCAGCGGGGATTGCTGCCGCTGTCATGGATTGCCCGGCTTCGCGCGACAGCCTTGCTGGATACCTGACCCTGTGCGCATCGGGCCGCCCCCACGTCACGCTCAAGCTGGCCCTGTCGCTTGACGGGGGGATCGCAACAGCCGGGGGAGAAAGCCACTGGATCACCGGCGAACATGCCCGCGCCCATGTCCATTCCCGCCGCGCGCTGGCCGACGTGATCGTGGTCGGCGGCGCGACCTGGCGGGCCGACCAGCCTCGCCTCGATGTGCGCCTGCCGGGCCTCGAAGCGCGCAGTCCTGAGCGGATGGTGCTGACGCACGGACCGGCGAAGGGCGCAGGCGTGCTCGCATCGCCTCAGGCCGTCCATCAGCTCGCCGGAGTGCAGTATCTCTATCTGGAAGGCGGCGGCGGCGCGGCGGCAGCGTTCCTGGCAGACGATCTGGTCGACCGGCTGGAGCTCTACCGCGCGCCGATCCTGCTTGGCGGGGCCCGGACCGGTATTGCGGACATCGGCCTTGGCCAGCTGGGGGCGGCGCACGGACGCTGGCGGCTGGTCGAACGGCGGCAGCTTGGCAGCGATTGCTTCGAAGCCTATGAGCGCACCCGCACAGGGAGCTGACGCACATGTTCACCGGGATCATCACCGCCATCGGCACTGTCACCGAGGTCACCCGCAGCGGCGACCTGCGGGTCCGGATCGCCTGCCCTTATGATCCGGCCACTATCGCCATCGGCGCATCGATCGCCTGCTCCGGCGTGTGCCTGACCGTGGTCGAACGCGGCGGGACGGCGGGCGATGCCTGGTTCGTGGTCGACGTGTCCGGTGAAACCGTCGCCTGCACCATCCCCGGGATGTGGGAGCAGGGGCGACGGCTCAACCTCGAAACCGCCCTGAAGCTGGGCGACGAGCTGGGCGGGCATATCGTCACCGGCCATGTCGACACCGTGGGCGAAGTCACGCTGGCACGCGAGGAAGGTGGCTCGATCCGCCTCGCCATCCGCGCGCGCGCCGAGTTCGCCCCGTTCATCGCTGCCAAGGGCTCGATCACGGTCGACGGTGTCTCCCTGACCGTCAACGATGTGCGCGACCGGCCCGACGGTTCGTGCGACTTTGCGCTCAACATCATCCCCCACACCGGTGAAGTCACCACCCTTGGCGCTCTGGCCGAAGGGGACAAGGTGAACCTCGAGATCGACGTGCTGGCCCGCTACCTGATGCGGATGCAGGGGCTGCGGAAGTAAGGGCAGCGAGACCAGTCAGGCGGGCAGGAAATCCTGCCGGCGACAGTTTTCCCCCAGCGGCCCCGCAGCAAAGCCAGCGCGGTCGATCTCGTAGATCACGTGGCGATGGGGGACGCCCGCCCGCACGGTAATGTCTTCCCGCTCGGTCAGCACGCCCCCGATGTTGGCCATGGCCCGGCGCGAGATGACGTTGCTCTCGCCCACGCGAAATTCGACCCGTTCGACCGCTTGCAGCGCGTGGGCCAGCATCAGGCGCTTCATTTCCGCGTTGTACCCGCCGCCCCACAGCCTTCGCGCGAGGAACGTCCAGCCAATCTCGATCGCGCTTTCAGCGCCGTGCGTTTCGGGCGCAGGATGCTCCCGGAACTGCGAGGAACCGGAGATGGCCCCGCTTGCCCGCTCGATCACCACCAGGGCGCCCCCGGCAGCCAGGGCCTCGGCGAAAAATTCGCGGAATACCGGCTCCTGCCAGCGGTCGTGCGCGGGATGGATCTGCCAGACCAGCGGATCAGCCGCGACCGCGAAAAGCGCCTCCCAGTCAGCCTCCTGCAAGGGGCGCAGCACCAGGCGCTCTCCGGTCAGGACCGGCTGACGGTCCAGCACCTGCCTCACTCAGCCGGTCACCGCCGCCAGCGCCGCGATGAACCGGTCGATATTGCCCGAATGGAGCCCGGCCACGTTGATCCGGCCAGACCCTGCCATGTAGATCGCATGCTCGCTCTGCAGGCGCTCGACCTGCTCCTTGCTGACCGGCAGCATCGCAAACAGGCCGTTCTGGTGACCGAGCGGTGTCAGGTCGACCGACCCGGCGGTACCCGCCGCTGCCAGCGTGGCGCGGACCTGGCGCATCCGCGCGCGCATGGTGTCGAGCTCAGCCTCCCATGCGCGGGTCAGGTCGGCGTCTTCCAGCAGCAGGCGCACCGCAGCGCCGCCATGGTCAGGCGGCATCGACCAGGCCGCGCGGGCCAGCGCATTGAGGTTCGAGACCACCGGCGGCAAGGCGCTTTCCTCACGCATCATCACGTAGAGCGCGCCGACCCGGTCGCGGTAGTACCCGAAGTTCTTGTCGCAGCTGTAGGCGACCAGGGCTTCCGGAACAGCGGCCAGCACCCGGCGGGTGCCATAGGCGTCTTCCTCCATCCCCTGGCCAAGCCCCTGGTAGGCGACGTCGATGATCGGGAACACCGGGCTGGCAGCCAGAGCCCCGGCAATTTCGTCCCACTGGGCCGGGGTGTAGTCGATCCCGGTCGGGTTGTGGCAGCAGCCGTGGAGCAGCACGGCATCGCCCATCTGCCCATTGCGGATGACATTCAGCAGCGCATCGAGGTTCGCCGTCCCGTCGGGCAGGGCATGGTCGAACGGCACGAGTTCAAGCGCAATATCAGCCAGGATCTGGGCATGGTTGGGCCAGCTCGGCGTTCCCATGTGGATGCGGGTGACGCCGGCTTTCTGCGCCACGGCCACTGCCAGCCGCACCGCGCCGGTGCCGCCGGGGGTCTGCATCCCTGCAATCCGACCGCCCATGGTGGCATCAGCACCGAAAATGTAAGGCATCAGCGCGTGGACGAAGCCGAGATCGCCTTCCGGCCCGAGGTAGGACTTGCTCTCCTGCACTTCCAGCAGTTTGCGCTCCGCCCCCTTGACCGCAGCGAACACCGGGGTCGCCCCGTCATCGGTGCGATAGACACCGACGCCGAGGTCGATCTTGTCGGCGCGGTCATCCGCTGCATAGAGCTTGATCAGCGCGAGGAGCGCGTCGGGAGCCTGTGGGGCAAGGTTGTCGAGCATAGCGCGCCACTAGACCCGCGCAGCAAGGCCTCGCAACCGGAAATGCTTTTGGGGCACGCCAAATCTGGCTTGTGCCCCCTCTTGCGACCTCAGAAGGGCAGCCAGCGCTGCTTCTTGCTGAACTTCATGTAACCCGCGTTGAGGCCAAGACGCAGCCCCGCGCCCATCCGGATCGGGATCAGCACCACGTCATCCTTGCGCAGGTAGCTCGCGGTGAGGCCGCCGATCAGATAGGCCTGCCCCTCTCCTTGCGGGAAACGCGAGTAGAGCTCTTCACTGTCATGGAGGTTGTAGACCAGCACGAACGTGTTCGACGCATTGGCACCGAAATCGAACCCGATGGACGGGCCGGTCCAGTAGACCTTGCGTTGTCCCTCCACTTTGTGGTGCAAAGTGCCGGAGCCATACCGCACGCCGACAGCAAACGCCCCCCCCGCCTCGCGACCAACGATATAGCCATTCGGCTGCCCCTGATCCTTGAGCAGGTCCTGGATCATCTTGGCGAGACCTTCGGCGCCCTTGCCGAACACGCCTTCGGCCGCGCCGATCAGATCGTCTTCACCGTAGGTCGAGGAACTCGCCTCGGCCACCGCCACACGGTCAGGGCCGCCGGCGGGATCGGCCCAGTCAGGCGCCACTTCGCCCGGTGATTCGGACATGCCCTGAGGCGCGGTTTCGGTGAAGGTCACCCCCTCCGGATCGGTATAGACGGTCTGCTCGCCCGGATTCTCGGCCAAGTCGCCATCAATGGCAAACGCATTGGGATCCATCGATTCGATCGGCTGGGCAGCAAGCGGCGCGGCCAGCAGGGCCCCTGCCCCGGCAATGGCAGCAAAGCTGCGGCGAAATAGCGTGGCGATCCTCATGGTCCCTCCGTCAACGCAAGGCGTAACAAGACATTGCACATGAGAGTCCCTCACGCCTGAAGCGGCAATGAACCGGCGACAAAACGAATCGAAAACGGGGTGAATCGAGTCGCTGCCAGGCATCCGATGCGAAATGAGCGCGGGCCGCAGTCCCCGCTTGCCGTGCTGCAAAGGCCCCGTTATAGCGCCCGCCTTGCCACAAGCGGCCTCTTGCGGAGACGTGGGTGAGTGGCTGAAACCAGTTCCCTGCTAAGGAACCGTACCCTATCCGGGTACCGAGGGTTCGAATCCCTCCGTCTCCGCCACCTATACCATCCCTAGATATCCCAGAAAGTCCCTGAAAGCCGCAGAATTCTGAGGTTTTTCGGACTTGCATCGGAATCTCTAGTTCTTATTTTGTTCTAACTCTTCCCACACTTTCTACCCACTATTGTGGGAGCAGATGTGGGAAGAGAACCAGGATGGATGGCTATGGGAAAACTTTCCGCTGCTCAGATTCGAGCTCTCACTAAACCGGGCCGCTACATGGATGGCGATGGCCTATCGCTGCTGCTCACCGCCCCAAAAAAGGGGTATTGGGTGCTGCGCGCGACCATAAACGGGCGCCGAAGGGACATCGGCCTAGGGCCACTAGACTTAGTTACATTGGCTGAAGCCCGCGAACTCGCGATCGACATGCGCCGCGATATTCAGCGAGGCATTGATCCGATCGAAGAGCGCAAGCGCCAGAAAATCGAAATCCTCACGTTCAAGGCCGCTGCCGAGAAGGTCCACTCCGAGCAAAAGGCGGCCTGGAAAAACGGGAAGCATCAGGATCAGTGGATCAATACACTCGAAACCTATGCTTTTCCCAAGCTCGGCGACCGGCTCGTAAATGACATCGAGGGCCCACTCATCCGAGAAGTGCTCCTCGACATCTGGCTGGAAAAGCCAGAGACAGCTCGCCGCGTAAAGCAACGGATCGGCGTTGTGCTCGATTGGGCCTATGCAAACGGAATGCGCGCGACCGAAGCGCCGATGCGCTCGCTGAGTCGTGCGCTGCCACGGCAGCCCAAGCAGGACGGCCATTTCGCTGCGATGCCCTATGAGGATGTCCCAACTTTCTTGAAGCATCTGCACAAGCGAACGAGTGTCGCACGGCTCGGGCTTGAGTTCCTGATCCTGACTGCCTCTCGATCGGGCGAAGTGCGGGGTGCTAAATGGGCGGAGATCAATCTGGACGCAAAACTCTGGACTGTCCCAGCGGAGCGTATGAAGGTCGGCAAGGAACATGTGGTCCCGCTGACCGATGCGGCAATCGACGTGCTCGAACGTGCCAGACCTTACTACGCTGAATGCAGCAATCTGGTCTTCCCGGGTCGCAATGTCTTGCGCCCGATGTCCGACATGACGCTGCTCAAGATCCTGCGTTACGCGAAGCTAGCCTTCACGGTGCACGGCTTTCGATCTGCGTTCCGAGATTGGGCCGCCGAGAAGACAAGCTACCCCGGCGAAGTGGCGGAAGCGGCGCTAGCGCACTCGGTCAGCAACAAAGTGGAAGCGGCCTATCGCCGTACCAACTATTTGGACAAGCGGCGTGAGCTGATGCGCGAATGGTCAGACTTCTGCGTCGGAAGATAAAGAAGCGCTCTCGTGGGCACGACGGCTTTGCGCCCTCATATCGGTCATTCAAGAAACTGCAGTCGATCTCCAAAAGCTGCCGGTCGTCGGGATGACTGTCACTGATCCGTCCGACCACGGTTCGAAGAATATCAGTCGCCCAACTTGACCTCTTCACGTACGTCCGGCCCTACAGGGCGCTCGAGCGCTTTTACGGCCTCCTCCAAGAGTTCCGGGGTCAGGTCGGTAGTCCGTGCCGGGAGAGGGGTGCCATCTCCCATCTCACCATTGGTCTCGATGTCTTCGATCAGCATCTTCATCTCGGCGATTTCCTTGACCTGCGCTTCGATGATCGAGTCTGCGAGCTTGCGAACACGCGGATCGGTGATCTCTGCTCGCGAACTTGTCAGAACGGCGATCGAGTGATGCGGGATCATCGCTGCCATGTATTCTTCATCGTTGACGGTCGCCTGGCTGCGAACCAGCCACAGCGCCACCGCGAAGGTCAGGGCACCGACGCCCAGGATGATCAAGTTCTTGGTCTTGTCCTTGTACATGCCCCACATGAAGAGAAGCATTACGATCATCATCATGCCGCCCATCACAAAAGTCATCCAGAAGCGGGTCTCGCTCCAGAATACGTGATCGAGCTCGTACGTATTTAGATACATCAGGCCGAACATGATCGCGGTCGAAGTGGCCACCATCGCCATGAAGCGCCAGTAATTGCCCCCACCGCCGTGGTGCTGCTGGTGATCCGGGTCCTGGTTATCGGCCATTCAATCCTCCTGCTGGCTCATGGTCTTGTATACGTACTGGGCCGTGCATCTGATCAGGATGAAACCCGTCAGCGACGCAATGCCTGCAATCTCCCTGAGGTGATCGGTCGGATAGATGCCTCCCAAGCCCACCGTCGTCACGGTGATCAAGGCGAAGTAATCGTAATCCATGGCCGACATGGCCGGTTCCTTTGCGAACCCGCCAAGCTTTTCCGATTGCCGTAGCCGCGATCATTTCTGACCTTCGGCCAATGTCGGAAGCCTTAGCCCACGCAGCCGCAAGGCATTGGCAATGACCGAGACCGACGAGAGGCTCATCGCGGCGGCTGCGATCATCGGATTGAGAAGGAGGCCGAAGGCAGGGAACAACACACCGGCTGCTACAGGGATACCGAGCGTGTTGTATCCAAAGGCGAACACCAGGTTCTGACGGATGTTCCGCATGGTGGCGCGCGACAGGACGATGGCTTGGAGCACACCGGTGAGGTCGCCGCGGACCAGAGTGACGCCGGCGCTCTCGATCGCGACATCGGTACCGGTTCCCATCGCGATGCCGACGTCCGCAGCCGCCAGCGCAGGCGCATCGTTGATGCCATCCCCGGCCATAGCAACGCGCTTGCCTGAAGCCTTGAGAGCCTCGACCTTGCGATGCTTGTCTTCCGGCGAAACGTTGGCTTCGACCTCGTTGATACCGATCTGGCGCGCCACGGCTTCGGCAGTGGCGCGGCTATCCCCAGTGAGCATCACCACGTCGATTCCGCGCTCGTGCAGCGCCCGGATGGCCGCAGCGCTGGTCGACTTGATCGGGTCGGCGACCGCGATAAGTCCTGCCGGTGCACCATCGATGGCGACGAACATTACCGTCTGGCCCTGTGCGCGGCCTGCCTCTGCCGAACCGAGCCATTCCGGATCCTCGATACCCAGCCGACGCATGAGTTTCTCGTTGCCGATAGCAACCATGCGCGATCCTACGCGGGCTTCGACACCCTCACCGGTGGTGGACGAGAGATCCGACGCAGCTTGGAATGTCACTCCTCGTGCCTTGGCGCCTTCCACGATGGCGTGGGCGAGAGGATGTTCGCTTCCTGCTTCGACTGCTGCGACGGCGGAAAGGAAATCCGTTTCATCAAGGCCATCGCGAGGGGTCACGGCTACGAGATCGGGTTTGCCCATTGTTAGCGTGCCGGTCTTGTCGACCACCAGCGTGTCGATCTTTTCAAGCGTCTCGAGCGCCTCGGCGTTGCGAATGAGGATGCCGTGCTGGGCGCCCTTGCCGGTACCGGTCATGATCGACATCGGCGTAGCTAGTCCTAGCGCGCAAGGACAGGCGATGATGAGGACCGCAATCGCATTGACCAGTGCATAGGCCAGCGCCGGGAAAGGCCCCCAGATTGCCCAGACAATAAAGGTAACGACCGCTATCACGACCACTGCAGGCACGAACCAGGCCGCGACTTGGTCGGCCAGGCGCTGGATCGGTGCCCGGCTGCGCTGTGCCTCGGCAACCATCTGGACGATCTTGGACAGCATCGTATCCTTACCGACTGCGCCAGCGCGCATCACAAAGCCACCCGTCTGATTGACCGTTCCGCCGATCACCTGGTCGCCGACCTTCTTGGAAACCGGCAATGGCTCGCCGCTGATCATGGACTCGTCGATGGAGCTCGCGCCTTCGGTCACCTCGCCATCGACCGGTACCTTGTCACCCGGGCGGACGCGGAGCAGGTCACCGCTCGCCAAATGGTCGAGCGACACTTCGCGCTCGTCGCCGGCCCCGAATATCTTGACCGCTGTCGGCGGCGCGAGTTCTAGAAGCGCACGCAGCGCGCTCGATGTCGAGCCGCGCGCCCTGAGTTCAAGCACTTGGCCGAGCAGGACAAGTGTGGTGATGACCGCCGCCGCCTCGTAATAGACACCGACGTGGCCAGAGTGATCGCGGAAGGCGGGCGGGAATATATCGGGCAGGAGCGTCGCGACGAGGCTGAACAGAAAGGCAATCGCAACACCGAAACCGATCAAGGTGAACATGTTGAGATTGCGGGTCTTGATGGATTGCCACGCCCGCACGAAGAAAGGCCAGCCACCCCACAGCACCACCGGTGTAGCGAGAAACAGTTGGGCCCATTGCGCACTTGCCGGCTCGATCAGCCGGTCGAAGCTGATCCCGGGTACCATGTCGCTCATCGCGTAGACGAACAACGGCAAGGTGAAGAGCGTGCTGACCCAGAAGCGCCGCGTCATGTCGACGAGTTCGGGATCGGGTCCATCCTCCAGGCTGACCGTCTCGGGCTCCAGCGCCATACCGCAGATGGGGCAGCTTCCCGGTCCTACCTGGCGGATCTCGGGATGCATGGGACAGGTATAGATCGTCCCTTCGGGAACGTCCTCAACCTGATTGAGATGCGCGCCCGAAAGATAGTGCTCCGGGTCGGCTACGAACTTGTCCTTGCACCGCGCCGAACAGAAGTAGTGGGTCGCACCATCCTGCTCAGCGACATGTGTGGCGCCCTCGATCGTAACACTCATGCCGCAGACGGGATCGATCGCGCTGCCTTCCCCTCTCGCATCCTCCGTGTGATGGGTATCGCAACAGCTCATAGTCGGCCTCCTCTGCGTGGCAGGAGTGTGTGATCGAGATCAGGGATAGGACGCGAAAATCTCACGGCGGCCATTGCCGAAAGCGATGACCTGATAGGGCTGGGTCCGTCCCCCGGCTTCCATACCTGGCGAGCCGAGCGGCATACCTGCGACCGCCAGACCCTGGACCCATTCGGGCCTTTCAGCGAGCAGGCGCTCGACGTCAGCTGAAGGCACATGTCCTTCTATCACATAGCCGTCCGCGATCATCGTATGGCACGAACGCAAGTCATCTGGCACGCCGTGCTCAGTCTTTACCGACGCCATGTCGGGGTGATCGACCGTCTCGACCTCGTGCTTTTCACCGTGGCGCATATGCGCTGCCCAGGCTTCGCAGCATCCGCAACTGGGATCGCGGTACATGGTGAAGTTCGCAGCCTGAGCTGCGCCTGTGCATGCTACGAGAAGTGCAGTGCCGAGCACGGGCAGAAAGGGGCGGCGGGTCTTGTTTCCATTCGAGTTCATCAGTCGTGTCCCATGGTTTTCATGTCCTCTTCCGACATGTTCGACATGTCGTGCCCGGCATGCGGATCCGCAGCGGCCGTTGCGGTCGGGCCAGGTGCAGGTGTCGCCACAGGGGCAGGGCTGGCCTTGCGAGCCGAAGCAGTGGGCGATGAACTGGGCGAAGGAGCCTGGGTAGGAACGGCAATCGGCTCATCCGTTGCGGGCGTGGCCGTAACTTCGGGCTTGGTCGCAGCGGGAGAAGCGATCGTCGTCTCAGCCGCCGGCGCTCCATCATCGACCGGCATTTCGGGGTCACCGCATGCTGCAAGCGTCAACAGGCAGGAAGGCACAACAAGCAACTTTCCAGCGAATGCGAGGGTAACGGGACGCATGAGAGGTTCCTTTAGAGCTTAAAATGATTGAGTCCGTGGGCGAGCTCTCCACCCATGAAGCCTTGAACAATGAGCAATGCGGCAATCGGAAAAAGCAATGCGCGCAGAGCAGCGCGCGAACCTGAAGCGCGGTAAGCAATCCAGGCTGCTGCAATGCCCAGGACAGCAATCAGCATGCCGTTCCAGCGGTGGACTTGCATGACGAAATCGCCGCCGAACCACAGGCCAGTGTGTATCCACCCGAAGAGGGCGGCGAGGACACCTCCCGCAGCGCCGCCAAAGATCATGATCCTTACGGCCGCTTCACGTTCGGGTGTACGGTGGGACATAACGAACAGCTCGGTAAGCGCGGCCATCAAGAAGAGCGCTATCGGAAAGTGGACCGTTGCCGGATGCAGGCTCTTGAGAACGCCGATGATACCTTCGCTCTGAGCCTGCTCGTCATCGTGACCTTCCACGGCTTCATTCGAAATCGCAGCGCTTCCCGTTGCCTCCATATCGTGCCCGGGCTGAGCATGGGCGACCTCGCTTGCCGCTGGACGCGCCTCTTCGCCGCCGTGCTTTTCGTCACCGTGCGCGAACGCAACCGTTGCCGAGAGGAAGAGGGCCAGGCTGGCGAAAAAGCGGAGAACGGAAGTCACCGCTTTGCCTTCTCGAACAGGTCGACCAGCTCGCTGAACTTCTGTTTCTGCTCGTCAGCGTCACCGCTGGCAATCGCGTCAGCCACACAGCACGCAGCATGGCGCTTGAGTATCTCGCTCTCGGCCCGACCCAGTGCGGCCTTTATTGCCTGCACCTGATTAAGGACGTCGATACAGTAGCGATCGTTCTCGATCATCTGCGCGACGCCGCGCACCTGTCCTTCGATCCTGCGAAGACGATTGACGATGCGGGAACCATCGGTTGCTGACACGTTTTGCACTCCATCTGCCGCAATACCCCGCGGGGTATCTTGCAATACTCCTGGGGGGTATATATGACAAGGGCCAAAGGAGTTGCAAGACCCATGTCCGAATTGCTGGTTTCACGTCGACGACTGTTAGGGGCTGGAGCGCTGGGCGCAGGTGCATTGGCCCTGCCTGCCTGGGCCCGCGGTGCCGATCTGCACGGTAATGAATCTATCCGCCCCGGTTTCGACGAGGTGTCGGGCCGCGACATCGCTCTGACAATCGGCGAAGGGCCTCGCGTCGTGCAGGGGCGTCGCGGACACGCGATCGCCGTCAACGGCAGCGTGCCGGGTCCGCTGGTTCGCCTCAAGGAAGGTCAGCCGGTTCGGCTCGCGGTCACGAACACGCTCGATGAAGACAGCTCGATCCACTGGCACGGCCTGCTGCTGCCTTTCCAGTTCGACGGCGTTCCCGGCGTCAGCTTCCCGGGGATCAAGCCGGGTGAGACATTCGTTTATGACATTCCCGCGCTGCGACAGAGCGGCACCTACTGGTGGCACAGTCACTCGGGGCTGCAGGAGCAGGCGGGGCACTACGGCCCGATCGTGGTCGAACCCGCCGCAACCGATCCGGTCCAGGCCGACCGCGATTACGTCCTGTTGCTGAGCGAATTCACCCCTCTCCATCCACATACCATCATGGACAAGCTCAAGAAGGGCGAAGGCTACTTCAATTACCAGCAGAATACCTGGACCGACGACTATCCCCTGTCGGGCGAGGACCGCAGGATGTGGGCGCGTATGCGCATGATGGCGACCGACATTCTGGACGTAACGGGTTCGACCTACACCTATCTCGCCAACGGGCGGGGACCGGAAGAAGGGTTGGAGTATCTCTTCAACCCCGGCGAACGGGTGCGGCTGCGCATAATCAACGGCAGCGCCATGACGTTCTTCAATGTTCGTATTCCCGGGGTTAAGTTCTGGGTGGTCGGCGCCGATGGCCAGAACGTGCGCCCGGTCGAAGTTGAAGAATTCCAGATAGGCACGGCAGAGACTTACGACATCGTTGTCGAGCCGACTGGCGAAGCCCGGACGATCATCGCCGAGAGCATGGACCGGTCAGGCATGGCTGTGGCCACTTTGGCATCCCGCCCCGGTGCGCGCGCAAGCGTACCGCCCCTGCGCGACCCGCCGCTGCTGACGATGGCGGACATGGGCATGAACCACGGGTCGGGCGGAATGGATCATGGCGGTGGTGACATGGCCGGGATGGACCATTCGGCCATGAGCCATGACATGCCATCGCAAGGAGCCGCTGCCGAGCCGATGGGCGGGATGGATATGAGCGGCATGAACATGCGTGATACGTCCAAGCTGCCTTCCGACGTAAGGATCGGCCCCGGTATCGACATGGTGTCGATGAACCCTGTCGATCGCATGGGCGATCCGGGTCTTGGCTTGGACAACGTACCCCACAAGGTCCTCAATTACAGGGATCTCGTTGCGCTCGAATCTAATGACGATTTGCGCCGCCCATCGCGTCAGATGGAAATCCATCTGACGGGCAACATGGAGCGCTACATGTGGTCGTTCGATGGCAAGAAGTTCACCGCCGTGAGCGACGATCCCATCCGCTTCGCCTACAATGAGCGTGTCCGGGTGAAGCTGGTCAATGACACGATGATGGCGCACCCGATCCATTTGCACGGGCACTTCTTCGAACTGGTCAACGGTGCACCTGCCGATCGCCAGCCGCAAAAGCATACCGTTATCGTGCAGCCCGGTGGCAGCGCTACCTTCGACCTTACCGCCGACGAAGAGGGCGACTGGGCCTTCCACTGCCACCTGCTCTATCACATGCACTCTGGCATGTTTCAGATCGTGACCGTCGCGCCGCGGGGCAACCAGCCCGATGTGAAGCGGGTGGGAGAAGACTGATGCGCCTGCTTGTCGCCATGCTCTTCGTGAGCACCGCCGCCCCCGCTATCGCACAGGACCATTCGGGCCACGCGATGCCTTCCGCGCAATCACCTGCTCAGACCGAATGCGAAAAAGAGGCCGAACGCCACCGCGCTATGGGCCATTCGGTGCCTGAGGGGGCGTGTGCGCCCAAAGCGCAACCAACCGAACCTGCGCAGGACGGCCATACCGGCATGGACCATTCTCAAATGGACCATTCCCAGATGGACCATAGTCAGATGCAGGGCATGGACCACTCCACCATGGATCATTCCAAGATGGAAGGCATGGACCATTCCGCGATGGGCCATAAAAACACGCAGCAACCCGAACAGACAACCATGGATCACGGTGCGATGGGGCACGGTACCATGGACATGACACCCATCCCGGAAGGGGCGCCTCCGGCTGCGGCAGGATCGGGTCCGCCACGCGCTGCCGATGCGATCTGGGGTGCCGATGCCATGCGAGCCTCGCGCAATGCCCTTCGCACCGAGAACGGCGGCATGAAGGTGTTCTGGTTCCAGGGCGACCGCGCTGAATATCGCGCGCGAGAAGATAGCGATGGCTATCTTTGGGACGTGCAGGGCTACTACGGTGGCGATACCGACAAATTCTGGTTCAAGAGCGAGGGCGAAGGCGCCTTCGGGGAACAGTTGGAGTCCGCCGAGATACAGGGACTTTGGAGCCACGCGATCGGACCGTGGTGGGATCTTCAGGTTGGCGTCCGGCAGGATCTGACCGGTCCCGAGCGCACCCATGCCGTCATCGGTGTGCAGGGTTTGGCACCCTATACTTTTGAACTCGATGCAGCCGCTTTTCTGTCAAACAAGGGCGACCTGACTGCAAGTGTAGAAGGCGAGCTTGACCAGCGCATCACGCAGCGCCTTCTCCTGCAACCTCGGGCTGAGGTAAGTCTTTCTGCTCAGGACATTCCCGAGCTCGGCATCGGTGCGGGCCTGGATTCGGTCGAACTGGGGCTGCGCCTCCGTTACGAAATCGCTCGCGAGTTCGCCCCGTACATCGGGGTAGAGCAGGAATGGAAAGTTGGCCAGAGCGCGGACTATGCGCGTCTCGCAGGGGAAGATCCCAGCGTGACGAACTACGTCGTCGGTGTCCGATTCTGGTTCTGAATGACTGACCGGCTGACGCCGGTAGGTTCATGGCGAAGGGCTGAAGCCTTGCTTGTGGGTATGGCGGTCGAGATAGCGCATGATGATATCGTCGGTGATGTTTCCGGACGTGGTTGAGAAGTAGCCACGCTGCCAGAAGCGCTAGCCCCAGTAGCGCTTGCGGATATGCTCGAACTCCTGCTGGATCTTGCGCGAGGACCGCCCCTTGACCCGGCGCACGAAGTCGCTGACCGAGATATGCGGTGGGATTTCAACGAACATATGGACGTGATCGCGTGAAAGCGCGCCATTGACGATCGTCACGCCCATTTCGAGACAGACCTGCTTGATGATCTCGCGCACCCTGAGGCGGACCTCGCCGTGCATTCGGCACACGACACACACGGCGATGGTAAGCGTGGTCCGTAGGCCGCCTTGCCGATGACGGCATTGCTGCGATGCTTGTCGCTTTCGGGTGGAGCGGCGCGGTGGATGAGGTCGTTGAGCATGTGAGTAGTCATACGAGCAGTCGTATGACTGGTCGTATCGAGGTGATCGCCCGTGTGTCGGGGCGGCGGTTCTGGACCGTCGAGCAGAAGCTGACGATGCTGCGCGATGCCTTCGGTCCGGGTGGATCGGTGCGCTCGGCGATGGAGCGCCACGAGGTGACGAGCGGGCTCCTCTACACTTGGCGCCGCAAGGCGATGTCTGGCCTGCTGCTCGATCCGCCACTGAAGACGTTGCCACATCCTGCAGCAGAGCCCGGCCCTTCCTTCGCCGAGGTGCGCATCGCGGATGCGGTCGCGATCCCGCCGCCAGCGCAGACGCCCTCCCTGTTACCGTCGGTCCTGGAGGTTCCCGGTCGGATCGGGATCGAGCTACCGGGCGGTGTCAGGTTGAGTGTCGATGCGTCGGTCGATGCCGAGGCGCTCAGTCGCGTGCTCGCGGTGCTTGGGCGGTGATCGCGCTGCCACCCACGACGAGAGTGTGGCTCGCCTGCGGCGCGACCGATATGAGGAAGGGGATGTGCGGGCTCGCGGTGATGGCGCAGGAGGTGCTGAAGCAGAGTCCGCACTCTGGCGCCGTCTTCGCCTTTCGGGGCAAGCGCGGCGATCTCGTCAAGCTGCTCTGGTATGACGGCCAGGGCCTGTGTCTGTTTTCGAAGCGGATCGACCGCGGCAAGTTCGTGTGGCCGATGACCCAGACGGGCGTCGCACACCTCAGCGCCGCCCAGCTTTCGATGCTCCTGGAAGGCGTCGACTGGCGTCGCCCCGAGCGGACCTGGCGGCCGGCGTTGGCGGGCTGATAATCGGCAGGATTCAGGGGTTTTTGCTGGCATTTTCGTTGCCGGTCCGGTACAAGTTTTGCGTGTCGGATGAGGCCGCTTCCACCCCCGATCGGGACGCGCTGATCGCCAGCCTTGAAGCGCAGATCGACGCTCGCGATCACGTGATCGCGATGCTCCGCGCCCAGCTCGACCGCTTGCGCCGGATGGCCTTCGGAACGTCGTCCGAGAAGCTCGCGCGCGAGATCGCCCAGATGGAGCTGGCGCTCGAAGAGCATGAGGCCGAAGCGGCCGTCGCGGACGCGCGCGCACCCGATATCGTCATCAAGCCCGAACGGCCAACGCCGGTCCGTTCGCTGCCGCCGCACCTGCCGCGCGACGAGGTCGTCCACGAGCCCGCCACCGGTGCCTGCGCTTGTCCCTCGTGCGGCGGCGAGCTGCGCCGCCTCGGCGCCGACGCCGACGAACAGCTCGACGTCGTGCCGGTCAGCTGGCGTGTCGTGCGCCATGTCCGGCCCAAGTATAGCTGCCGCGCCTGTGAGAAGATCGTCCAGGCGCCGACGCCGCCCAAGCCGATCGCGCGCGGCAAGGCGACGTTTGGCACGCTCGCCCATATCGTCGTCTCCAAGTTCGATCACCACCTGCCGCTTTACCGCCAGGCGGAGATGATGGCCGCGCAGGGCGTCGATATCGATCGATCGACGCTCGCCGGATGGACCGGCCAGGCTGCGCATCTGCTCGACCCGATCGTCAAGCGCATCCGCGAGGAAGGCCTCAAGGCGACCAAGATCCACGCCGACGACACGCCGGTGAAGGTGCTCGAGCCCGGGAAGGGCAAGACGGCGACCGGAAGACTCTGGGCCTATGTCGTCGACGATCGCGCAAGCGGCGCCACCGCGCCGCCGCTCGTCTGGTATCGGTTCACCGCCAACCGCGCCGGCGTCCATCCCAAGCGCGAACTCGCCGGGTTCGCCGGCTTCCTCCAGGCCGACGCCTATTCCGGATTCAGCGGCATCTACGCCGGTAATCGCGTGTCGGAGGTCGCCTGCTGGGCGCACTTCCGACGCGAGCTGTTCGAGCGCCACAAGCAACAGCCCACCGCGCTTACCACCGATCTGCTCGACCGGGTCGGACAGCTCTACGCGATCGAGGCCGAGATACGCGGCCAGCCGCCCGATATCCGACGAAGCATCCGCCAGGAGCGGTCGCGACCGCTGGTGACGGCGCTTCGCGCCGCGCTCGACGACGCGCTCAGGAAGCTCGCGCCCAAGTCGCCAACGACCAAGGCCATCCGCTATGGCACCAAGCGATGGAACGCGTTCACTCGCTTCCTCGATGACGGTCGCCTCGAGATCGACAACAACATCGCCGAACGCGCGATCCGCCCCATCGCGATCGGCAGGAAGAACTGGCTGTTCGCCGGCTCGGAGGCGGGGGGCGCCCGCGCCGCCGCGATCTACTCCGTCATCGAGACGGCAAAGATGAACGGCCTCGAACCGCAGGCCTACATTGCCGACATCATCGGCAAGATCGCCGCCGATTGGCCCGCCGCGCGCTGGGACGAACTGATGCCGTGGAATTGGCAACGACCGATCGATGAACCCATCGCTCAGGCAGCCTGAGCTGCGGTCTTCAGACCACGCTTACCGGCGATGTCCAGGACGCGCTCGAGCAAGATGCGCATGCAACGCTCGTCGCCTACCGAGACGCCTTGGTCGCGCGAGACGAGGCCGCCATGAGAGCGCTGTTCGCAGACGATTCCATGGTGTTTGAGAACGGCAAAGCTGAAGGCTCCTTTGCGCAGTACATGGAGCATCATCTCGGCCCCGAACTGGGCGAGATCACCGAGTTCACTTTCACAAATCCGACGGTGAATGTCCGGATGGTCGGCCATGTAGCGTTAGGCCATGAAACCTATCGATACCGGATTGCGCTTAAGGACGGCCGCGTGATCGAGCGAGACGGGGTCGCCACGTCCGTCCTGACTCACGGGCACAGCGCATGGAAAATCGTCCAGTATCACTCCTCGTCCCGCGCCCCGCGTCCGAACTGATCAGGCAGTCGATTTTAAAATGGCAATTCAACGGTCGCGTAAGCTTCGGCTGCATATCTTCGGTAGCAAAGTCCACAAATGGCTGACCGTGGGTAGGCGAAGCTTTTCGTTTTTAAATGCCGATTGGCATGAGATTCAGCAGCACGTAGATGAAAGCAACCACCGCCGCCGACGTCAGGGCTACCATAGTATAGACCAACCAGTTCGGCGCTGGCTGGACAGGTGGACGTTCTCGAAGTCGATTGAGCTTCGGCGTGCCTTCACCAGGCGGGAATGCCGGCGCTCCCAGGATTACGGCACTCACGGCGGCCTGAGGAATGGGCCGTTCGAACTTCACGCCGTATTGATCGCCATCTGTCCACACGATGCTGGAACCGAGCGTGTCTGTTTCCGGCAACTCAAGCTGGATTTTGTCGCCAATATTGAAATGGGTCGATGATTGCAGGCGCAGACCCGTCTTCGAGATGTCGAGAATGACTACTCGGGTCCTCGTACTTGAAGGGCCAGTATCGAAGCCGAACTCCAGGCTTCGTCGGGGGGATGCGCGGCGATCGTCCGACTTCTGCGAAGTGTAAAGTGTAGCCGCTTGCGGTAGGATCGATCCTCTCCTCCAATCTACTCTCGCAGAAAAGCGTTACTTTTCTGTTAATGGCAGGACTCTTCAGATCCCCTTGGCCGGCACGCCTGTGAGCGCCTGAGAATTGAGGCAAACCCAATGCGCCAGACGGATTGGAAACCGAGTTCATTTGAATTCAGGAAGTTTTGACCTGCCCCCCAGAAAGTGGTCCGTTTTGGTAGTTAGGATTCCGGCTATTTGCAGCTTGAAAGGAGCTGATGAATGGCACGGAAGAGATACACGCCAGAACAGGTTATTGCGATGCTGCGAGAGGCCGAGGTTCGGCTGTCGCAGGGGGAGAAGGTCGGTGCGATCAGCCGATCGCTTGGGATCTCTGAGCAGAGTTACTACCGCTGGCGACGTGAGTATGGCGGCCTGAAGGTCAGCCAGGCTCGGCGTTTGAAGGATCTCGAGAAGGAGAATCAGCGGCTCAGGAAAGCGGTGTCCGATCTCACTCTCGATGCTCTGATCCTGAAGGAGGTTGTCGAGGGAAAGTACTGAGCCCTTCACGACGACGGCTGGCCATCGATCATGTGCAGGAGGTGCTGGATGTATCCGAGCGCCGTGCCTGCAAGGTCGTTGGCCAGCACCGCTCGACCCAGCGCAAGCTGCCTACACCACCAGCAGACGAGAAGCCGCTGACGGCTGCGATCATCCGGCTGGCCCAGCAATATGGTCGCTATGGTTATCGCCGGATCACAGCGCTGCTGCGCAATGAGGGCTGGCTGGTCAATGCCAAGCGGGTCGAGCGGATCTGGCGTCGTGAGGGGCTTAAGGTGCCGCAAAAGCAGCCCAAGCGTGGGAGGTTATGGTTTAACGACGGTTCCTGCGTCAGACTGAGACCGCAATATCCCGGTCACGTCTGGAGCTACGACTTCGTCATGGACCGCACACATGACGGAAAGGCGTTCCGCATGCTGACCGTCATCGACGAGCACAGCCGTCAATGCCTGGCGATCCATGTCCAGCGCAAGCTGAAGAGCGATGATGTGCTGGCGGTGCTCACCGAGCTGTTCCAACGGCACGGCCCGCCCGATCACATCCGCTCTGACAATGGGGCTGAGTTTACCGCACACGCCGTACGCGACTGGCTGGGTCGGATCGGCGTGAAGACGCTTTACATCGAGCCGGGATCACCATGGGAGAACGGATACAACGAGAGCTTCAACGGTAAGCTCAGGGACGAGCTGCTCAACGGTGAGATCTTCTACACATTGAAGGAAGCGGTCATCCTGATCGAACGCTGGCGCATCCACTACAACACCATCCGGCCACACTCATCGCTCGGATACCAGCCACCCGCACCACAAACGATCTTGCCTCGCCCTGCTAGACTGCCTTACGCTACGCTCCAGGCCGCCCAGCAGGGCGACCACAACCGCCGGAACTCTAACATAACCGGTGGACCACCTTAATGGGGCAGGCCACTCAGCGCCAGCCCTGCTCGCGCGCGGCCTGCTCTTCCTGTGCATCGAGCGCCGGACCCGCTGCCATCTCCTGGGCTAGGGCGAGGATCTCGGCTTCGCCTACGCCGGCCATGCGGTAATCGCTCGAGGCGCCTTCGCTACCTTCGCCAAGTGCCTCGAGCTTCCAGCCGGCCTCGTCGCGGCAGGCAAGACCGCCGCCCGCGCTGCCGCTGAACGCGCGGCAATAGCGGCCTTCCTCGCTGCGGAACGACAGAAGCACGCGGGTCTCGTCTCCCGGCGACTGGTCGGCGACGAGCCGGTCGTCGAGTACCCCGGCAAGCTGCGTATCGGCATAGGCCGGTACTTCGCCGCCCGAGCCTGGCAGGATCACGGCAAGCGCCAGTGATGCGGCCAGAGCTGATCCGGCGATCCAGCCCCAGTGGGGCTGGCGCCGCCTGCTCTCGCGCTGCTCGCGGGCCGCAGCGAAATCGACCACCTGGGCCGGTTGCGGCTGGGCCAACATGGCGGCGAGCCGGTCGGGCACAGCCTGGTCGAGGACAGGCGAATAATGGCCGGCCAGCATGCTTTTAAGCGATTTGTGCCGTTCCACCTGCTGCGCCAGTTCGGGATCGGCCTCAATCGCAGCGGCGACCTGCGCCTCGCGTTCGCCTGATAATTCACCATCCGCGAACGCGGCGATGTCTTCAGGGGTAATTGTCACGATGCTTCTCCGAGCATTGCCATCAACGCGTCGCGGCCGCGCACGAGGCGGGAATTGAGCGTACCGACCGGGCAGCCGACGATCTCAGCTGCCTCCTTGTAGGCATAGCCTTCGACCATCACGAGCAGCACGGCCTCCCGCTGGTCTTGCGGCAGCTTCTGCATGGCGCGATCCACGTAGGACAGTTCGATCACGGCTTCCTGCGCGCCGTCGCAACCGACACCCACACCGGCCTCTTCGGGCACAAAGGTCTGCAGGCTGCGCGTCGTCTTGCGGCTCTCGTCGATCCAGATATTGCGCATGATCCGATATATCCAGCTGTCGAGCCGCGTGCCTTCTTCCCAGCGGGACCGGTTGGTCAGCGCGCGCTCGATGGTAATCTGGCAGAGATCTTCACCGTCGGACAGATTGCCGGACAGCCCGATTGCGAAACGACGCAATCGGGGCAGCAGGGCCAGCAAGTCTTTCTCGAACGATGTGTTCAGTGTCTCTGCCTTCCAGGGATTAAACGGACGAGCGCGTGCGTTTCATCCATGCTTAATACGTTTTAGTCGAAGAACGAGAGTACGATGCGAGTTTTTACCCTGCTTTGCGCCGCACTTGCACTGGTTACCACGCCGCTGGCCGCGCAGGTTGCGCTGCCGCGTGTCCAGCTGCCGCAGGTGGGACCAGTAGTTGGCGGAACGCTCGATATTCTCGACGACACGCGCGCCGGGGTGCATCGCACGGTGGAGCGGCTCGCCCGCGAGCGCCTGCGTACGATTGACCGGCTGGTGCGCCGTAATGCCGATGCGATCGAGTTTGATGCGATGGGAGCGCCTGCGCGGCGCGGCGAGCTGCTGGTGATGGACGTGTCCGCCAATGCACTGGCTCCTGCACTGGAGACCGGCTTCACCATTCTTTCGCGCGAAGAGGTCGAAGGTCTGGATCTCTCGCTCATTCGCCTCGGCGTGCCGGAGGGGATGGAACTTGCAGAAGCGCAAGCGGCGCTCGGCCTGCTCCTGCCGCAGGCACAGGTCAGCGCCGACCACCTCCACTTCCAGTCGGGCACAGCCAATGGCGCGATGCTGGCTGCCTCGGCGCAAGTTAGCGCGGGCAGCGCGGCGCCGGTCGGCATGATCGACGGCGCACCCGGGCCTGCGGTGAAGGTCACGGAGACGCGCGGCTTTGTCGCCGGCGCACCCTATCCCAGCCACCATGGCAGCTCGATCGCATCGCTGCTCGCGCATGCCGGCGCGGGCACGATCCGCGTGGCCGACGTCTATGGCACCGACAAGGCCGGTGGCAATGCGCTCGCCATGGCCAGGGGCCTCGGCTGGCTGGTTTCGCGCGGCAGCAAGGTTGTGACGATCAGCCTCGTGGGGCCGCGCAACGCAGTGCTCGAACGGGCGATCGGCGCGGCCCAGCGCAAGGGCGTGGTGGTGGTTGCGGCGGTCGGCAATGACGGACCGGCCGCCCCGCCGGCCTATCCCGCATCCTATGACGGCGTGGTTGCCGTGACCGCAGTAGATGGCCAGCGCCGCGCCCTGATCGAGGCGGGTCGTGCGCTCCATCTCGACTATGCTGCGCCAGGCGCGGACATCTATGGCCGCAATGCCAAGGGCAAGCGCATCGGCCTGCGCGGAACGTCCTTTGCCACCCCGCTGGTCGCTGCCCGCCTAGCGTGGGCGATGGGGCAGGGACGCGACTGGCGCGCCGCGCTCGATGCGGAGGCTGTGGACCTCGGACACAGGGGCCATGACGATACCTACGGCAGAGGCCTCGTCTGCGGCGGTTGCGTCGGGCGCTGAAAATTTTTGCGCGTTTATGGATTAAGCGCCGCAGCCCACCCGTTTTCCTTTCGAGCGGATGCACCGACATTTTCGCATCCGCAGATCGAAAGGAACTGATGATGAAGAACCTCATGCTTGCCGCTTCGGCGCTTACTCTTTTTGCGGGTCCTGCCCACGCCCAACTGCTTGGCAGCGGCCAGGCTGGGATCACAGGATCGCTCAACGGCACGATCAATTCTACCGTTCGAGCACCGACGGAAACTGTTCGCTCGACTACCCGCGGCACGCTGCGCGGCGATGCCGCCACGAGCGGCGGGCAGAATGTCGATCGCGAAAATGGCAGTGTTGCCATCGACCGCAGCGTCGACACCAGCCTCGATGCAACCACCAGCCAACTGCTCGGCACGCCTGCCGGCCAGGCTTCAGGCAATGCTTCGGGCTCTGCCAAAGCCTCGGGTTCGGGCAGCGCCAATGCCCAGTTGATCGGCACCGATGACGTGATGGGCACAGTACGTGGAACTGCTTCAGCAGTGGGCAATGTCGCGACCTCCGCCGCCAGGTCATCCCGTCAGCGCGCTTCTGGTGCAGCCGGCCAAGCTGGAAGTGTCGCCGGGTCGGCTAGCAGTGCGGCTTCTGGCGCAGGCATGATCGACAGCGGTGTGCTCGCCCTTGCGGGCAGCGGGGCAGCGCAGGGCGAGGGTGCTTTTGCCGTCGCCCCCGGCATGCCCGTCCAGCTCCCGTGGGGCGAGCAGCTCGGAACCGTGCGCGACATTGTCGCCACCCGCAGCGGCGAGGTGCGCCAGCTGGTGGTCGGGACCAAAGACGGTCTCACGACCATTCCGGCCGGAAATCTTATGGCTCGCGGCTCCCTTCTCATCGCAGGTCAGGGCAGCAGCTCAGCCTTCAACGAGGCTGCCGCAGACGCGAGCGGCACTGAATGAGCAGCCGTCACAATAAGCGAAGGCCGGATCGCCTCAAAAGGTGACCCGGCCCTTCGCCAAGCCTGCACACGAAGTTTCAGACAAAGAGATCGCCATGCGGATCGCAATACTAACTCTCATCTCAATTAGCCTGGGCATCCCGGCAGCCGGTCAAGAGGCCGAAGTAGCACAAAACGTTGAAAAGGTCTCTGAAACGGAAGTTACCTTGTTAGCGGGTGTCGATTATGCCTCCGGGAACGTAAATGGCAAAGGCTATGAAACCGTTTCCCTGACTAATGGAATCATTGCGCGTTCCGGTCGTTTGTCTCTCGCCGCTTTTGTCCCATATGTGGTCACAACAGCGCCCGAAGAGCTTATCGTCAGCAACGGCGGCGTGCTTGGCACACCACTGCTCTCTCAGCCATCTACGCAGTCTCGCGAGGTTACCCGAGAAGGTATTGGTGATCTCATTCTGCAGGGCGGATACTCATTTCCTATAGGGAGTTTTGACGCGTTTGTTGCCGGCAACGTGAAGGTACCTACCGCCTCTCGAGAAAAAGCCTTGGGAACAGGCGAGCTCGATTACGGAGTGAGCGGTCAAGTATCGCGGCGAATTGGGCGAAGCGTTCCCTTTGCTTCTGCCAGTTACACGGTCATCGGTGAACCCGAGGGCTTCAATGTCCGAAACACCGTGGCCGGAAGCGTTGGCAGCCATATCTTCCTGAGCGACACGAGTTCGGTGACAGCCTCCTATAATTACGAGCAATCGGCCACGGCCGACGTCGAGGACCATCAATCGATCGGGATAGGCCTGGACACCAGCCTTTCTACTCGCATTCGATTAGGTCTCGATGGACATGCGGGATTGTCCAGCGATGCTCCAGATGCTCGTCTCGGGCTCAGGGTCGGAATTGGCTTCTGACCGTCAGCTATCGAGACCAGATCGCCTACATTTGTATATTAAATGAGGGTGAGTAGTGGACTTGGAAAATGAATTCAGCGAATGTCCGCAACTACGGCCGTCACCCTAACTGCGGCTTTTCAATAGGGCCGCATCGAAAGCTGCCAGTCCGCCTCCGGCCCATTTCATGCCCTTTCGCTACAAGCCAATCTCGAACGGCTTGATCCGCTCCTTGGTCAGCTCAGGTTCCTTATCTCGTTCGACCTTCGGTTCCTGGTTGGCCGCTTGGATCTGACCCGCGCGCTGTCCCTTGGCTGCCGCTAGGCCAAGTCGCTCGGTGATTTCAGCGGCTGATGTCTTCTCGCCCAGATTGGTCGCAATCCCTCGCCCAACCTTGTCCCGGTTGTCGACAATCAGCGTGAGCTCGTCTCGCGGACGTGTGATCGTGACAAGGAAGTTGCTCTGCGAGAGCAGGCGCCGCTCGCGGCTGTCGAGCACGGCAATGCCCTTATCTGCTGTGAGGCCCTGCGCCATATGGGCGTTGAGCGCATAGGCGAGGTCGATCCGCTTCAGCATCGGGTCGTTCGGCTTCAGTTTATGCTCCATGCCGCTGGAGCTCGTGACCGTCACGCCGTCCTGGTTGATCGCGGTCACTATTGCCCTGTCGGCATTTATCAATCCGCGTTTATGGTCGCTCGCCGTCCAACGGATGGCGTCCCCGGTATAGAGATCGAGATCCTTCTTCTCGAACAGCTGCAATGTTTGGTCGCTGCCCTTCGACGACAATTTCGCTGGCACGAAGCGGCGCAAGTGCCCTCGCTCATCGCGAAGCGTAACAACACCCTTTGTCGAGCGCGATGGCATATTGCTGCAATTGGGCGAATGCGCGGTCGAGGTCCTTCTTCTTGCCCTTGTATTCCCAGGCGAAGCATTCCTTGCGCCAGACATCTGCCCAGCCCTCGCCCCCGCCGGTTTTGGAAGCGCCCTTTTCAAAGGTGAACCATTCGCCCTTGGGGTCGGCGGTGATCGGGTCTTCGATGTCGAGCAGGCGGCAAATGTCGTTAAAGTGCGACTGGGAAGCCGTACGCTCTTTCAGGTCAACGGCGCGCCATTTCTGGATAAATTCTGCAGGGGTCATGGGTAGTGGTTACTCCGCAGCCTCTAGCTCTTCTTCCGCGTAGTAATCCTCTTCGTCATGGTCGGATGGAACCTCGGCCTCTTTCAAAGCCTCCTTGCCCATCGCGTTTTCGATGATGGTCAACAGCCTCTGGCGCCGATCATCCATGAACCCCTCGAAGTCGTCGGCATGCAGATAGCTTTCCTCGATCTCGTGGCTCTGGAGGATCGCGGTCAGGCGATCGGGGGCAATCGCCGGATTGTTGTCATTACCCTTGGTCAACCTGCCCAGATAGGAGGAAGGGGCAACACCGCCGAGCATCCTGTTGGTGCCAGACGCAATCGGCGTCTTGTTGACGATGCTGTTGTAGATCTCCGGCCCAATCCCGACACTCTTGCACCACGCTTGCGGGAAGATGTGATGGATGTCGACATTCTCATCGAAGAACACAGCCTGGTCATAGGGCTGGCCTGACTTGAAGTCCTCCGCCCCGCATTTCATCAGCAGAGCATGAACACCCTTGTAGGCTGCCGAAAGCCTTGAGCGAAGGGTCCGCAACCTGCGCTCCTCAAAGCTGGCTCGCTGAACAGTCTGAGGCTCTGCGCCGCCCGACAGCCAAGGCTTGAAGTCGCGAATGTCGAGCGCGAAGCGGCTTTCAACCGCCGAACCATACAGCTCCCCAAACACTCCGGACCAGTACCAGCGGGCCAGCTTCTGCCGGACTGCGTCGTTTTCCCAGGCATTCCCAAGCTCTGCCAAAATCGCCGCAAGCGGGACAAGTTGGGTCTGATAGGGAAGATCCCGCGCCTTGAAGATCTTCAGCGAATGGAGAAACTTGGCTGCCGCGATGTAACCCGCTTCAACCTTCGGCGCGAACTTCTGGTATGCCGACAATGGAACCTGAAGCAGGCTGTTGCGCGTTGCGCTGATTGCCGGCGGCTCCTTGCCCGCTGCGGCCGCCGCTTCCCGTACCTCCTTGGTATATAGCAACGAGATCGCCTGCAGAAATTCGACGGGTTCGATCTTGTCTAGCACTGGTTGGCTTGAGACCAGTCGCTTACGGCGTTCCTTCCAATCGTCGCGCAGGTGGAATTCATCTGCCGCATACATCGCGGTCACAAGCTCGAATGCGTCGAGCGGCTTTCCGCCTGTGTTCACCTTTTCGAAAACGAGGCAGACAGCTGCCCTGCTCGTGTCCTTGCCCAGTTTGATAACCGGCACCTGATACTGGGTAAAATTGTTGACGACCTCCTGCATGAAGTCGTTGACCAGTTTGAGATGCTCCGCGCGCTGGGCGAGATCCTTGTAGATCCAAGCTGTTGCGGCCTGATTCCAAATATGCGCCTCAAACATTCGGTCGATCGGGAAATGCAGGTGTTCGAACTCGTTCTCCTCGGTTGAAAGATCGAGCTTGATGTCCCGGCCAAAGTTCTCGCGGATGATCCGGTCTTCGGGGACCGGCACAATGGCTTCGCTGCGCGGGACATCGGGATCGAGCGCTGCGCGAATATCGAAGTAGAAATGCAGCTTGATCGGTCGCTTCTTCACAGTCTGAGTTGAGACTGGAACGGTTGTGTAAGTCGACTGGTAGAGCGAGGTCATGCGCTGCTGGCCATCAAGCAGGTAAGCCTCGATATCCTTGGAGGGAGAGGGCGCGCCCTCAACGGGGCGAACCGCAAACGACACTTCGCCAGTCGCATCCAAGGTCATAAGCGCACCCACTGGGAAGCCCTCAGAAATCGAAGCCAAAAGGTCGGTGATGCGATCTTGGTCCCAAACCCATCCACGCTGAAAATCTGGCAGCTGAAGCTTGCCCTCATGGCATTCGCGCATGAGGTCGCTGAGCTTGTATGGATTGGTCTGAAATGACGTCGTCAAGATTGCCCCCTGCCAACCGATTGGCGATGAATTGACTTTATAGAGAATTATTTAGCAAGAACGTAATGGACGAAATCTGTCTCGATCACTCCGTTTGGTCTATTGAAACGTCATTCTTGCACCACCGATCTGCACCCTCATGTCTCTAAGAGCTTCAAGGCAACGATGCTGGCACGAGCCGATAATGCCTCTGCGACCGGCGCGACCATTTCCTCAGCCGGATTGCCGGGCACCTGAACACCCTTCTCAATCTCCGCCCTCACCGCTTCAGTAAGGTCAGCCAACCGGCGACGGATGAAAGGCGCACCCAGCCCGGCCTCTTCCGCGAAGCGCGCGACGTTCCCGATGTCGAATTCCTCCACGGTCGCGGCGCGGCCAAATCGCATCGCGAGCTTTGGCGAGAGTTGCTTCCACATGTGTGTGGCGACGACATCGTAAAGCGGGGCAAGCGCCACTTCGCCGTTCTCAAGTCTTAGCAGGCTGTAATTCTTCGCGTGAGCGTCGGCGTTGCCGATGATGAGGTTGAAGATTGCCGCGTCGGCAAGTTTCAGCACTTCGCGCGCGGGTCGAGTGGCAGCGCTACGCAACAGCGCAAAGCTGTCCCGAAAGGTCGGTCCACCCTCTGCCGCGTATTTTCGGTTCGAGGGTACGCCAAGTGCTTGGGCGAAGTCTTCCTGGTGCAGTCGGTGTGTTTTTCCTTCAACCGAGATGCGATCATAGCGTTCAACCAGCAGGAACGGTTTCCCCGCAGCAGTGCGCCACTCTGCATGGGCTGCATCGATACCCACGGCGCGTGCCAAAGCGAGGCAGAAGGCCTCATTCGCAGCCAGGTAGGGAAAGCGGTCCGGTTCGGGCTTTATTAAATGGGTAGAGGGTTCGCCCGGACGAGGGATCGCGATGCCTCCTTCTGCGGTGAGCACCACGGGCAGTTTACTCTGAGCCCCTGCAAGGCTCAGCCTTGCGCCGCCCTCGCCTGCCAGCATGGGCACGGAAGGCAAACGGTCGAATAGTTCCGCTAGCTCGCCCTCTAGGAGTGGTTCTGGAGCGGTCGTGGAGTAGGCTTGGAACAGCTCTTCCCCCTCGGGCAGGAAGGCCAGAGTACCCGCAACATCTCCGCCCAAGGCCTCGAGCAGACGAAATGGATTGTCAGGCGAAACCCCAAGTGCCCGGGCGATAGCGGTGCGCTGACCTTCTTCGGGAAGCAGACCGCCAAAGACCGCCTTGCAGGCATGGTCCCCAAATGGCCCTTCCTGCTTAGGCATTGCGTGGGAAAGTGCCGGTGCCTTGTCGTCAGCGAGCCATTCCGGCAAATAGACGAAGTGCATCGCACCACCCTTGTCGATGGACAGTTCGCCCGCCTGACGCTCGCCCCACCAGACAACCAGCGTGTCCAAGACCGGCAGCATCACTCCACCTCGTCCTTCTTAGGCTCATCCATTCGACCGGCGGTCACGATTCCGTCGGGCCGCTTGATCTGTAGTTCGCATCCAAGGGCCGCGAGCACATCAAGCACCTTGCCCATTTGGACGGTGGGCTTTCCTCGCTCCAGCTCGACCAAAAAGCGCAGGCCCACCCCGCTTGCGGCGGCCAGCTCGTCCTGGCGTAGTCCAAGCTCCTTGCGTTCATCGCGAATGATCTGGCCGATAGTGGCAACATCGAGCATGTACGTTACCTTTCCCGAGCGGGAAATCTATGCCAATTTCCGGTCAATTGCAAGGGAATTTTCCCGAACGGGATATTTCGTCTTTGGAGAGACGTTTTGATAGGGTAGTTTTCCCGTGCGGGTAATATTCTGCTTCTCCAAAATTTCGTGATTCTGAGCCCCCGAATTGCTCAAAGCCAGATCTGAAAATTGCAGTTCAGGAAGGCGGGGTAGCAATTGTGGTAGCGAGCCCTCGAAGCGCTTCACATTTCCGTTAAACCACAAGTGATTGCATCAACCCACTTGCCACCTCCGTCTCCGCCACCTCGCTCTCCCTAAATTACCGATTTCTCATTGAAATTGCCCGCAGGGGCGATAGCGAGGAGGCAGAAAACCTGTTCCGCCTCCTCGCCTGGCGATTTTCACCGTCGCTTTGAGATGCGCCGGCCCGTCAGTTCGGGCGATAACTTTCCGTCACACGATTGTCAGACGCCTGGTTGCCTGCGTGGACCAGTCGGTCGTCCGCCTTGCCAACCAGTTCGTCCTTCTTCTGCCGCGCCTTGTCTGTCATCTGGCGGCCTTCAGCCTGCGCGCGGTCCAGTGCCTTTTCACCGGACGAGCCGAGATAGTGCTCTTCCATGCGCGAGGCAGGAAGGGCAGCCCCGGCCACTGCACCCACCAGCGCGGCAGCCAGCCCGCCGATCAGCGGGTTTTCACGATAGAGGCCCTCGACCTGCGACGCCGCAGCCCGGGTCCTTTCACGGGCCGCCCGACCAGCTTTGTGCGCCTGCTCGCCGGCCTGATGTCGCCGCTGCCGAAGCTGCTCTGTCGCATGGTCAAGGCGCGAGCGGAACGAATGCTCATCCTCATCGTGGCCCTGCTCGATCATGAAATAGTTCGCTCGCGCCAGATCGCGGCGGCGGCGGTAGGAAACATCATCATCCTCTGGGCGGCGCTCGCACAGGTTCATGTGAGCCACGTAGGTGCGGTGCTCCCGGTGCCAACCTTCGTCGTCATGATCATTTTCGCGAGACTGCCCCCGGATTGACCTCCCCGTCATGCCAAGGTTCGGCTTGAGGGCCGAAGGGCGCGCGTCGGCATCGCTCACGAGCCAGAGCCCCCCAGTGCCGATCAGGGCCAGCGCCAGGGGATTGCGCCGTGCTGCGTCAAGCAGGTACCGCGCGTCGACATCGCTTTCCTCTGCCCGGTCAAGCAGCGCGTCGAGCATGTTGCGCCCGGTCATGCGGCCTTGCAACTGGTCAACCGTGCGGCTCATGTCCTGCTGCGTGGTGCGGATTTCCTGTTCGATCTCTTCGGGCGTGCGTTCGTCGGTGTGGTTATCGGGCATGGTGTGCTCCATTACTGTGCATGTGACCTGTCAGGACAGCCGGGGTATCCTCGGCGGTCTCGATGGTGCGGGTTGGGGTGAGGGTGGTGGCGCTCATCTTCTTCCTGGCACCCGCGTACATGATGCCTGCGATGATGAGCGTGGCGGCTCCGACGATGACGGTGCCGAGGGCAATGTTCTCGATCGCCACGCCGACCAGATAGGATATGCCCATCAGCAGCACCCCAAGGCCGGCAATGCCTACCACGGCGGCGCCCATCATGGCGCCAGCCGCCGCTTTCGCGTCGGCAGTGGCCTGACGGACTTCGGCCTGCATCAGGCTGACCTGTTCCTGTGCCAGATGGGCCCCCTGGCGGGTGAGCTTAGCGACGAGATCCACTACGTCCTCGTCACCGCTGGGCGCTCTAGCGCCCGTGCTTGCACTCGGCTGGATCCTGGGTTCGCTCATGAGGTGGCTCCTGCGGACATACCGGCGCTTGCCATGGGCGCTGCGGTCGCCCGATCGCCCGGCGCTTCAAACTCGCCGGCGTTGGGGCCGCGCCCGTCGTCATATCCGCCGTACCCGGTGCCGGTATCCTGTCCCGCTTCATGGCTCCGATGGTCGGCCCCCGCACGGAGAACCCGCGCGGCGGCAAAGCCTGCCGCCGCCGAGGCGGCGAGAAACGTCGCCGGGTTGCCCCGTGCGAACTGGACCACCTGCTGCTGAATGTCATCCACGCTGCGATTGTCTACCTGCCCGGCAAGCTGACCCAGCTTGTCCGCCGCCTGCCGTACTGCAGAAGCCAGCCAGTCAGGGACACTGTCATCATTTTCAAGCTCGCCTGCTGCACTGCGCAGGGCGGACGAGGCGGATTGCGCGGTGCGGGCGGCCTGACCCTTGCCTTTCTCGGCTTCCTGGCGGGCGCGATCCGCAGCGGTTTCCTTCAGGCGCTCGGCGTCGCGGCCGAATTCCTCACGAACACCGGAAGCGGTGCTCTCCGTGTCCGGGGTGGTCTGCTGTGTCGGCATGAATGATCTCCTTCTGGATGGTGTCCATCAATGGAAGGCGGGCGGGCTGCGGGGCGTTCCCTGCCTGTGATGAGGCTGCGACGAGACGCCCCGCAATCGGGGCGGCTCCCTGTCCCTCAAACATGGCCTATCGCCGGATGCAGATGCGCCGAAATGCGCGAAGCTGCGGAGCGTCGGGCCGCCCGCTAGATTCCCGAAGTTACCCCGGCTGTTCCGACCGGTGGCGTCAGTGCTGGCGCTGCGGCCCGCGCGATCCGCCAGACCGTGTTGGATACGTCATCAGCCACGAACAGCACGCGTCGCTCAGCATCATAGGCCACGCCGACAGGCCGGCCCCTCGCATTGCCATCCTTCAGGAAGCCGGTCGCCACGTCGATCGGTTCGCCCGATGGACGGCCACCTCGGAACGGCACGAACACCACCTTGTAGCCCGACGGGTCATTGCGGTTCCAGCTGCCGTGCTGGCCCACAAACGCCCCTTCGGTAAATCGGCCGCCCAGGCCGCCGTCCGTCGCGAAGCTCAGGCCAAGCGCGGCAACATGAGAGCCCAGCGCGTAGTCAGGCGCGATCGCCCGCTGCACCAGATCCGGCCGCCGGGGGCGGACCCGCGGATCGACATTGCTTCCCCAATAGCTGTAGGGCCAGCCGTAGAAAGCGCCGTCCCGAACCGAGGTCAGATAGTCAGGCACCAGTTGCGGGCCGATCTCGTCCCGTTCGTTGACCACTGTCCACAATTCGCCAGTCCATGGATTGAAGTCCATCGCGGTCGGATTGCGCAAGCCCGAGGCAAACACGCGGCTGGCACCCGTCACTCGGTCGATTTCCCAGACCACCGCCCGGTCTTCCTCCACGTCCATGCCCCGCTCGCCGATGTTGCTGTTGGAGCCGATGCCGACATAGAGCGTGGTGCCGTCCGGGCTGGCAGTCATGGCCTTGGTCCAGTGGTGGTTGATCTTGGCCGGCAGCTTGGTCAGCTCGGTGGGGGCAGCCGTGATCCGGGTCGCCCCTTCAGTGTAGGGGAAGCTGACGAGATTGCCCTGGTTGGCGACGTAGATCGTCCCGTCCACGAAGGCGAGGCCGTAAGGTGCGTCGAGCCCGTCGATGAAGGTGGTCTGCAGATCGGTCTTCCCGTCGCCATCCTCGTCGCGCAGCAAGGTGATGCGGTCGCCGCCCTTGACCGGGCTCTTGCCCTGTTTCTTGATGAAACCGGCAATGATGTCCTTGGGCCTAAGCGCCGGAGCATTTCCGCCCGACCCTTCGGCCACCAGCAGGTCTCCGTTTGGCAGGATCAGGATCTGGCGGGGTATCTTCAGGTCCTGCGCAACCGGCATGATCGAATAGCCCGCAGGAACCGTGGGGAGTTCGCCGCCCCAGTCCTGAGGCGGGGAGATTTTCATCGCCGGGATCAGCGAATCCCTGAGCTCGGGAAGCTCGGGCGTCGCGCCCGTCTGGTCAAGCGAAGGGTCGCTTTCGGGCGCGCAGGCGGCGATCGTGCCGGCTAGCGCGATCAAGGTCAGGTGCTGCCGTTTCATGTCTGCACCTCCTCGCGAATGGTACTCCCATAGGCGATCCACGCCGCGAAAAGGGCGAGCACGGTGCACACAATCGACAGGGCAAGGCCCAGCGTGCCAACCGAATGCCAGCCATCGCGCGCGTGCTGGAAAGCGTTAAGCACACCGGCGAAGAACATCACGCCAATGACAGCGATGTAGAGAAAGGCGCGCCCCCGGGCGTGGCGTGCGCGACCGAAGAACAATGTCAGGATCGCCAACGCGAGCAACAACCCGGCAGCAACATCCGCCCCGGCGATCAGCCAGGCGGCGAAGTTGGTCCACTGGATCTGGGCAGTGTTGAGATAGGCGATGTCTGCCAGCAGCGCCGCAGGATAGAGCGCAACCGGAAAGGCCAGCAGAATTGCGTGGAGGGGATTTACAAAAGTTCGGTGGTGCACGGCGGCATGGTCCATCGGGCCGTTCTCCCTTTGCCTGGTCTGTCCCCCTCCTGCCCCTGTTCGCCCGACCCGCCCCATCAACCCACGATTGCCGGAAAAGTGCCAAGCACGATCGCAGCACCTGCGAGCCCCATCGCAGCGAGCGCCAGCGGAGGGCGTGGCCGACCGATCCTCCGCACCCACGCGAACAGAGCGGCGATTGCCACCAGCAAGGCGGTAATCGCAATCCAGCCCGCGAGCGGCTGGCCCGGAAACACCAGCGCAGCGCCATAGGCGACCATGAAATGCGCCGCCCACACCGCGAAGACCACCACCAGCGTCCGGTAGATCGCGGGCCGCTCGATCGGATCGCCTTGCTCAGCCACCGGGAAACAGCCTCGGCACAAGGGTGAACACCGCGCCCTGCAGGGCGCTGAAGCCGATGAAGCGGGCGACGATATCCATGGTCACATTGGTCGGCGTGGTCAGGAGCCCGCGCGCCTCGCGGAAGGCGAGGTAGACTGCCATGATCGCGGAAACGATCACCACCTGGCCCTGCAGCACACTGAGCATGAACACGGTCGCGCCCATGCCGCTGGTGGTGGGATGCAGGCCGGTGCCAAGCCATCCGGTCACATCCAGCCAGAGCGCGCCAACGAGCAGCACCACTGCCAGGGCAGCGACCATCCAGGGAAGATCGCCTGGTGGTTTGCCGTGTCGCCGCCTGAGAAGCCGCCGCGCACCCCATGCGCCCGTGAGCGCGGCAGCCTGTAAAACAACAATCAGCGCGGTCTGGCCCAGCGGCGGCGGCGGACCACGCCCGTCCGGATGAATGCCGAGGAGGTAGAAATAGGCGAACAGGGCCATGAAGCCGATCATGCCGACCACCACGAGCAGCGCGTTGAGCGCCCACCAGCCGTGGCTGCTGGGGCCGGTGATCGAAATCGGCACGGTGATCCCGGCACCGATCTCCGCTTCCTGCTGTGCAATCGGGCGATCAGTATCCCACAGCCAGCGCAGTGTGCTGACCACTGCAACAATCGCGCAAAAGATCGCAAACGCATAGGCCTGCACGGTCAGCGCGAGGAAAAACCCGGCTGTAAACACCGCCGCCGCCATCGGCCAGCCGGAGGGACCGGGCATCAGCTGGAGATATTGTGGCTCCGCCATCACGGTAGAGGTAATCAGCGTCTCGCGCCGGCCAGTGACCGAGCGGGGCAGGAAATAGCGCCCCTCCTCCACTTCCCGGCCGATTTCCGGCCGGTCCCACAGCGGATCACGTGAGCTCACCACCGGGATCGAACGGGCTGAATAGAGCCCGGTCGGCAACCATTCGAGCGTGCTGCCGCCGTAGATGTTGCCGATATCCTTGGTCTTGGTGAAGCGCAGGTTGCGGGCACAATCGGCCAGGAACAGCAAAACCCCCGCCGCCATCACGAACGCCCCGGCGGTCGACAGCAGGTTGAGCAGGTCCAGTTTTCGCCCCGGCATATAAGTGTAGACCCGCCGGGGCATTCCCATCAACCCGGTGAGGTGCATCGGGAAGAAGGTCAGGTGCAGACCGCCGAACATCAGCCAGAACACCCATTGACCCACCCGGTCGGAGAGGGCGCGGCTGCTGGTCATGCCGTGCCAGTGGTAGAACGCCGCGAACATCGGGAACACCATCCCGCCCAGCAGGACATAATGCAGGTGCGCCACGATAAAGTAAGTGTCGTGCGCCTGCCAGTCGAACGGCACCATCCCCACCATCACGCCGGTCAGGCCGCCCATGGTGAACACGATCACGCTGCCGACCACGAACAGCGCCGGCGTGGTCCACCGGATTGTCCCGCTGGCGAGCGTGGCGATCCAGCAGAACACCTGGATTCCGGCCGGCAGGCTCACAGCCATGCTCGCAGCGGAAAAGTATCCCGCCGATACGCGCGGCATGTCAGTGGTGAACATGTGGTGCGCCCATACGCCGAAGCTGATGAAACCGGTGGCAACCAACGCCAGCACGTTGAGCCGGTAACCGATCAGCGGGGTGCGCGCGACGGACGCCACCATCATCGACATCAGCCCGGCGGCGGGGATGAAGATGATATAGACCTCCGGATGGCCGAAGAACCAGAACAGGTGCTGCCACAAGAGCGGGTCACCGCCGCGTGTGGCATCGAAGAACGGCCAGTTGAAGGCGCGCTCGATCTCCAGCAGCATCGTGCACAGGATCACTGCGGGAAAGGCGACCAGGATCATCACCGCGAACACCAGCATGGCCCAGGCGAACATGGGCATCTTGTCGAGCGTCATGCCAGGGGCGCGGGTCCGCAGCACGCCGACGATGATCTCGATTGCCCCGGCGATGGCGGATATCTCGATGAAACCGATGCCAAGCAGCCAGAAATCGACGTTGATATCGGGGCTGAAGGCAATCGATGTCAGCGGAGGATACATGAACCAGCCGCCGTCTGGCGCGAGGCCGACGAACAGCGAGAAGAAGAACAGCGTTCCTCCCACTGCATAGGCCCAGTAGGCATAGGCCGAGAGGCGCGGAAACGGCAGGTCCCGCGCCGCCAGCATCTGCGGCAGCAGCATGACGCCGATCGCCTCCACCATCGGCACCGCGAACAGGAACATCATCACCGTGCCGTGCATGGTGAAGAACTGGTTGTATGTTTCCGCCCCCAGGAAGTCCTGCATCGGTGCGGCCAGTTGCACCCGCATGCCCAGTGCCAGGATGCCGGCGGCAACGAAAAAGCCGAACGCGGTCACGACGTACCAGAAACCGACGTAGTTGTTGTTGACGGCGGTCAGCAGGCGCCATCCCCTGGGGGCCTGCCAGACCCGCTCCAGCTCCTCCACCTCGCTATCCGGACGCCTCTCGGTTGGGAAACGCGCGTAGAGCGCCGGATCGAAGCCCGTTTCCGACCTCATTGCTGCTGCCCGAGCCAGGTTGCGATCGCCTCGATTTCTTCTGCAGAGAGAACATCGTAGCTGGGCATGCGGTTGCCGGGCTTGATCGACTGGCTGTCACCGATCCAGCCCATCATGGTGCCCCGGTTGTTGGGCAGGATGCCTGCACCCAGCGTGCGGCGCGAGCCGACATGGGTGAGGTCGGGCCCGGCAAGCCCGGTGGCCTGCGTCCCGGCCACACGATGGCAGGCAGCACAGCCGCTCTCCATGAACAGGGACTGGCCCTGTGATCCGGCTTCATCAGGCGGACCGTTTGCCAGATCAGCCGGCGCCAGCGCCTGCGTCCTGCCTTGCCGCCACTCTTCCCAAGCCGGCGGCTCATGCGCCACCGCGACGAAGCCCATCAGGGCGTGCTGCATCCCGCAATATTCGGCGCAGACCCCGCCGAACTCCCCGGCCCGATCAGCCTCGACCCGCAGCAAGGTACGTCGTCCGGGAATCATGTCCTTCTTGCCCGACAGGTGCGGCACCCAGAAGCTGTGGATCACATCGGCCGATTCCAGTTCCAGCACCACCGGTACACCCGCCGGAATATGGATTTCGTTGGCATCCTCCATGATCACTGCGCCGCTTCCGTCGAGATACTGGACCCGAAACCACCACATCTCGCCGGTCACGCGGATGCGCATCTCGTCACCGCGAATGGGCTCGGTCAGACTGGCGGTCAGGGTCAGCCCCCACACCAGCAACGCGGTAAGCACCACGCCGGGAAATGCCACGCCGCCGATCCAGATCGCCCGCTCGCCGCCCAGCATGGCTTTCCACCGCGCCGGGCCTTTCACCGCAACCCACAAGGCGGCGATGACGACAGCGGTGACGAACACGCTCAGGCCGAACAACGCCCATGCCAGCGTCGTCACGCTGCTCGCATATGGACCAGCCGGATCGAGCACCGGCGGCGGCCAGCCCCAGAACGCCTCAATCATGGTCCAGTCCGTAGAGATAGGCCGCAATATCTTCCGCCTGCTGCGGGGTGACGGGCATGGCGGGCATGGTCGAACCCGGCTTTGCCGCAGGTGCATTGCGCACAAAGGCGGCCAGCACGTCGGGCCGGTTGGGCAGTTGGCCGGCGATCAGGCCGACATCGTCGAACCCCTCCAGAGAGGGTCCCAGCCGCCCGCGCGGCCAGTCGAGACCAGGGATTTGGTGGCACGCGCCGCAACCGGCCTGCCGGATTGCCACCAGCCCGCGCTCGGTTGCCGCGCTGTCTGGTTCGCGGCGCGTTTCGACCGGGTTCTTGCACCCGGCCAGGCCCACTGCGAGCGCCATGACACCAGACATCACCGGCCATCGCAAATGCCAACTCCGCTCTGCCTGATTGCCACTGCCAAAGCCCCTCTGTTCAGGCTCACCCTTCGTATGGGGAACCTTGCAACCGCCAGCTTCGTTCCCGCATCTCATGGATTCGACCATTTCCTTCCGTGCAGGTGTGCTGCTGATGAGCGCCGCTGTGGCCGCTGCTTCCTGCACGCCCGACCCGGTCAGGATTCCGTTCGACCAATCCGGCGAAATGGTTGCCTTGTCGGGAGGATCGGCAGGACCAAGAGCTGCGTGCCACACCTGCCACGGCCTTGATGGCGGGGGAGACGGCGCACGCGCACCCCGGCTTGCCGCGCTCGATCCGGGATACCTCGTACGCCAGCTCGATTTCTTCGCAGACGGTCAGCGCAGCCATCCGCAGATGAGCTGGCTCGCCAAGCGGCTCGGCAGCGATGAGCGGATGGCCGTGTCGCTCCACTATGCGCAGATGGCGATGCCTCAGGTTGGCCGGATCGATCCGGCCATCAGCTGTACGCAATCCGATGCCGAACGCCTCTATCACGAGGGCGATCCGGCGCGGGGATTGCAGGCCTGCGCTTCGTGCCATGGGGCTGAGGGCTCCGATTCTGACAGTGGCGCGCCTTCGCTGGCTGGCCAGAGCGGCGCCTACCTGTCTGAACAGCTTCGCCGCTGGCGCAGCGGCGAACGCTACGGCGATCCGCTCGGGCAGATGCGGCAGGCCGCGCGGGCGCTTCAGGAGGAGGAAATCAGCCCGCTTGCGGATTATATCGCCCGGGGTCAGGCGCGCTCTCGTCGTCCGGAATCTCCGGCAGGATGCCCCTGACAATGTCGTCCCGGTCCCAGAAGTGATGCTTCAGCGCGGCACCGACGTGCAGCGGAACCAGCAGTGCCAGACCCACCACGCCGAAATGGTGCAGGTCCAGCGCCAGCTCCAGCACCTGATTCTGCCACGCCGGGGACAGAGTGTGGAACGGCATCGGGGGAACGTCGACTATCCCTGCAAGACGCAGCGGCCACGCTGGCTGATAGACTGACCACATCGCCCACCCGCTGAGTGGCAACAAGGCAAACAGCGAGTAGAACGCATAATGGGTCAGGTGGGCCACGCGGCTCTGCCAGCCGGGCGCATCGGCATCGTTGACCGGATCAGGTATGAACAGGCGCCACAGGAAACGCAGCACGGCCAGCAGCAGGATCGCCAGCCCCAGTTCGCTATGGAGCTGGTAGGCTGCCAATTTGTCTGCCCCCGCAGGATAACGCCACAAGGTCCAGCCAAGCCATAGCTGGTACAGCACAAGGCCAGCCATGATCCAGTGGAACCACACCCCGACCGGGGAATACCTGCCCTCCTCGGTGTGACTGACCGCCCATTGCCGGATCAGGCGGTGCAGTCTCATGCCGCACGCTTTTCGCCGCCCAGCGCGCGATAGAGAATTGCCAGGGCCGCCAGCAGATAGACCAGGCTCGCTGGTGCCCACATCACGATGCCGGCGATCTGCTGGTCCTCCAGCGCCGACAGGCCCCAGGCCCGGGCCGATATCCAGTGCGGTTCGTAGAAGGCACGCGGAGCAAAGGTGAGCAGCGCGCCCAGCGCCCCCATGGAAACCATGGTCGCCAGCAACATCGCGGCGGCAGCAGGCGCCTCAGCGCGAACGACCTTGGCCCTCCACACGGCGGCAGACCCGGCAATCGTCACCTGCATTACCCAGAACGCGAGGTCGCTGCTCATTGCGGCCGCATAGAGCGGCGGCGCGTGCCACAACCAGAAGATCATGGCGTGCAGTGCGGTCCACAGCACCGGCGAACCGGGCAGGTCCGTCCGATGCAGGCGAAGGGCCGCGACCAGCAGCGGGGCGAGCACGGCCGCAAGCGCCACGTCATGCAATATCCGGACGGTAAAGAGCGCCGAACCGAGCGCGCAGAACGGGCTCACGAACAGGAAGACTGCAACGCCGAGGGCTGCTGCCGCGTAGCCCGCGCGCACCCGGTCACGATAGCGCCAGGCGGCCAATGCCAGCCCTGCCATGGCAGTGAGCAGAACCGGGTCTAGGTTCCAGCGCACCAGCCATTCGGTGGGCAGTGGTGCCTCCCCGCAATAGGGCAGCCATAGGGGCAAGGTCAGTTCTCCCAGCTGTGGTCCTGATCGGACAACAGCCGTGCTGGCCAACCCGTTCCCGGTTCGCCTAGACCGGCTTCTTGTGCTGAAGCCCGCTGCGCTTGCAGCTGGCCACCAGATCGCCATGCTGGTTATAGGCCCGGTGCGCGAACGTGACGATGCCGGCATTGGGGCGCGATTTGCTGGTCCGAAGCTCGATCACTTCCGTCTCGATCCGCAGGGTATCGCCGATAAACACCGGCGCGGGGAAGCGCACCTCATCCCAGCCGAGGTTGGCAATCGCGGTGCCCAAAGTGGTGTCGCCAACGGAAACGCCCACCATCAGGCCCAGAGTGAAGGTCGAATTGACCAGCACCCGGCCATAATCGCTCGCCTTCATGTATTCGGCATCGAGGTGCAGCTGCGCCGGGTTGTGCGTCAGGGTGGAGAACAGCAGGTTATCCGTCTCCGTCACCGTGCGGCGGATCGGATGGTCAAACACCTGCCCCACGCTGAGCTCGTCAAACCAGATGCCGGGCATGGCCAATTCTCCTTTTGTGCCGCAACGCACGCCGGATAGACCAGCACCCCGTGAAATGCCAACGCCCCCGCTCCCGAAAAAACGGTGGGGGGGCGCCAGTCAGTTCAGGCCGGTCAGAACCGCATGGCGAGGCCGGCCGAGAGCACCCAGGGATCGACCTTGTGGACTGTCTCGATCGCCAGGGTGTTGCCGGCAAACCACTGCGCGGTGGTATCTACGAAATACTTCTTCGCATCGAGGCTGACCGACATGCCCTGGTCGTTGATCGGGATATCGGCACCCGCCTGGAGCGCGATGCCAAGCTCATTCGACATCTTGAAGCGGGTCACGCCCAGCGGAATGGTCGCAGCACCCGGATTCTCGTTGATCCAGATGAAGTAAGTCGGGCCGGCCCCGACATAGGGCTTGATCCCGCCGAGATCGAAATGGAACTTGGCGGTGAAGGTAGCCGGGATAACCTTGGCGTCCGACACCAGCTCGGCCCCGGCCGGCAGCCCGGCGACAGCGTCGACATCGTGCTGGGTCATGCAGCAGATCGTCTCGACCGAGAAATTGTCGGAAAAGAAGTACTCGATCGCCACAGTCGGCACGACGTTGTCGTTGGCCTCGGTCTGGGTGGCTGCGGGCAGTCCGACGATATCGGTGTTGACCCGCTTGATCTTGCCATCGGGCAGAACTGCCGTTGCGAGAACCTTGACCTGGAGCGGTCCTTCCTCGTCCTGGGCAAGTGCGGGCGTGCTGCCCAGAGCAAAGGCAGCGGCAAGAGCGGCAGAGCCTGCCAGCAGCGCGAATTTCATTGGTCTTCCCTCCGCTTCGCAGTGGCCGCACTGTGCGACCGAGGATTTTGCGAAGCGGGGTTCAACTAGGCCCGCCGAATCGGCCCGACATTGACGCAGGTCAAAGACTCATCGCCACCCGGGCATCATTGGGGGCATCATGATGCACAGCGCCCCTGCTCCGGTGGAAAACCACCCGCGTGCGGTTTTCGGACCCTTCGCGCAGACATTCCTGCCCTCGGGAACGCCGGATGATATCGTGTCCGAACTGATGGCGATCGGCCATCTCGTCAGCGCCAAGCGGTGCGCCAGGGCATTCCTGGACCCGGCGGTTGACCAGATGGTCTACCTGTCCCGAGGCGCCACCAAACTGGTTGCCACCGCATCGGAAGGGCGGGAGCAGATCGTCGCCTTCCACTTTGCCGGAGACCTGATTTCCGTGCCTGCCAGCGCGCAGCATGCCTATTCGCTCCATGCTCTGGTCGACAGCCAGCTGCTCACGTTCCCCACCCGCCAGTTCGTCGACTGCGCCGAACGATCCCCGGCGGTACTGCGCCAGGTGCTCGACCGGGTATTGGTCGCGCTGCACCGGTCACGCGACAAGGCAGTCGGGCTGGGGCGCAAGAATGCCGAGGAGCGTCTCGCCAGTTTCTTCGTGGCGATGGCCCAGCGGATCGGACGGCCCGAAGGCAAAGGCCTGGTACTCGAACTGCCAATGTCACGGCGGGACATCGCAGACGCGCTCGGCCTCACCATAGAAACCGTCAGCCGCCAGCTCGGGCGGCTGCGCGAACTGGGGCTGATCGAAACCTCGGGGCGGTCGGGTGTGCGGCTGCTCCAGCCGTCGGCGCTGGAAGCCCGGGCAGCCCATTTTCAACTCACCGCATAAACGAACAGATTTGACTCAGGTCAAAGTGCGCCGCGCCGGGGGCGACTAGGTATCCGGCAAACGGAGGGACGAATCCCATGGAATCAGTACTGGGCCGGGTTGGCTTGTGGTTCGGGGTTCTGCTGCTGGCAGTCGTAGCGATTGCCACCACGCAGGACGCCGGTTTTGCCGTGCATGCGACAATTGTCGCGGTCGCGGCGTTTGGGCTCATCTGGGCGACGGCGGGCAGCTATGACCCGATGGCCCGGGCGCAGAGCCTGTTCCGGATGCCGGATACCCCGTCCCGCTATGACGACGAGGTGATCCGCTGGGGTGTGCTGGCAACGATCTTCTGGGGCATTGCTGGCCTGCTGGTCGGCGTGATTATCGCGCTCCAGCTCGTTTTTCCTGACCTCAACCTCGAACCCTGGCTCAACTTCGGGCGCCTCCGCCCGCTGCACACGTCTGCAGTGATCTTCGCCTTCGGCGGCAACGCCCTGATCGCGACGAGCTTCTATGTCGTGCAGCGCACCTGCCGTGCGCAGCTGGCCTTCCCGTCGCTCGCCCGGTTCGTGTTCTGGGGCTATCAGATGTTCATCGTGCTGGCGGCCACCGGCTACCTGCTCGGCATCACCCAGTCGCGGGAATATGCCGAACCCGAGTGGTACGTCGATCTGTGGCTGACGATCGTCTGGGTCGCCTATTTCGCCGTCTTCGTGGGCACACTGATCAAGCGCAACGAGCCGCACATCTATGTCGCCAACTGGTTCTACCTTGCCTTCATCGTCACGATTGCGATGCTGCATATCGTCAACAACCTTGCGATGCCGGTCAGCCTGGTCGGCACCAAGAGCTACAGCCTGTTTGCCGGGGTGCAGGATGCACTGACCCAGTGGTGGTATGGCCATAACGCGGTGGGTTTCTTCCTCACCGCAGGCTTCTTGGCCATGATGTACTACTTCGTGCCGAAGCAGGCGGAACGGCCGGTCTATTCCTACCGCCTGTCGATCATCCACTTCTGGAGCCTGATCTTCCTCTACATCTGGGCCGGCCCGCACCACCTGCACTACACTGCCCTGCCCGACTGGGCGCAGACGCTGGGGATGGTGTTCTCGATCATGCTGTGGATGCCCAGCTGGGGCGGGATGATCAACGGCCTGATGACGCTGAACGGGGCATGGGACAAGGTCCGGACTGATCCGATCATCCGGATGATGGTGCTGGCACTCGCCTTCTACGGCATGAGCACCTTCGAAGGCCCGATGATGAGCATCAAGGCCGTCAACAGCCTGAGCCACTACACCGACTGGACCATCGGCCACGTCCATTCCGGCGCGCTGGGGTGGAACGGCATGATTACCTTCGCCTGCCTCTACTTCCTGGTGCCCCGCCTGTGGCAGCGCGAGCGGATGTATTCCCTGCGGATGATCAACTGGCACTTCTGGCTCGCGACCATCGGCATCGTGTTCTACGCGGCCAGCATGTGGGTTGCCGGCGTGACCCAGGGCCTGATGTGGCGCGAGGTCGACCCTTCGACCGGCTACCTCGTCAACAGCTTCATCGACACCGTCGCCGCACTCAAGCCGATGTATCTGCTGCGCGCCTTTGGCGGCCTGCTCTACCTCGCCGGGGCACTGGTGCTGGTCTACAACGTCTGGATGACCATCGCGGGGCGCCTGCGTGACGAAGCGCCGATGACCGATGCCGCCTATGACGAGGCGTCCGACCGCCCGATCGCCGCAGTTCCTGCCGAGTAAGGGGCCAAACCGATGAGCATGACCCAACGCCACAAGAAACTCGAAAAGAACATCACCCTGCTTTCGGTGGGTGTGTTCGTGACCGTCGCCATCGGCGGGATCGTCGAGATTGCCCCGCTGTTCTGGATCGACAACACGATCGAGAAAGTCGAAGGGGTGCGGCCCTACACCCCGCTGGAGCAGGCCGGGCGCGACATCTACGTCCGCGAGGGCTGCTACCTCTGCCACAGCCAGATGGTCCGCCCGTTCCGGGACGAAGTGGAACGCTACGGCCACTACAGCCTGGCAGCCGAGTCGATGTACGACCACCCCTTCCAGTGGGGCTCCAAGCGGACCGGGCCGGACCTGGCCCGCGTCGGCAACCGCTATTCCGACAGCTGGCATGTCCAGCATCTCAAGGATCCGCGAAGCATGGTGCCGGACAGCATCATGCCGAGCTACAGCTTCCTGGCCGAAACCGACCTCAAGCTGGCGGACCCGGCGGCGAATCTTGTTGCCCTGCGCCGCGTCGGCGTGCCCTACACCGACGAGATGGTCGAAAAGGCGCCGGACGATCTCAAGCTACAGGCCGACCAGTTCGGCAACGTGGCCGATCTCAACGCCCGTTACCCCAAGGCGCAGGTCCGCGATTTCGATGGCGACCCGACCCGGATCACGGAAATGGATGCCCTGGTTGCCTACCTCCAGATGCTCGGCACGCTGGTCGATGTGAACAGCGCAGCCGCACAGCAGGAACTCGCGCAGGAGAAGGGGCGATGACCTTTTACGAAACCCTGCGCCACTTCGCTGACAGCTGGGGCCTGCTGGCCATGATGGTCATGTTCCTGACCCTGTGCGCCTGGCCGTTCCGGCCCGGATCGAAAGCCCGCAACCGGGCCGCTGCCAACCTGATCTTCAAGGATTCCGACGATGGCGAATAAACGGATCGATCAGCCGACCGGCACCGAGACTGTCGGCCATGAATGGGACGGGATCGAGGAACTCGACACGCCGATGCCGCGCTGGTGGCTGTGGACGTTCTACCTCACGATCGCGTGGGCGATTGCCTACGTGATCGCCTACCCCGCCTGGCCACTGATCAACAAGGGCACCGAAGGGATGCTCGGCTGGACCAGCCGCGGCCAGCTCGCGCAGGAAATGTCCGCCGCTGACGCAGCCCGGTCGGGTTTGCGGGAGCAGCTGGCCGTGACCGATATCGAGAAACTGCCGGGCCAGCCTGACCTGATGCAGCAGGCGGTTGCCGGCGGGGCAGCCGCATTCAAGATCCATTGCGCCCAGTGCCATGGTGCCGGTGGCGGCGGACTGCCTGGCGGGTTCCCCAACCTGGCGGACGACGAATGGCTGTGGGGCGGCGATCTGAAGGCCATCGAATACACACTGGTCCACGGCATCCGCCAGCATGATGATCCCGCCACCCGCCAGAGCGCGATGCCCGGCTATGACGGGGTGTTCGACCAGAACCAGCTCAACGCAGTGGTCGATCATGTCCTCTCGCTGAGCGGCAAGGGGCCGGCCAACCCGGCCGGTGCCGAAATCTTCACCACCAATTGCTCGGTCTGCCACGGCCCGGCCGGCCAGGGTGACCGCACCCAGGGTGCGCCGACGCTGTCGAACGCCATCTGGCTTTACGGCAGCAGCCGCGAGCAGATTTCCCAGCAGATCCTGCGCCCCCGGATGGGCGTGATGCCCCGCTGGGCAGACAAGCTCGACGCGCCGACGATCAAGATGCTGGCAGCCTATGTCCATTCGCTGGGCGGCGGCGAGGAAACGCCGGTGATGGAGGCAGTGACCGATGCTGCTGCCCCCGCCGCCGGACCTGTGACAGAGTAAGCTGGTGAACGCCCCCGAACCCAGCCTCTACGCAGCGAGCCGGACGGTCCACAACAAGCGGATCGACGGCCCCTTCCGCCGCTTCAAGTGGCTGGTCATGCTGGTCACGCTGGGCATCTATTACGTGACGCCGTGGCTGAGGTGGGATCGCGGCCCCTACGCGCCGGATCAGGCCGTGCTGGTCGATCTGGCCAACCGCCGGTTCTACATGTTCGGCATCGAGATCTGGCCGCACGAGTTCTATTTCGTTGCCGGACTGCTGATCATGGCCGGGGTTGGCCTGTTCCTGGTCACCAGCGCCGTCGGGCGCGCCTGGTGCGGCTACGCCTGCCCGCAGACGGTCTGGACCGATCTGTTCCAGCACATCGACCGCTTCGTGGACGGTGACCGCAACGCCCGGGTCCGGCTGGACAATGCGCCCTGGGGCCCGGCGAAGATCGCGCGGCGCCTGTTCAAGTGGTCGATCTACCTCGTCATCAGCCTGCTGACCGGCGGGGCCTGGATCCTGTACTTCGCCGATGCCCCCACCCTGCTGCGGGACTTTGTCACCTTCGAAGCCGCGCCGGTTGCCTACGCCACCGTGGCGGTGCTGACAGCCACCACCTTCGTGCTCGGCGGTTTCATGCGCGAACAGGTGTGCATCTACATGTGCCCCTGGCCGCGCATCCAGACCGCCATGCTCGACGAAAAGTCCCTGATCGTCACCTACAAGGACTGGCGCGGCGAACCGCGCGGCAGCGTCAAGAAGGCGGAAAAGAACCCCGGCCAGATCGGCGACTGCATCGACTGCATGCAATGCGTCCAGGTCTGCCCGACCGGCTGGGACATCCGCAACGGGCCGGACATTGCCTGCATCACCTGCGGCCTGTGCATCGACGCCTGTGACAAGGTGATGGCGGATATCGGCCGCCCGCGCGGGCTGATCGACTATGCCACCCAGGAAGACTGCGAGGCGGAAGCTGCCGGCCATGCGCCCCGGCCAGTGTGGAAGACCCTACTGCGGCCGCGCACTCTGGTCTATACCGGGATCTGGGCCGGCATCGGCTTCGCCCTGCTGTTTGCGCTGGGGGCCCGGACCCATACCGACCTCACCGTCTCTGCCGACCGCAATCCGCCCTACATGTTGATGGGCGATGGCTCCGTGCGCAATTCCTACACCCTGCGCCTGCGCAACATGGAAAGCCGCCCGCGCGACATGGAAATCGCCCTGAACGGCCTGCCCGCCGCGGTGATGTGGACTGACACGATCTCCCGCGAACAGGCGGCAGCGCGACACACTGTCAATGTCCCTGCCGACGCCATCCGCACCGTGCGCGCCTATGTAATCGTGCCGTCCGGCGCAACCGGCGGAGACTTCGCCTTCACGCTCACCTCGCTCGACGAGCAGCGCGAAAGCGATACCGTCGAAACCAGCTTCTCAACCCCCGGAGAGCCATGATGACCCGCGAATTCACCGGCAAGCGCTTCGCCCTGATCATGGTGATCGGCTTCGGCATCGTCATCGCGGTCAACTTCACCATGGCGGGCTATGCCACCAGCGGCTTCAGCGGGGTGGTGGTGGAGAACTCCTATGTCGCCAGCCAGAAATACAATGGCTGGCTGGAACAGGCCCGCGAACAGGACAAGCTTGGCTGGAGCGGGCCGGTCATCCGCACTGGCGAAGGCGCGCTGCTACTGGAAGCACCAGCCATTCCCGCAGGCGCCAAGGTGCGCGCGGAACTGCGCCGGCCGCTTGGCCAGCGTGAGGAAATCGCCTTCCCGCTCAACGCCGACGGTGCAGGCCGCTATGTCTCCGCCGCGGCTGTCGCCCCCGGCCGCTGGACCGTGCGGGTGAACGTGACCGCGAACGGGCAGTCCGTGCGGTTCGAAACCGAAGTCCAGTGAACGCGCTGGCCGACATTGCTGCCCCGGCCGGGACCGACGCACTGGTCGACAGCCGCTTTACCGTGCCGGGCATGCGCTGCGCCGGATGTATCGGCAAGGTCGAGCGCGGGCTTGGTGCGGTGCCCGGCGTGGAAGCAGCGCGGGTGAACTTCTCCGCCAAGCGGGTGGCCGTGCGCCACAGCGCCGAGATCGACCCGTTCGCCCTGATCGGTGAGCTTGAAAAACTTGGCTTCGAAGCGCAGCTCGCGTCGGACAACCCGCTGGCGCAGGACGACCGGGAAACCCGGATGCTGCTGCGGGCCACGGCGGTCGCCGGGTTCGGCATGATGAACGTGATGCTGCTCTCGGTCAGCGTCTGGTCGGGCGCGGGCGGGGTCACCAAAGACCTGTTCCACTGGCTCTCGGCCCTGATTGCCATTCCGGTGATCGCCTATGCCGGGCGGCCGTTCTTCTCCTCGGCACTGATGGCGCTCAGCCACCGGCGGACCAACATGGACGTGCCGATCTCGATCGGCGTCCTGCTGGCGACGGGACTCAGCCTCTACGAGACGGTCACCGGCGGCCAGCACGCCTATTTCGACGGCGCGACCATGCTGTTGTTCTTCCTGCTGTGCGGCCGCGCGCTCGACGCGATGATGCGGGGCCGCACCAGGGCCGGGATTGGCGCACTGCTGGGCCGGATGGGCCGCAGCGCCAGCGTGGTCCAGGCCGATGGCAGCACCCGGCGCCTGGCGACCGATCAGCTCTTTCCCGGGATGGTGATGATCGTCGCCGCCGGGGAGGCGCTGGCCGCCGATGGCGAGGTGATCGAAGGGCACGGCGCAATCGACAACGCCATGCTGACCGGGGAGAGCGAGCCCGAACCGGTCGGCCCCGGGCAGATGGTCCACGCCGGCAGCATGAACCTGACTGCGCCGCTGACCGTGCGCATTACCGCCACCGCCAGTGACACCGTGATTGCCGAGATTGCCCGCCTGATGGACGAGGCCGGCCAGTCGCGCAGCCGCTATGTCCGCATCGCCGACCGCGCCTCGCGGCTTTATGCGCCCGCTGTCCACACGCTTGCCCTTGCGGCGTTCGCCGGCTGGATGATTGCGGGAGCGGGCTGGTACCAGTCGCTGGTGATCGCCATTGCCGTGCTGATCATCACCTGCCCCTGCGCGCTCGGCCTCGCGGTGCCCGCCGCGCAAGTAACCGCCGCCAGCGCGCTGCTGAAGCAGGGGGTGCTGGTGAAGGACGGCAGTGCGCTGGAGCGGCTGGCGCAGGTCGACATGGTGCTGTTCGACAAGACCGGCACGCTGACCCTGGGCGAGCCAGTGCCTGATCTGTCGATGCTTGATGCGGGGCAGAAATCCGCCGCGCTGGCGCTGGCAGAGCGCAGCCGCCATCCGCTGAGCGTGGGCCTGGCCAAGGCCTTGCACGACGAAGGCGTGACTGCCGCACCGGTCAAGGAGGTGCTTGAAACCGCCGGGCATGGCCTAACCGGAATGATGGGCGGCCTGGCGGTGGCGCTGGAAAAGCCGGAGCAGGCCGGGACGAGCGTGGCCAGCGAGCTGCGCCTGGGTGACCGGACAGTGATGATCCCGTTCCGCGACCGGCTGCGCGAGGATGCCGCGGAGGTGGTCGCCAGCCTCAAGCAGCAGGGCATCCCCGTCTCGATGATGTCGGGCGACCGGTCTGACGCCGTGCGCGACGTGGCGAGCGAACTAGGCCTGTTCGGGCGCTGCGGGATGAAGCCGGAAGAGAAACTGGCGGAACTGGAACGGCTCAAGGCTCTGGGGCACCTGCCGCTGATGGTCGGCGACGGGCTCAATGACGGCCCTGCCCTGGCCGCTGCTCATGCATCGATTGCGCCCGGCAGTGCCAGCGATGCGAGCCAGCAGGCCGCCGACGCCGTGTTCCTCGGCACCCGGCTTGCTCCGGTGCTGGCGGCGCTGAAAATCTCGCGCCGCACCATGCAGATCGTGAAACAGAACTTCGGACTGGCGATCGGCTACAACGTGCTGGCCGTGCCGCTGGCGCTGGCAGGCTATGTCACCCCGCTGATTGCCGCGATTGCCATGTCGACCAGTTCGCTGATCGTGGTCGCCAATTCGCTGCGCCTGGCACGAAGCGGCCGGTGACCAGCCTCGTTTTCCTGATCCCGATTGCCCTGCTGCTCGGCCTTGGGGGGCTGGCGGCGTTCTTCTGGGCCATGCGCTCCGGCCAGTTCGACGATCTGGACGGCGCCGCCAACCGCATCCTGATCGACGAAGATGAGGACGGGGACGAAGCCTCAGAGGAGGACAAGCCATGAGCCTTGCCCCGCTTGCGCTGCTCGCGCTGGTCCCGCTTGCCATCGGCCCCCTGCCCCAGGATGAGCAGCAGGCGCTGGTCGCACGTCTGTGCGGCGGCGGCACGATCGAACTTCCGGTGGGTGGGAGCGATCCGGAACTGCCTGAAGGTTGCCCGTTCAAGGCGTGCCATGCCGGGGGATGCCGCAAGAAATTTGATCTGGCGCAATGACCGGTCGGCCCGGCCCTGCGAGGCAGGTGCGCATGTGGCCCTATCACCCCGATCTGCTCGCGACCCCGGTCCCCCGTTACACCAGCTACCCGACAGCGGCCGAGTTCGGCCCGATCGCGCCGGATGCCTATCGCTCCGCGCTGGAGGGCGTGACGGGCGAGATCTCGCTCTACCTGCACATCCCGTTCTGCGACACAATCTGCTATTACTGCGGCTGCAACACCGGGGTGGCGGCGCGGCGGCAGCGGCTCGAATCCTACCTTGGCGCGCTGGAGCGGGAAATCGCCCTGGTTGCGGCCACCCTGCGGCAAAGTACACGGGTCCGGCGGATCAGCTTTGGCGGGGGAAGCCCCAACGCCCTGTCGCCGGAGGAATTTCTGCGGCTGTTCAGCACGCTCGACCGGCATTTCCACCTTGCTTCCCCGGTCCTGTCGACCGAGCTTGATCCGCGCACCATGACGGCGGAATTTGCCGGGGCTGTGCGCGAGACGGGCATTACCCGCGCAAGCCTGGGGGTGCAGACTTTCGCTGCCCACTGCCAGCAGGCGATCGGCCGGGTCCAGCCCGAAGAGGTGATCGTGCGCACGGTCGACTGGCTGCGCGATGCCGGTGTCACCTCGCTCAATTTCGACCTCATGTACGGGCTGCCGGGCCAGACTGCGGACGACCTGCGTGACAGCCTGCAGCGCACCCGGGTGCTCGGCGCGGACCGGGTGGCCCTGTTCGGCTATGCCCACGTTCCCCACGTCGTGCCGCGCCAGAAGGCGGTGGACGCGCGCAACATGCCCGACGTGGCCAAGCGTTTCGCGATGGCCGCGCTGGGCTACGAGTATTTCTGCACCCACGGCTATGTGCCGGTGGGGTTTGACCATTTCGCCCGCGCAGGGGGCGACCCGCTGGCCCATGCCGCCGTGGCTGGCATGGTCCACCGCAATTTCCAGGGCTTTACCGACGATGACGCCGAGGTGCTGATCGGCCTCGGCAGTTCCTCGATCAGCAGCTTCCCGCACCTGCTGGTCCAGAATGAGAAGAACAGCGGCCGCTACCGAATGCTGCTGTCGCAGGATTGCCTCGCGCCGGAGCGCGGGATCGTCCGCTCGGCTGCCGACCAGGAGCGGGCGCGGGTCATCGAGCAGCTGCTCTGCTCCGGCCATGCCCGGCTCGGCCCGGCGCTTTTGGCCGCAGTTTCGGGCCGCCTCTGCCCGTTCACGGTGCGCGGCCTCGCCTCGCTCGAAGGCGATTGGCTGACGATCGAGGCGGACGGCCTGCCCTATGCCCGCACCATTGCCGCGCTGTTCGATCCCTACCGTGCCGCCTCGCAGGCCCGGTTCAGCACGGCCGTGTGAGGCAATACCGCTTTACCTCTTGCGGTCGCAATGCAACCTTGGGCGCGGAGGAACGGACATGCACTTGCGAACCCTGATGATGGCGACGGCGCTGGTCGCCACAGCGACCCCTGCGTCTGCCCGCGAGGATGGCCCCGCATCGGCGGAAGCCAGCGTGCTGGAACTGGCCAAGGCGAGCATAGCCATGCGCTCGGTCCGCGGCCCCGGTAACGAGACCGGCAAGGTGGCCGAGCTGTACGCCCGGGCCCTGCGCGACGGCGGCTGGGCGGCGGGCGAGGTCGAGGTGATCCCGTTCGATGATACTGCCTACCTGATCGCAACCTGGCCCGGCAGTGATCCCGCGCTCGGCCCGGTGGTGATCTCCGCCCACATGGACGTGGTCGAGGCCGACCCGGCCGACTGGGAGCGCGATCCCTTCACCCCGGTGGTGGAGAACGGCCTGCTCTACGGGCGCGGGGCGAGCGATACCAAGTTCGATGCCGTGCAGGCGATGGTCGCGGTGATCGGGCTGCGCCGGCAGGGGTTCCGGCCGAAACGGAGCATCGTGATCGCCTATTCGGGCGACGAGGAAACCACCATGCTTACCTCCAAGGTGATCGCGGATCGCCTCAAGCATGCCAAGCTGGTGCTCAATGTCGATGGCGCATCGGGCACGCTGGACGAGAAAACCGGCCTGCCGGCGTACTGGAGCTGGCAGGGCGCGGAAAAGATCTACGGCGACTTCAAGCTGGAAGTGACCAACCCCGGGGGCCACAGCTCCGCCCCGCGCGAGGACAACGCCATCGCCCAGCTGTCCGGCGCATTGGCACGGATCGGCGCGCACCGCTTCATGCCGGAACTCAACGACATCACCCGCGACTACTTCTCAAAGGCAGCCCAGTTCGAAAGCGACCCGCTGCTCGCCGCCGCGATGCGCGCCTTTGCCGCCAATCCGGCGGACAAGGCGGCGATTGCCGTGCTGCGCGGCAACCCGGCGATGATCGGCAGGATCGGCACCACCTGTGTCCCGACCATGGTCGAAGGTGGCCATGCCCTCAATGCCCTGCCCCAGCGCGCCACCGGGTTCGTCAATTGCCGGATCTTCCCCGGCCACCCGAAAGCCTCGATCATCGCCGAGCTGAAAGAGGTGGCGGACGAGCCGGCGCTGACGATCGAGGAGATCAATCCCGAATATGTCGTCGAAGCCCCGGCCTCACCCTATGACAAGGCGTTCGTCGATGCCGCGACCAGGGCGGTGCACACCGCGTTCGGCGAAGTGCCAATCATCGCCTCGCAATCGTCCGGCGCGACCGATTCGATGTGGTACCGCGCCCTGGGTGTGCCGAGCTATGGCGCCAGCGGCACCTTCACCCGCGACAGTGACGACTATTCGCACGGCCTCAACGAACGCGTGCCGATCGGCAATGTCGCGCGCAGCCTGAAGTACTACGACGTGCTGCTGCGCGAGCTGGCGTCGAAATGACGCGGGTCGCGGCAACCTACTGAGGAGCGCCCTGGGGTGTGATCAAGGACGGGGCGCGGCTGCTGCGCTGATCCACCCGGACCCACTGGTAGTCATACCTCGACGAACCGCCCGAACCCGCCGCGATCCGCGATCACCTCGCGTGCGCAGTTATGGCCCGGGGCGCCGGTCACGCCGCCGCCGGGGTGGGTGCCTGCGCCGCACATGTAGAGCCCCTTGACCGGCCCGCGATAGGCGCTGTGGCCCAGCACCGGCCGTGCGCTCCACAGCTGGTCGAGGCTCATATGGCCGTGCATGATATCGCCGCCGACCAGCCCGAACTTGTCATAGAGGCCCTTGGGGCTGAGCACCTGCCGCCCGAGGATTGAGGCGCGGAAGCCCGGCGCGTGGGCCTCGACCGTGTCGATGATCGTGTCCGCTGCGGCGCCTTCCTCGTCGTCCCATGAGCGGCCATCGGGTAGCTCGGGCGCGAACTGCTGGCAGAACAGGCTGGCGACGTGCTGGCCCGGTGGGGCGAGGCTATCGTCCACCGTGCTGGGGATCAGCATCTCGACAATCGGCGCCTTCGACCAGCCGAACTGCTTCGCGTCGAGGAAGGCCTTGTCCATATAGGCCAGCGTCGGCGCGAGGATGATCCCGCTCTGGTGATGCTCGCCCGGCTCCGGCAGGCAGGTGAACTTCGGCAGCTCGCTCAGCGCCACGTTCATGCGGAAAGTGCCGCCACCTGCCTTGAACCCGCGCATTCGGCGGCGGAAATCCTCCGGCTGGTGGCTCTCTTCCAGCATCTTGCCATAGAGCAGCTTCGGCCCGACATTGGCGATCACGCGGCTCGCGGCGATCTCCTCGCCGCTTTCGAGCCTGACGCCGACCGCGCGATTCCCGTCGACCATGACTTCAGCCACCGGTGCCTCAAGCGTGATCTCCACCCCGCACTGGCGGCACACGTCGGCCATGATCTGCGTAATCGTGCCCATCCCGCCGATCGAGTGGCCCCAGGCGCCCTTCTTGCCGTTGACCTCGCCGAACACGTGATGGAGCAGCACATAGGCGCTGCCCGGCGTATCAGGGCTGGCGTAATTGCCGACCACGGCGTCAAACCCGAACGCGGCCTTCACCGCCTCGCTCTCGAACCACTGGCCGAGGAAGCTGGTTGCCGACTTGGTGAACAGGTCGAGCACGTCACGCTTGGCCTCGAGGCTGAGCTTCGCCATGCCCCAGCCCTGCGAGGCACCGGCGAGCAGTGTGCGCAGCCCCTCGCCGACATTGGGCGGCGATCGCAGCGCGAGGCTGCGCAGCACTTCGGCTACCCCCTCCAGCGCGTCATAGTAGGCGGGCAGCGTTTCGGCATCGCGGGCGGAGAACTTGCTGAATTCGGCCTGGGTGCGTTCCAGCCCGCCGCCGAGTTTCAAATAGCCCCCGTCCTCCTGCGGCAGGAAGTTGGAGATCGGCCGCTCGATCACGCGGTAGCCGTGGTCTGCCAACCGCATGTCGCGGATCACCTTGGGCTGGAGCAGGCTCACGGTATAGCTTGCCACCGAATTGCGGAAACCGGGGTGGAATTCCTCCGTCACGGCCGCCCCGCCGACCACGTCGCGCCGCTCGACAATGCGGACCCTGAGCCCGGCCTGCGCGAGGTAGAAGGCGCAGACCAGCCCGTTGTGGCCTGCGCCGATGATCACGGCGTCGTATCGTTTGGTCATCGTCTGCGCTCCAGTGATTTCGTTTCGCCATCCGTCATGCTGAACTTGTTTCAGCATCCATCCATCTACTCGCGCCTCTGGTCGTGGTGGAGAAATGGACCCTGAAACAAGTTCAGGGTGACGGACCTGTGCTAATTTCCGTTAAGATGGCTCCATCCCGCCGCGGGCGCCTGTTCCAGCCGCGCCTCGGGGATCAGATCGCGCATACGCTTGCAGAAGTGCTTCAGGCACACCTCCTTGTCGCTGAGCGGCCCCATCGTGAAGGTCCGGCTCTGCATCCCCTCCTGCACCCGGGTGATCAGCACAGTATCCTCGGCATTGACCTGCCGGTTGATCCGCCAGTTGAGGTAACGCGCGGCGCGCATCTCCCTGCGCCATTTATAGTCAGGGGCGTCCGGGAGCACGTAACTGATCTCGCGGATCAGGCTCTCGGTCGGGCTGACCGGCAGCCACTGCATGAAATCGACCTGATCGGGGTAGATGTCGAACGCGACATTGGGCCAGAGCTTGAAATAGAGCCAGAACCGCTGGCGTTCGTCCGGCAGGTGCGGGACTGGCGGGAGCAGGTTCTGGTACAACCGCTCCGACCAGTTATCCGACGGCCGCTCCACCATTTCGCCCCACATGCGATCCACGAAGGGCTCCGCCTCTACGCCGTAACTCTTGCCGAACAGTCGTGTGAGGCCGGGATGGGCGACGGGGATGTGCAGGCCGTCGGAATAGTTGTCGCCGATGTTCTTCCAGTTGATGCTGCGCGGGCGCAGGGTCACGCGGCCAAGCGCGCGCAGGTCTTCGAAGCGGTAGGGTTGAACCATCGCTTCATAGGGCGCCATCATCTGCGCCACGCCCGGCCCGCCATCGTCCGCCAGCCGCACGAAGGCGAAACCGCGCCAGATTTCGAGGTCGACCGGCACCAGCCCCGCCTTGCTGCGGTCGAGCGTGGGGTAGCTGGCGCTGTCGGGCACCCCGGTAAGCCGCCCGTCAAGGTCATAGGTCCAGGCGTGGTAGGGGCAGACCAGCTTCCTTGCGCAGCCGCTGGAGCCATCGACCAGCCGCGATCCGCGGTGGCGGCAGACGTTGGTGAAGGCACGCAGCACCATGTCTTTCCCGCGCACCACGATTACGCTTTCGCCCAGGTAGTCGAGCGAGTGCCAGTCACCTTCGGCCGGCACGTCGCTTTCATGGCAGACCACCTGCCAGCTGGGGCGGAACACGCGCTCCTTCTCCGCTTCGAAGAAATCGGCATCGCGATAGGTCCAGGCGGGCAGGCTCCACCCGTCGAGCGGATCGCGGGTGATGTCGTTGGCCGGTTCGTTGGCGAGGTGCGTTGCCATGCGGGAATCCTTGCTATACGTTCGTATAACAAGCCGGCGATGACCATACAACCAGCCTTTTCCCGCGCCGATCCGGACGAGCGACGCCTTAGCCTGATCGAGGCCTGCGCCCGCGTACTGTCCGACAAGGGCGCGGCGGGGGTATCGGTGCGTGCCATCTGCACCGAGGCCGGGGTCTCACCTGGCCTGCTGCGGCACTATTTCGGCGGGATTTCGGAAGCGATGGCGGAGACCTATCGCTGGACCGGGGCCCGGATCGACGCGGCGCTGGCTGAAGCGGTTGCCGCGGCCGGAACGGAGCCCCGCGCGCGCCTGCTGGCCTATCTCACCGCCAACTTCCGCCCGCCGATCGCCTCACTCGACCTGCTCGCCAGCTATGTCGCGTTCTGGAGCCTGACCCGCAGCGATGCGGTGGTGGCCGGGGCGCGGGCCGAAGTCTACGGCGCGTTCCGCACCGGGCTGGAAGACCTGATCCGCGCCTACCGCCCTGACCTGCCCGACGCCCGCCTGCCCGCCATTGCGCTGACCGCGCTGATCGACGGGCTGTGGCTGGAGCTCTCGCTCGGCAATGCCCCGTTCTCGGCCGAGGAAGCCGAGGCGCTGGCGGAGCAGTGGCTAGACAGCCTGCTCTAGCACCAGCCGCTGCTCGCGCCGGGCCCACCACCAAAGCGGCAGACCTGCGAGCATCAGCACCACGCTGTAGCCGACCGCCTCGACGCCAGCGCCCCACAGCGCCCATACGGCATAAATGCTGCCGAGGAGCACGGTCGGCAGGGCCACCCGCGCCCGGGCTGCCGCTGCCGCGCAGGCGAGGTAGAGCCAAAGGGTGGCGCAGGTCGACAGCAGCGCCATGAAGGCGAACAGGCCGCCCATGCCGCGTCCGCCGTTGGCGATGATGAGCGCGCTGGCGAGCAGGCTCGATACCAGCAGCGCGCGGCGCGGGGTGCCCGCCGGGGTTGCCGCCGCCAGCCAGCGAGGCAACAGGCCGCCGCGCGCCATGTCACGCGGGGTCTCGCCCTGGACCAGCACCCAACCGTTGAGCGCACCGATCGCGCTGATCGCTGCGAACAGGGCCACGAACGCCGCCGGGCCGGGGGACCAGAACGTCGCCACGAACAGCTCGAACGGGGCATTGGAGGCCGCGACCTCGTCTGCGGGAAGCATCAGCGCCACGCCGGAGCACACCAGCAGGTAGAACAGCCCGACCAGCGTTGCGCCGATCATGGTCGCGCGCGGGATGGTGACGCCCGGATTGTCGATCTTGTCACCCGCGGCACAGGCCGCCTCGAACCCGACCATGGCCCACAGCGCCAGGGCGGCAGCGGCATTGACCAGCGGCAGCGAGAATCCCTCGTCCGGCAGCGGCGCCAGAGCCTCGCCCCCGCGCGCGGCCAGTTGCATCACGATCAGCGCGAACACCACCACCAGCGGCACCAGCTTGAGCAGCAGGGTGACAACCTGGAAGCCGCCCGCCGCGCGCACCCCGGCGAGGTTGATCGCGGTCACCAGCCAGATCAGCGACAGCGTCGCGACCTCCGGATAGTCCCCCAGCACCGGCACCAGCGCGGAAAGGTAGCTCACCCCGCCCACCGCGATGCTGCACACCCCGGTCCAGACCGAGACCCAGAATGAAAACCCGATCAGGAAACCGGCCAGCGGCCCGAGCTCGCACTGGACCAGGGCCGCCACGCCCACCGCGTGCGGGCGCGCAGCCGCCAGGCTGGCGAGCACGTGCGCAAGGCACAGCGCACCGCCAATGGTGACGATCCAGCCCAGCACCGCGTTCCACCCGAACGGAGCCAGCTGCGCCGGCAGGAGGAACACTCCGGTGCCGATCATGTTGCCCATGACCAGGGCCAGGGTGGCGAAAAGGCCGAGCTTGCGGCCCGGCCTTTCCGTTGTGCTTGGCGATGTGGCCACGAGGCTAGAAGTCCATGCCCACCTTCAGCCCGATGATCCGCGGCTTGATCACCGCATCATAGAACACCGGTCCGGTTCCACTGACGCCGTCGGGATCACCGCAGGTGGTTTCGAGGCACTGGACCCCGGTGTTGATCACCCCGTTGCTGTTGAACAGGTTGGTGGCGAACAGTTCGACCCGGTAAATGTCGTTCTTCACCCCCAGGCTGAAATCGGCCGTGGTATAGGCATCGAGCGTGCCCTTGATACCATTCTGGAACGGGCGAAGGTCGCTCCGCCGGCTTCCGACGTGGTTGACCGCCGCCTGCACACGGGCATTCCAGGCCCCGAGCGGGAATTCGTAGCGGGCAACCGCGTTGCCCTTGAACTTCGCGGTCACCGGCAGGCGTGTGCCCGATGGGGCGAGCAGGGCATTGGTGCGCCCGTCACCCGGATCGAGCGTGCAATCGAACTGCGGGTTGGCAATGCGGCAGAAATCGCGCTGGATCTTGGCATCGTTGTAGCTGCCCCCCAGGTTGAGCGAGAAACCGCCCGAACGGTAACCCAGGTCCATCTCCAGCCCGCGGATCCGGGCGATGCCCGCATTGCGGACTTCGGACAGGCCGTTTTCGCCCAGGAATGACAGCTGGATATTGTTCCAGTCGAGCTGGTAGATCGCACCATTGAAGCGCACCGGCCCGAAGGTCGTCTTCCAGCCCAGTTCGTAGTTGTCGAGCTTGTCCGGCGTATAGGGCGGCAGTGTGCCGCGCCGGTTGACCCCGCCCGGGCGGAAGCCCTGCGACCAGGTGGCATAGACCAGCGCATCGTCGGTGATCTTGTAGGTCGCATTGAGCTTGAAGATGGAATCGGTTTCCGCCGTGGTCTTGTCCACGTTGGTACAAGGCGTGCCGTCGATCTGCGCCGGCGCGAAGCAGGCCGCCACCCCGGTGCGGCTGGAGAACCCGGCGCTGTAGCCGAAGAACCCCTCCAGCGAGTTCTTGTACCGGTACACGCGCGCGCCTGCGAGCAGGGTGAGCTTGTCGGTCAGGTCATAACTCAGCTCACCGAAGGCGGCATAGTCGCGGTCGGTGCGCTGCTGCTTGGTCAGCCAGATGTTGCTGGCCGAGCCCGGCACGGTAATCGAATCGGCGATATCGTCGATGATGTAGTTCTGTTCGATGTTGTGGCTCTGGCGCTGGGCAAATACCCCGCCGATGAACCGCAGCGGCGCATCCTGAGGCGAGGACACGCGCAATTCACCGAACGACTTGCGATAGCGGTCCACACCCTGGATGTACTGGTTGGGGTTAACCAGCGTTCCGGCATTGTCGTAGAAATAGGCCCCGTATCCGTAGAGCGCGTCATAGAAATAGGCGTAATCGGAGTAGTCCGATTCCACCGTGGTCTTGCGGCGCAGGTGGCCGCCGGTGACAACCAGATCCCAGCTGCCGATCTTGCCTTCGATGGTCATGGCGGCCTGGACCCATTTGTCCTCGCTGCCTTCGGGGTTGTACTGCACCGTCTGATATTTGCCGTTTACCGCGCTGCTGCGCTCCTGCGCGAAGCTGCCGTCAGCCTTCTGGACCTGGCCCATCAGGGTGGGCTTGATCGTCCAGTTGTCGTTGAGGTCGATCCCCAGCGCGAGACGGGCGCCGTAGGTGTCAACGTCGTTGTAGTCTTCCTCCACCAGTTCGGCGTTGTTGTCGGTGATGCCCGAGGTCGGATAGGTCCGGCTGCCGGCGATGTTGTCGATATAGCCGCCATCGCGGCGATACCAGCCAACCAGGCGCATCGCGGCATTCTCGCCCAGCGGCAGGTTCACGAACCCTTCGCCGGTATAGCCCAGATCCCCGCTCTTGACGCTATTGAGCGTCAGGTCGACCGCGCCATAGGTGTCGCCGGTATCGGGCTGGTTGGTCACCAGCTTGATCGTGCCGGCCATCGAGCTGGCACCGTAAAGGGTGCCCTGCGGCCCGGCCAGTGCTTCCACCCGGGCCAGGTCATAGGCATGAATGTCGAGCGCGCCCTGGATCGTGGTGATCGGCATTTCGTCGAGATAGGTCCCGACCGTAGGCAGCGAGGTGGAGTGGTTAGCATTCTCGCCCGACGCCACCGCACGGAAGAAGATCTGCGCGAAACCCGGCGCGCCCTGCTGGATCGTGACTGAGGGGAGGAACTTGATCACATCCTGCAGCTCGTTGACCTGAAGCTGGTCAAGCGTTTCGGTGCCCAGCGCCTGGATCGCGATCGGCACGTCCTGCAGGTTCTGCTCGCGCTTGGAAGCCGTCACGATAATGACATTGCGATCTTCCGAGGCACCCGCTTCCTGTGCGACTACCGGAGTAACCGCCGCCATGGCCGTTCCGGTCAGCAGGATGGCCGCCAGCGTGCGATTGCCGGCACAATGTCTCTTGTTCATGCACTTCCCTCCAAAAATGACCCCACGGGAAAGCGCCACAATTGCGGGAAAATGACAAGCGTGTTGCGCTGCACAATCCACCGTGGCGACTGCGCTATAGCTTTTGGGCAACAGGCCGCTCAGCCTAGCTGCGCCGGTGGTATGTTTCCGGCAGATCGCCCAGCACCGCGAACAAGGGGCCCAGCCATTCCGCATAGGGCTGCCACTGGCCCACCCCATCACGATTGATCGGGCGGCGGACCTGCTCGCTCGAGGCGGTGCGCACGGCGCGGGTGTTGCGGTGGAACTCCAGGCACTCCGGCTCGAACGGCACACCGACGTAATCGAGCAGACGGCGCACCTGCCCTTCCGGATCATGGAGCAGTTCCTCATGCACCACCCGCAGCACCCGGCCGGGCAGAACCGCGTCGTAATGGTCCATCGCCCGGACATAGTCGGCATAATAGCGCCCGATGTGGTCGAGGCTGTAGGAGAAGCCCTGACCGCGCGCGAAGTGCTGCTTGAAATTGGAGAAGCAGCAATCGAGCGGATGGCGCCGCGCATCGATGATCTTCGCGTTGGGCAGGATCGCGGCGATGAACCCGGCATAGGCCCAGTTGTTGGGCAGCTTGTCGATGTAGAACGGCTTGTCCGTCTTGCGCTGGACCCTGGTCCGGTCGAGAAATTCCGCGCCCAGCTCGGCCATCCGCGCGGGGTCCACCGCACGCAGGGCATCGGGCCAGTGCCGCCATTTCGCCCCGGCCTTGTCCGCCTCGCGCATGGCCATGGCGGGGATGTCGGGCAGCTCCATCGTGCCTTCGACCTGGCTGTGGCTGGCAAGGATCTGTTCGATCAGGGTCGACCCGGCGCGGGGCAGGCCGAGGATGAAGACGGGGTCAGGCGCCGGGCAGCCGTGCCCGGCAAGGCTAGCGGCGAAGTCCGCCGTGAACCCGGCGATGGTTGCATCGACCAGCGCGGTCGTCTCCGCCGGATCGTACGCCAGCTCTTCGCTGCGCAGCGCGTTCCCCTTGGCGTAATGCCGGAACGAAGCCTCGGCTTCGCGCCGTTCCTCCAGCGCCTTGCCCAGCGCGAAGTGCAGATGGAAACGGTCCTCGTGGCCGAGGCTGTCGTCCTCCAGCGCGCGCTCCATCACGGCGACATCGGCATCCTCGAACCGCACGGTCTTGAGGTTGGCGAGGCTCCACCATACCTCCCCCAGCCCCGGCTCGATCGCCAGTGCACGGCGATAGGCAGCAACCGCTTCGTCCTGCCGGCCGACCGTCTTGAGGATATGCGCGCGGCTCATCCACAGCTTGGCGTGATCGGGGAAGCTTTCGAGCAGCTCGGCGTAGAGCGCCAGCGCCTCGTGATAGTCCCCGGTATGGCTGAGTGCGGCGGCCTTGAGGTTCTGGTTGGCAGGATTGGCCGGATCGGCCGCCAGCACCGCGTCGAGCACTTCGGCGGCCTCGGCAAAGCGCTTCTGCTTGTAGAGCACGGTGGCAAGGTTGCCGCGCGCGGCGGTGAAACCGGGGGCGAGTTCCAGCGCGCGGCGCAGCAGGTTCTCGGCATCGGGGAAGCGCCCCAGCCGCCCGGCCAGTTCCGCCATCATGCGGATCGCCGCGACATCGAGCGGCTGCTGGCTCAGCCGGGCACGCAGGCCCTGCTCTGCCGCCGGAAGGTCATTGGCCAGCAGCGCCTGCGCAATGGCGACCATTGCCGGATCGAAGGCGGTCGCGCGGATTGCAGCCATTTCGGCCTCGGCCGCCTGCTGGTCGAGCCCGAGGCGGCGCAATGCCTGCCCCAGCCGCCGGTGGGCCGCCGGACTGCGCGGGTCCTGCTGTGCGGCTGCACGCAGGCGGTCCAGCGTGGCAGCATCGACCGGCTGCGTCATTTGCGCTCCAGCGGGATCACCGCAACGGTCAGGCGCGAGATGCACACCAGCCGCTCGGCTTCGTCGCGGATGCGGATCGACCAGACCTGGGTGGTCCGCCCCAGCGATTCCGCCGTGGCGGTTGCGGTGACCCAGCCGGAGTAGGCCGGGCGGATGTGGTTGGCGTTGATCTCCATCCCCACCGCCACAAACTGGCTGCGGTCGACGCAATAGCTTGCCGCGACCGAGCCGACTGTCTCCGCCAGCGCGACCGAGGCCCCGCCATGGAGCCGCCCGAACGGCTGGTGGGTGCGCGCGTCGACCGGCATCCGCGCGGCAATCCAGTCATCGCCGCAGGCCACGAATTCGATGCCCAGCAGCCCCGGCATGGCGTTTTCGCCCAGCAGGGTCATGGGTTCGAGCGGCGGCCGTTCGCCGCCCCACCAGATGCTTGTTCCCGTCATGGCAGCGGTGATGGACCGGGAACGCGCCCCCTGTCCAGCCCTGCCGCCAATGCTAGAAGCGCAGCAGGGCCGCCACGACGAGCGCGCCGCCCAGCACCAGCGTGAGCAGCACCCAGCCGCGCATCATGTGGGCCAGGTTGCGCAGCCAGAAATGGAAGTAGAGGTCGGAGAAAGCAATTACGGCGAGTGCCTCGAACACCATCACCGCGCCGACGGTCTTCATGATGCAGGTCAGCAGGTCAGCCGGAATCCACGGGTTGGCGAGGTAGACCGCAATCCCCAGTGCCAGCTCGAGCAAGCCGCTCAGCAACTGGAGCGCAGGCGAGCGCTCGATTTCCTCGACCATGGTCTTCCAAACCCCAGGCTTGCGCAGCGCGCCGAGCGCGGCGGCGACCGAGAACAGCCCGAGAAACAGCGCCGACCAGGTGGTCGCGTCGATCATGTCCGGCATTTCAGGCAATTCCCCCTTGTGGTTATTCCGCTGCCTCGAGCGCCGGTTCGGTGGCGGCAAAGGCGCCCTCGGCATAGACGAATTCCGTCCCATCAAGGTCGATGTTCGGGATCTCGTCCTTCTCGCGCCAGTAATCCTGGTTGTGCCGCCATTCAGGCTTGTCCCCGGCGCGGGGCAGTTTGCCCAGCCCGCGCATCAGGTAGCCGGGGTTGAAGTTGTCCGCCTCGATCCATGGCTGAAGCGCCATCCCGGCATCTTCGGGCCGCAGGGCCACCTCGACCCGCGCCGCGCCCTTGTCCCGCATGTGGTTCAGCAGGCCGCAGACGAAATCGCCCAGCATGTCGACCCGCAGGGTCCAGCTGGCGCGGAAGTAGCCCATGACCCAGGCCATGTTGGGCACGCCGGTGAACATCATCCCGCGATAGGTCACGGTATCGTGCCAGTCGATCCGCTCGTCATCGACGAAGAACGGGATATTGCCCATCACCGAGAGGTGAAATCCCGTTGCGGCAACGATCAGGTCGGCCTCGATTTCCTCGCCCGAGGTTGTGACGACGCCGGTTTCGGTGAAGCGCGCGATCGTGTCGGTCACGACGGTCAGCTTGCCCGCCACTGCCGCGCGGAACACGTCGCCTTCCGGGCAGAACGCCAGCCGTTGCTGCCACGGGCGATACTTCGGGGCAAAATGCGGCTCGAATTCGAAGTCCGGCTGGCCGGTAAAGGCCCGGACCAGTTCGCGCAGGTCCTCGACCACGGCGTCCGGCTCTTCGATGCAGCGGCGGGTGGTCACGTCCTGGTCGTGCATGATCTGGGCGCGCACGACGCGGTGAACGGTCGGCTCGTCAATCCCGATCTCGCGCAACCGGTCCGCCAGTTCGTTCTTGTTCTCGCTGCAATAGAAATAGGTCGGGGACCGCTGGAGCATGGTCACATGGGCGGCCTTGTCGGCAAAGGCCGGGACCACGGTGGCGGCCGTTGCACCGGAGCCGATGACCAGCACCCGCTTGCCGGTGTAGTCGTACTCCGGGTCCCACAGCTGGGCGTGCACGAAGTCGCCCTTGTAGTCCGCCAGCCCGCAGCTCAGCCATTCGGGCGGGATGTAGGGCGTCTGGTGGTCGTAATAGCCCTGGCACATCCACAGGAAGCGGCAGGAAAAGGTCAGCGTGGCCTTGTCCGACAGGCGGGTCGCCTCGACCGTCCACAGGTTGGTGTCGCGGCTGAAGGCACAGCGGGTGATCCTGTGGCCGTAGCGGATGTGTTCGCCAATCCCGTTCTCGTTGATCACTTCGCCCATGTAGCGCAGGATTTCACCAGCGCTGGCAATCGGCGGGCCGATCCACGGCTTGAACCGGTAGCCGAAGGTGTAGAGATCGGAATCGGAACGTACGCCGGGATATTTGTGGGTCTCCCACGTCCCGCCGAAAGTCTCCTTCATTTCCAGGATGGCATAGCTGGCCCAGGGGCACTGGTCCTGCAGGTGATAGGCCGAGCCGATTCCCGAAATCCCCGCGCCTGCGATCAGCACATCCACATGGCAGACCTCCCGATCCGCCGTCACCTCGCCCAATGCATTCATTGCCGCACTCCTCTGCCCATGGTGGCGTCATTCCACGACCATGGACAGAGGGCTTTGACCGAGATCAAATCGGGTGAAAGCGGCTACTACCTGACAGCCGCGATCCAGCGGTCAATCTTGGCTTCCAGCACCGGCAGCGGGAGAGCGCCGGTGCTCAGCACCTGGGTATGGAATTCGCGCAGGTCGAACTTATCGCCCAGGGCAGTCTCGGCCTTCTGGCGCAATTCCTGGATCTTGAGCGCGCCGACCTTGTACGCCAGCGCCTGGCTCGGGATGGCGATGTAGCGTTCGACTTCGGCCACCACTTCGGTCTCGGTCATGCCGGAGTTTTCCATCATGAACGTGATCGCCTGTTCGCGGCTCCAGCCCTTGGAATGAAGGCCGGTATCGACCACCAGCCGCATCGCGCGCAGCTGCTCGTCCTGCAGGGTGCCGTAGCGGTTCCACGGGTCCTTGAAGAAGCCCATCTCGTAGCCGAGCGTTTCGGCATAGAGCGCCCAGCCTTCGACATAGGCGGTGTTGCCGCCGTACCGCATGAAATTGGGCAGCGCTTCGTTCTCCTGCGCCAGGCTGATCTGGAAATGGTGCCCCGGCGCACCTTCGTGCAGGTAGAGCGTGACGTTGCCGGTCGTCAGGCGGCTCGGCAGGTCATAGGCGTTGAAGTAGAACGTGCCCGGGCGCGAGCCGTCAGGTGCACCCTGCTGGTAGGAGCCACCGGCGCTGAACTGCTCGATCGACTCGTCGTAGGGTTTGATCACCAGCGGCGTCTTCGGCAGGACCGAGAAGTACTTGCCGATCTGCTTGTCGACCTGCTTGCCGATATCGTAATAGCTCTGCGTCAGCGCCGCACGGCTCTTGGGCTGGAACTTGGGATCGGTGCGGGCATAGTCGAAGAACTCGTTCAGCGAGCCCTTGAAGCGCACTTCGTTGCGGATTTTCTCCAGCTCGGCCTTGATCCGGGCAACTTCGCTCAGGCCAAGGTCGTGCAGGTAATCGGCGGTGAGCGGCAGCGTCGTCGTCTGCTCGATCATCATCGCGTAGAGCTTGTCCCCGCCCTTCATCTGGCTGAGGCCCACCTGCTCGCGCGCGGCCGGCAGATATTCGTTGCGCAGGAAATCGCGCACCCGGGTGTGGGCCGCATAGAGCTCAGCCGTCTTTGCGGCATAGGCCTCGGTCAGCCGCGCCTTGTCAGCGGCGGAGAAATCGGCCGGGAAATTCTTCACCGGCTTCATGAACATCGAATCCGCCTGCGGGATCGCCAGCATGGTGTCGAACTGCGTGATCACCCGGTCGATGGTCAGCCTGGTTTCGACCACTCCGCTTGCCATGCCTTCGCGCGAACGACCGATCGCGCGATCGTTGATGATGATGTAGTCATCGTGCCGCTTCAGGTTGTCCTCGTAGTGGGCCAGCGTCCTGAAACGGGCCGCGCTGTCACCGCTGGCGAAGGTGGGATAGAAGGTGTGGAAACCGGAGAAGTGGTTGATGGGGCGCACTTCGGTCAGCGCGCGGATTTCATCGGTCTGCCCGGCCAGCGCAGTCTCCTGCTGGTACTTGAACACGTCGTAGGCAAGCTGGTCGGTCGCATTCAGATGATCCCGGTCGATCTGGGCCAGCAGGGCCAGGTTCAGCTTGGTATCGGTGCGCGCCGCAATCCACTGGGAATCGGTCAGGAAATCGCCGAGCCGGTCCGCGTCCTTGTCATCGCCCCGGAACAGGCGGCCAAGCGGATTGAGCGCCAGTTCGCGGGCGTCGGCGTCGGCGAACAGGGCATGGAGCCGGTCATGCTCGGCCTGCGGCGAGATGATGGTCGCCCCGGCTCTGGCCGAAACGGTCTGCTGGGCCAGCGCGGGCACGGCGGGCAGGACAAGCGCGGCAGCAGTGGCCAGCAGCGCGAGACGGATTGTGGTCATGAGATTCCCCCGGTTCGAGTGCGAAGTGTATTATCTAATCGCTACACCTTGCACATGGCAATGCAAGGGGGCTAGCCCGCCCGCGATACCGCTGCCCACTCCGCTCGACCAACGGCTTGGTCGCATCGACCAGACGAAATCGGCTGGCGGCAAGGAACCGGGCCCTGCCGCTTGACACCTGCTTGACGAAGCTGACACCGTGTCAAGTTCGCTGAGGCGAGCTATCGCATTGTCTTTCAACCATTTTGTGCACGCCCGGGACAAAGAGGGTGCGGGCCGCCCCCCGCCCCCGTTCAGCCAGCCGCGCGCGGCAGAATACCTTCATGGCAGATCGGGGCGCTGTAGGAAAACGGTCAGGCCGCTTTGCCCCGGCCCGCGAACGACTGCCTGCGAAACTGGCCTGCACAAAAAGAGCGCCGGGCGAAGGAACTCCTGCTGGCGCAACCGGTTGATCGGGTGCGGGAGGCAGTGAGAGAGTACCCGATATGTCCGCTTCCGAACTCGTTCCCATCCTGGGGCTGGTGACCCTGATCATCGCGTTGATTGCTGCCGCGATCGCCTTGACCAAGTTCCTGCGCAAGCCGTCCAACCGCCATCCGATGGACCACCGAGAAGAACGCAACGTGGCCGCAGACATCGACGCTGGCCGCGCCCCGAAGAACCACTCCCCGCGTCGCTGACGCGAACTGTCAGCGGGGTCTCGGGCAGCGAGGTCTCGGGCAGCGGACTTTCGGTCGCCCTGCCGCTCAGTCCATCACCCGCCCGCGGGCCATGACCCACTCCACCTTTTCCAGCACGGTGGCGTCTTCCAGCGGGTTGCCCTCGACCGCGATGATGTCCGCCGAATAGCCCACCGCAATCCGCCCGATCTCGTTTTCCAGGCCGAGCACCTTGGCCGCAACCGTGGTCGCGGCGGCCACGGCTTCGCGGCTGGACATGCCCTGGGCCAGCATCAGGGCGAACTCCTCGGCATTGCGGCCGTGCGGAAACACGCCTGCATCCGTGCCGAACGCCACCGGCACGCCGTTCTTGCGGGCGCGGGAGACCAGCGTCGCCATGAACGGTTCAACCGCGCGGATCTTGGCTTCGACCACCGGAGTGTAGGTGCCCGTGCCCACGCCTTCGCTCACGCCCTTCAGGGCCATCAGTGTCGGCACCAGCACGGTGCCTTTCTCGCGCATGACCTTGGCCGCGGCTTCATCGAGATAGGTGCCATGCTCGATGCTGTGGACGCCTGCGCGCGCCGCTGCTTCGACTCCGCGCGCACCGTGGGCATGGGCAGCGACCTTGAGGCCGAGCAGTTCCGCCGTTTCGACGATGGCAGTCATTTCGGGATCGGAGAAGTGCGCCTCCAGCCCGCGTCCCTGCTGGCTGAGCACCCCGCCCGTGGCGGTAATCTTGATCAGGTCAGCGCCATATTTCGAGGCCTTGCGCACGGTTTCGGCGCATTCGACCGGGCCGGTGCAGGTGTAATCCGAACCGAGTGCATCGTTGACATGCTCGACGAAGCCATTGACGTCGCCATGCCCGCCGACAATCGAAATGGTCCGCGCGCTGGTGACGATGCGCGGGCCCGGCACCATGCCTTCCTCGGTAGCGCGGCGCAGCATCTGGGTCACCTGGTCCGTGCGCGAGCCCAGATCGCGCACCGTGGTGAACCCGGCCTTGGCGGTGATGCGCGCGTTCTTCGCCGCAATCAGGACGAAGTATTCGGGCGGCGTGGTGGCCGCGCGCCAGAACTCGCCCGAAGGGTCGCCGGACAAGTGGGTGTGGAGATCGATCAACCCGGGCACGAGCGTCTTGCCCGCCAGATGGACCATCTTCGCGCCTTCCGGGCCCGCGGTGAACCCATCCTCGATGGCGACGATGCGCCCGTCAGTCACGATCACGGTCGACTGTCCGCGCGGCGCGCTCTGCGCATCGACGATCACGGCATCGGCATGGATGATGGTGGTGTCCGCCAAAGCGGGTGCAGCGATCAGCGCGGCAGCGGCGCCAAGCAGTGTTTTCAGGTGCATCAGGTCTCTCCCCTTGTGCGGCGGGTCATGCCCGCTCGCTCCGTCGGGCGCAAGCGGGCACCGCCCGGCCTTCCCCCGGACCCCTTGCGCCGGCCGGTTGCCCTCTGCCGATGAAGCGTTATGAATGCGTCATCCCCCAGAATTTCGAAAGGACTGCCAGAACATGATCCGTGTCGCGCTGACCACCGCCACCCTGCTTGCCAGTGTTTCGCTTGCCGCCACCGCCACTGCCCGCCCGATGACGCCGGAAGACGTGGCGCGGCTGGAAGGGGTGGGCCAGGTGGCAATCGCCCCCGACGGCAGCCGCATTGCCTACACCACCAGCCGCCTGCCCGACATCACCGAAGGCGAGGAAAACGGCGCGACCAGGTCAGAACTGTCGGTCGCCTGGGCGCCGGACAATGCCCGCCAGTTCCTGCCGCTGGACGTGAACCCCGGCAGCGTGGAATTTTCCCCCGATGGCCGGATGATCAGCTTCCTCTGGGCCAAGGGCGAGGAAAAGCGCAGCGTCTGGGGCATTCCGGTGGATGGCGGCGCACAGCGCAAGCTGGCCGAGGTCAGGGACAGCGCCGTGCGCCAGTATGCCTGGAGCCCGGATGGCGCGACGTTGTACCTCCTGACCGGAGCGGAGGAAGACAAGGCCCGCGAAAAGGCAAAGAAGGCCGGTTTCAACGCGGTGGTCTATGAGGAAGAAGAGACCATGAACCGCCTGTTCGCGGCGGCGGTGGGTGAGGAACCCGATGCCGCGCCGCGCGCAATCCCGCTGACCGGCTATGTCAGCGAAGTGCATATCCTGCCGGACGGCCGAAACGCAGTGGTCAAGTCCGCCCCCAGCCCGCGGGTGGATGACAGCTACACCTCGATGCGGGTCAACGTGATCGATCTGGCGACCGGCGCGGTGAAGGCCGTGGTCGCGACGCCGGGCAAGCTCGGCGATGTCGAAATCTCGCCCGATGGGCGCCAGCTTTCGCTGATTGCCGGCGTCGACCAGCATGACCCGGCCGACACCACCCTGCACCTGGCAGACGTTGCGACCGGCGCTTTCCGGGCGCTCAATCCCGAAGCGGCTGAAGCGACGGTCGACGCTGCATGGCTGGATGACGGGCGGCTCGCAGCGGTGATCCACGTCGGCGCGCGCAGCCTGCTCCGGGTCTACAAGCCCGATGGCACGGTCGACCACGAGCACGAGGGCGGCGAACTGATCCTGACCGGGGTGGAAACCGCCGGCGGCAAGATCGCAGTGCGCGCCAACAGCCCGCAGCACCCGACAGAACTGTTCGTGTGGGAGGGCGGCGCGTTCCAGCGCTGGACGAAGCACAACCCGTGGCTGAGCGAAATCACCTTCGGGCGGCAGTCCGCCGTGACCTACACCGCGCGCGACGGGCAGCAGATCGAAGGCGTGCTGATCGAGCCCGTCGGCGGTGCCCCCCGCGGCGGCGCGCCGCTGATCATGAACGTCCACGGCGGCCCGGAAGCGCATGAAAGCAACGGCTGGCAGACCGCCTACAGCAAGCCGGGCCAGGTCGCGGCGGGCCAGGGCTATGCCGTTTTCCTGCCCAACTATCGCGGCTCGACCGGCTACGGCGTCGCCTTCGCCAAGCAGCACCAGGGCGACTACGCCGGCAAGGAGTTCGACGACATCGTCGATGCCAAGCGGCACTTCGTGACCCAGGGCATCGCCGATCCGGATCGCGTCGGCATCACCGGCGGGTCCTATGGCGGGTTCGCCAGCGCCTGGGGTGCGACCTATTACAGCGAGGAATATGCCGCCAGCGTGATGTTCGTCGGCATATCCAACAACGTCAGCAAGTTCGGCACCACCGACATCCCCAACGAGATGTACCTGGTCCACGAACGCAAGTGGCCCTGGGAAGAATGGGACCACCTGATGGAGCGCAGCCCGATCACACACGTGGGCAAGGCCGAAACCCCGATCCTGATCATGCACGGGGCGGACGATACCCGGGTTGACCCCAGCCAGAGCTACGAACTTTACCGTCACATCAAGACCCGCAAGCCGGAAACCCCGGTGCGGCTGGTGCTCTATCCCGGTGAAGGCCATGGCAACCAGCGCGCCACCAGCCGCTATGACTACAACCTGCGGATGATGGAGTGGTTCGATACCTACCTGAAAACCGGCAACCGCAAGGCAGCCCTGCCCGCGCCGCGCCCCGCGCTGCCGGAGGGGACCACCGGCGCCGAAGCGAAGAAGGAAGACTGATTGCGCGCGGGGCAGGTCACAGGGCCTGCCCCGCCGCACGACACGTCAGAAGGTGTAACCAATCCCCAACACGACCAGCGCCTGGTCGGCGTCCCCGCGAAGCGAGGTGTAGGGCGTGCGCGCGGCATCGCCCTGAAGCCGCGAATAGGCCGCGATCATCACCAGGCCGAGGCCGCCGTTGAGGGCATTTCCATCGAGATCATAGCCCACCAGCAGGTTGGCCCCGAGCGCGTTGAGCCCGCCATCGGCGGCAAATTGCGGCAGCCCGCTGGCAGCCGCCTGCGCCGGGCTGACCGACTGGTAATAGCGGGCGTAATCGTTGCTGACGAACTCGGCCCCGGCGGACAGCTGCACGAACGCGGCGCGCGACAGCGGGCTGCCCCAGCTCACCCGCGGCTCGACCACCATGCCCGAATGCGCCCCGGCCACGTCCTGGCGCAGGTCAACCGTGAACGACAGTGTGTCGAACCGTGTCAGCACGCCGGGGATGTTGAGCCCGGCCGTGGCACCCACTTCGACCGCCCGGTCAAGCTCGCCCGCCAGTTCAACCACGGGATCCTCGATATCATCCGCCCGGTCGCTGCGCACACGGATCACCGGCCCGAACGACAACGACGGCTTGCCCCGCACTTCCGGCAGGACATTGAGCGCCAGCCCGGCCGGGCGCGGTTCGACCCGGACACCGGCCACCTTGCCCTGCACCACCGGCAACACTGCCAGGCGATAATCGTCCGACCCGCTGTAGCTGGGGCTGTAGGCCGCCCCGACACCGATCGTGACCCAGGTGTCGTCAAACACCGTCTCGCCCGGCGGCGGGATGCCTGCGGGCGGGCCTTGCGGTGCCTCCTGCGCCAGAGCGGGGGAGGCAAGCAGGGCGAGGGAACCGAAAATGATGCGCATGGTGGCCTCAATGGTTGGTAATGCTGCCCGTTCCCGCATCAGCCCGCCCCCTGCCAGACCCGGATGCTCTCCAGTGGCCAGACCAGCATGACCACGTTGAGCGTCAGATTGTCCCGCACCACCAGCGCAGTGACGATTTCCGCAGTTATGGCCAGCGCCACTGTCACCTTGACCGGCAGGCGCATGGCCAGCCAGAACCCCAGGCTCATCCAGCCGATATCGGCCATGGAATTGATCACGCTGTCGCCCGAATAGCCCCAGTTGACCGTGACCGCGCGATAGCGGTCGATCACGAACGGGGTATTCTCGACAATTTCCCACGCCGCTTCGAGGAATACCGCCAGCGCGAAGCCCCAGCGTGCGGCGCCTTGACCGCCCACCTGCCACTTGCGGAAAAGCAGCCAGGCGACACCATAGAACAGCATCCCGTGGATAATGTGGCTGGGCGTGTACCAGTCTGACAGGTGCTGGCTGTTGCCTGAGGAATTGATGTTGCCATACCACAGCTCGACCGTGCCGCAGGTGCAGATCGGCGGGCGGCCCATCGCCAGCAACACGCCGAGCGTGGTCAGCACCATGACCAGGACGGCGATCAACGCCGGGCGATGCGGACTGAGCGGAGCAGACATGGCCGGTCTTGTTGCCGTTCGCGCGGGCAAGCGCAAGCGCGCGCTCGCGCGGCCCCCCTCGCGCGGTCCCCATTGCCCGGGCCGCGCTGCTCGCCTAGGGCGGTGCTCGCATGAGCGGTCGCGCCAACAACACCACGAGAACGGAAATCGCCATCGTCGGGGGCGGCCTTGCGGGCGGGCTCATTGCGCTTGCCCTGCGTCAGGCCCGCCCGGATGTCGCGGTGCACCTCTACGAGGCAGGGCCGGCGCTGGGCGGCAACCACCGCTGGAGCTGGTTCGACAGCGATCTCGACACCGCCGGCAACGCCCTGCTTGCCCCGTTCCGCAAGATCGGCTGGCAGGGCTACGAAGTGCGCTTCCCGGCCTATCAGCGCAAACTCAAGGCCAGGTACAACTCGCTCTCCAGCGCCGATTTCGAACCGGCCCTGCGGCGCGAGCTGGGGCAGGACACGATCCGTACCGGTACCCCGGTTGCGGCACTTGACGCAGGCGGGATTATCCTGGCTGACGGCACCCGCGTGTCTGCCCGCGCGGTGATCGATTGCCGTGACATGGCAACCGACAGCACCCTGCGCGGCGGGTGGCAGGTCTTCATGGGCCGCCACTTCCGCACCCCGCGCCCGCACGGCCTCGCCCAGCCGATCGTGATGGATGCGCGCGTGGACCAGCACGGCGCTTACCGGTTCGTCTATGTCCTGCCGCTCGGGGCGGACGAGCTGTTCGTCGAGGACACCTATTACGCTGACAGCCCGGAGCTGGACCGGAGCGCCCTGTCAGCCCGGATTGACCGCTATTGCGAGGCCCAGGGCTGGGACGGCACGATCCTGCACGGCGAGGCCGGGGTCCTACCGGTCATCACCGGGGGCGACTTTGCCGCCTGGCAGCGCGCCCACGCCATCGACGGGGTGGCGCGGGCCGGGGCCGGTGGCGGGTTCGTCCACCCGCTGACCAGCTACACCCTGCCGTTCGCGGTCGAAACGGCGCTGGCGATTGCGGCCGATGCCGACCTGCCGGGCGAACAGCTGGCGGCCCTGCTGGCTGACCGGGCGCGGCGGCACTGGGCTCAGACCGGGTTCTACCGCGCGCTTGGCCGGATGCTGTTCGATGCTGCGAAGCCGGACGAGCGTTACCGCGTATTCCAGCGTTTCTACCGCCTGCGCCAGCCACTGATCGAGCGGTTCTACGCCGCCCGCTCCACCACAGCGGACAAGGCGCGCATCCTTTGCGGCAAACCACCCGTATCCATTCTGCGCGCGCTGTCGGCACTGGCCGGCCAGAGCGCCCCGCTTAGAGAAAGACACCGCCCATGACCGTCCGATCTGCCGACCCCGTGACCGCTCCCGGCATCTCTCCGGACCTCAAAACCACCGGCAAGCGCGCCTGCGTGATCGGTTCCGGCTTCGGCGGCATGGCACTGGCCCTGCGGCTGCAATCGGCCGGCATCCAGACCACCGTGGTGGAGGGCCGCGACAAGCCGGGCGGGCGGGCCTATTTCTGGGAGCGGGACGGATTTCTGTTCGATGGCGGGCCGACAGTCGTCACCGATCCCGATTGCCTCAAGGAACTGTGGGCGCTTTCAGGCCACGACATGGCGGCCGACGTCGAGCTGATGCCGGTCATGCCGTTCTACCGGCTCAACTGGCCCGATGGCACCAACTTCGACTATTCAAACGACGAGGCGCAGCTCCACAGCGAGATCGCCAAGCTCAACCCGGCTGATGTCGCGGGCTACCAGCGGTTCCTCGAATATGCTGCCGGGGTCTACGAGGAAGGCTACGTCAAGCTCGGCCATGTGCCGTTCCTCGATTTCAAGTCGATGCTCAAGGCCGCCCCGGCGATGGCCAAGAAGCAAGCCTGGCGCAGCGTCTATTCGATGGTCTCCAGCTTCGTGCAGAGCGAGAAGCTGCGCGAGGCGCTGAGCTTCCACACCCTGCTGGTCGGCGGCAACCCGATGAAGACCAGCAGCATCTACGCCCTGATCCACAAGCTGGAAAAAGACGGCGGCGTGTGGTGGACGCGCGGCGGCACCAACCGGCTGATCGCCGGCATGATCCGCCATTTCGAGCGGCTTGGCGGCACGATGCGGGTGGGCGACCCGGTGGTGCAGGTCCACACTATCGGCAACCGCGCCACCGAGGTCGAGGCGGCCAGCGGCTGGCGCGAAAAGTTCGACGCCGTCGCCAGCAACGCCGACATCATGCACTCCTATCGCGACCTGCTGGGCGGGACCAAGCGGGGCAAGGACCAGGCGAAATCGCTCGGCCGCAAGAGCTTCAGCCCCGGTCTGTTCGTGGTCCATTTCGGGCTGGAGGGCACCTGGCCCGGCATCCCGCACCACATGATCCTGTTCGGCCCGCGCTACAAAGGCTTGCTGGACGATATCTACACCCACGGCGTGCTGCCGCAGGATTTCAGCATCTACCTGCACCACCCGACCGTGACCGATCCGAGCATGGCCCCTCCGGGCAAGAGCACGTTCTACGCGCTGGTCCCGGTCGCCCACATGGGCAAGCTGGCGGTCGACTGGGACGAAGTCGGCCCGATGCTGGAAAAGCGCATCCTCGACGAAGTCGGGCGGCGGCTGATTCCTGACATCCATGACCGGATCGTGACCAAGTTCAGCTATGCGCCGAAGGATTTTGCGATCGACCTCAACGCCCACCTCGGCAGCGCCTTCAGCCTCGAGCCGGTGCTGTGGCAGAGCGCCTTCTTCCGCGGCCACAACCGCGATGACGTGATCGGCAACTTCTACCTCGTGGGCGCGGGCACGCATCCGGGCGCAGGCATCCCCGGCGTGGTCGGCAGCGCCAAGGCGACGGCGGGGCTGATGCTGGAGGATCTGGCGCGGTGAAGCGCCTCGCTGTCTATTGCGGGTCGGCCACGCCGGCCGATCCGCGCTACATGGACCTTGCCCGCGAAGTGGGGCGCACGCTGGCGACACGCGGCATCGGCGTGGTTTACGGCGGCGGGCGGCTGGGGCTGATGGGCGCGGTCGCCTCCGGCGCGCTGGAGGCGGGCGGCGAGGTGATCGGGGTGATCCCCGAGGCACTGGCCGGCAGCGAAGTGGCCAACCGGGATTGCACCGAGCTCCACGTGGTGGAGGGGATGCACGAGCGCAAGAAGGCCTTCACCGACCTTTCCGATGGCTTCGTCACCATCCCCGGCGGGGTCGGAACGATGGACGAACTGTGGGAAGCGATCAGCTGGGCGCAGCTGGGCTATCACTCCGATCCGGTCGGCCTGCTCAACGCGTTCGGCTTTTACGATCACCTGATCGCCTTCAACCGCCACATGGCCGAGGTCGGCTTCATCCGCCCGGCGCACCAGAACATCCTGATCGCGCGTGACAGCTTGCCCGACCTACTTGATGCGATGGCCTCCTACGTGCCGCACACCCCGATCTTCCGGATGAAGGCGGACGATTTGTGAGCACGCGCCGGGCCGAACTGGTCGAGCTGTCGCGGCGCTCGATCAAGCGCGGCTCGAAGAGCTTTTCCGCCGCCAGCCGCCTGTTTAACCGGCAAACGCGTGAGCGGGTGTGGCTGCTCTACGCCTGGTGCCGCCGGTGCGACGACATTGCCGACGCGCAGGAACTGGGCGGCGCGCTGGGCGACCAGTCGGGTGCCGCCGAGCGCCTCGCCCGCATCCGCGCGCTCACCGCCAAGGCCTTCGCCGGCCAAGCCACCGGCGATCCGGCGTTCGATGCGCTGGGGCTCGTGGCGAAGGAATGCGGCATTACCCCGGAGATGGCGGAAGACGTGATTGCCGGCTTCGCGCTCGATGCCGACGACTGGCGGCCGCGGAGCGAGCGCGACCTGATGCGCTATTGCTACCACGTGGCCGGCGCAGTCGGCGCGATGATGGCGCTGGTAATGGGCGTTTCCCCCCGTGACGACGACACGCTGGACCGCGCCTGCGACCTCGGCTTCGCGTTCCAGCTCGCTAATATCGCCCGCGACGTGGTGGAGGATGATGCGGCGGCGCGGTGCTACATTCCGGTCGAGTGGCTGGTCGAGGAAGACATCGAACCCGGCCAGCACACCAAGCCGCACCACCGGCAGGAACTGGCCGACATGGCGGCGAAGCTGGTCAGCCTGATGGAAACGCACGAAGCCGCCGCCCGCATCGGTGCCGCGCGCCTGCCCTTCCGCAGCCGCTGGGCAGTGCTGAGCGCGGCGCGGATCTACGGCGAAATCGGGCGCGAGGTGCGGCGACGTGGGACGGCGGCCTGGGATTACCGCGTGTCCACCACCAAGGCGGACAAGATCCGCCACGCGGCAGCGGCGCTGGTTGAGGCCCTGGTCAACCGCCCGCCCGCTCTGGCCGAGATGCCGCGCTGGACCCGGCGGGATTTCACTTCGCGGGCGTAGATCGCTGATCGGCTCTATCTCGACAGGCCCCACCGCCCGGTCTAACCCGCCAGCATGATCACCAAACTCCTGATCGCCAACCGCGGCGAGATTGCCTGCCGCATCATCCGAACCGCGCGCGAAATGGGCGTGGCGACGGTCGCGGTCTATTCCGATGCCGACGCCAAGGCGCTGCATGTGCGCCAGGCCGACGAGGCGGTGCATATCGGCCCCTCGCCTGCCGCCGAAAGCTATCTGGTGGGCGCCAAGATCATTGCGGCGGCCCAGCAGACGGGCGCGGATGCGATCCATCCCGGCTATGGCTTCCTCTCCGAGAACGCCGACTTCGCGCAGGCCGTGCTGGACGCCGGCCTCATCTGGGTCGGCCCCAAGCCTGCCAGCATCCGCGCCATGGGTCTGAAGGACGCGGCCAAGCAGCTCATGCGCGCAGCGGGCGTGCCCGTGACGCCGGGCTATGACGGCTCCGATCAATCCGTCGAGCGGCTGACCAAGGAGGCCGAGGCCATCGGCTACCCCGTCCTCATCAAGGCCGTGGCGGGCGGCGGCGGCAAGGGGATGCGCAAGGTCGATGCCCCCGCCGATTTCGCCGCCGCGCTGGAATCCTGCCGCCGTGAGGCCAAGGCAAGCTTCGGCAATGACGAGGTGCTGCTCGAAAAGTGGATCACCTCGCCCCGCCATATCGAGGTGCAGGTGTTCGGCGACGCCCACGGCAACGTCGTCCACCTGTTCGAGCGCGATTGCTCGCTCCAGCGCCGCCACCAGAAGGTGATCGAGGAAGCCCCCGCCCCCGGCATGGACGCGGCCACCCGCGAAGCGATCTGCGCCGCCGCCGTGCGCGCGGCCAAGGCGGTCGATTACGAGGGCGCAGGCACGATCGAATTCATCGCCGACGCCAGCGAAGGCCTGCGTGCCGACCGCATCTTCTTCATGGAGATGAACACGCGGCTTCAGGTGGAACACCCCGTCACCGAGGAAATCACCGGGGTCGACCTGGTCGAATGGCAACTGCGCGCGGCGAGCGGGGAGCCGCTGCCCCTCGCCCAAGAGGATCTGTCGATCAACGGTCACGCGATCGAGGCGCGGCTTTATGCGGAGGATCCGGCCAAGGGGTTCCTGCCGAGCACCGGAACACTCGAAATGTTCGCCATCGACGATGGCTACGCCCGCATCGAAACCGGGGTGGCGCAAGGCGACGCCATTTCGCCTTTCTATGATCCGATGATCGCCAAGATCGTCACACACGCCGACACCCGGGAACAGGCCGTCTGGCGGATGGAAGATTGCCTCAGCGAGCAACTTGTTTTCCCGGTCAAGACCAATGCCCCGTTCCTGCTGCGCGCACTGCTTTCGGACGGGTTTATCGGGGCGCGTCTCGACACCGGCCTGATCGGCAGGAATCCGGACTGGGCCAATGCGATTGTGCCCTCGCAGTTGGCGCTGGACCAGGCGGCGCTCTCGATGTTGCATCGGTCAGCCGACAACATGCCGATCAGGGTTCCCGGTTTCCGCCTCAACGCGCCTGACCGGAGCGAGGTGGCGATGATGCTCGGCAATGAGGTGGTCAAGGGCGATGCCTCGCAGCCCGCGGTCGGGGTTCTGCAACTGGACGACGGCGAAACGGTGTGGCTGAACGAAGCGGGAGAGACCTTCGCCCTGCGTCCTTTTGCAGCACGCGGCACAGGCCAAGCCTCCGCCGCCGATGGCGCGATCATCGCGCCGATGCCCGGCAAGGTCATTGCGGTCGATGTTGCCGAAGGCCAGACCGTCACCGCCGGGCAGCGGCTGCTGGTGCTCGAGGCGATGAAGATGGAACACGCCCTACCTGCGCCCTTCGACGGGGTGATCGAGGGGCTATCGGTCAGCGCGGGCGCGCAGGTGCAGGTTGATGCGGTGCTGTGCAAGGTGGTGCCTGCGGGGGCCTAACTCCTGTTTTCGTCATTGCGAGGAGCGAAGCGACGCGGCAATCCAGAGCTGCTGCGCACTTCCGCTCTGGATTGCTTCGCTGCGCTCGCCATGACGGGGGAGGGGAGAGGGAATGACCTGGGCCAAGGAACTCGAAGAACTGCGCCAGCGCGAGGCGCTGGCCGAGCAGATGGGCGGCGCGGACAAGGTGGCGCGGCAGCATGGGCGCGGGAAGATGGACGCCCGCGCGCGGCTGGCGGCGCTGTGTGACGAAGGCTCCTTCCGCGAAATCGGCAAGATTGCAGGTTCGGCGAAGTATGACGCCAATGGTGACCTCGCCAGCGTCACTCCCGCCCCGTTCCTGTTCGGCAAGGCGCTAATCAACGGACGGCCCGTGGTCGCCACAGCCGACGACTTCACCATTCGCGGCGGCGCGGCAGACGCGGGCATTGCGCGCAAAATGGTGCAGGCCGAGATGATGGCGCATCAGCTCAAGCTCCCGATCATCCGCATGATCGACGGCACCGGCGGCGGCGGCAGCGTCAAGACATTGGAACTGATCGGCGCGACCTATATCCCGGCGGTGCCTGGCTGGGGCGATGTGGTGACCAACCTCGACACGGTGCCGGTGGTGGCGCTGGCGCTCGGCCCCACGGCGGGCCTCGGCGCGGCGCGGACTGTCGCCAGCCATTATTCGATTATGGTCAAGGGCTTGAGCCAGATCTTCGCCGCTGGCCCCGCCGTGGTCGATGGCTTGGGCGATGCCTACAAGGGCGGCGCGGCCAATCACGAGGAGGCCAAGGAGGCGCTCGGCGGCTCGGCGATCCACACCCGCAACGGCGTGGTGGATGACGAGGTGGCGAGCGAGGCCGAAGCCTTCGCCCGCGCGCGGCATTTCCTCAGCTTCATGCCCGAATATGTCGGCCAGCCCGCCCGCCGCTCGTCTTGCGACGATCCCGCCGACCGGCGCGAGGAGGCACTGCTCAGCCTTGTCCCGCGCGCCCCGAAACAGGTCTATTCGATGCGCCGCTGCATGGAGATGCTGTTCGATTCCGGCACCGTGTTCGAAATCGGCAAGCACTGGGGCCGCGCTGCTATCACCGCCTTTGCGCGATTGGATGGCTGGCCGGTCTTCGTCATTGCCAGCGATCCGAGCTATCTGGGCGGATCGTGGGAGGCCAAAACGTCCGAAAAGGTCGAACGCTTCGTCCGCCTTGCCGACCAGTTCCGGCTCCCCATCGTCCACCTCGTCGACAACCCCGGCTTCATGATCGGGCGCGAAGCGGAAATTGCGGGGACGATCCGATACGGCGTCAACGCGATGAACGCGATCTACCGCGCCACCGTGCCGCTGGCCTCCATTGTCCTGCGCCGCGCCTATGGCATTGCGGGCAGCGCGATGAGCAATGCCGAGCGGTATCAGTACCGCTATTGCTGGCCGAGCGGAGACTGGGGCAGCCTGCCGATCGCGGGCGGGCTGGAGGTTGCCTACAAGTCGGAGATCGAAGCGGCCGACGATCCCGCCGCGCTGCTGGAGGAAATCCGCGAACGGCTGGCGAAGGTCACCTCCCCCTTCCGATCTGCCGAACGCTTCAACGTCGAGGACATCATCGACCCGCGCGACACCCGGCCCCTGTTGTGCGAATTCGCGGGCCTCGCGTGGCGGAGGCTCGAAAGCGAAGCCTAGTTCCGCAGGATATCGTGCACGATCATGTACTTGTGCGCCTCGCCCGGGCGGCGGAACAGCTTGCCCCGCTCGCTGTAGAGCACCAGCACCAGCGCGGTCACGGCGCACAGGGTCATGGCCACGCCCAGCGGGAAGGCGCTGCCGTCGTAAGCCTGCCCGATCAGAGCGCCGAGCACTGCCCCGGTCACCATCCGCACGCTGGTCTGCGCCGATGATGCGGCCCCGGCGATATGCTGGAACGGCTGCATCGCAATCGAGCTGAAATTGGCGCCGACGAACCCGAGCATGGTCATGCTCAGGGCCAACAGCGGCACGAATTCCCACAGGGTCTGCCCGCCGCGCCCGGCGGAAATCATCTGCAGCACCGCCACCACCAGGAACACCAGCAGGGCGGTATGGCTCACCCGGCGCGCGCCGAACCGTTCGACAATGCGCGAATTGGTGAAGCTGGCGATGACCATGCCGAACACCGAGGCACCGAAGATCAGCGCGAAGTAGTTGCCCGCGCCGAAGCTCTCCTCGATCAGCTGCTGGCTGGAATTGAGGAAGCCGAACAGCGATCCGAACACCAGCGCGCTGCCGACCACGTAACCGACTGCCACCCGGTTGGAGAGCGCCTCGCCCATGTTCTTCAGGATCGTGCGCGCATCGAGATCCTGCACGTTTTCCGCGGTGAGCGATTCGGGCAGCCGCCACCACACCCACAGCATGACCAGCGTGCCGGCCACCGCCATCGCGCCGAAGATCGCGCGCCAGTCTGCCACCAGCAGGATCAGCTGGCCGATTGCAGGTGCAAAGATCGGCACGGCCAGGAAGATCATGATGATCAGGCTCATCATGCTGGCCATCCGGTCCCCGCCCACCTTGTCACGCACGATGGCGGTCGGCACCACGCTGAGGCCCGCGCAGGCAATGCCCTGCACCAGCCGCAGCACCAGCAGGGTGGTAAAGTCCGTCACCAGCGCGCAGGCGAGCGACATGACGACATAGGAAACCAGCCCCACGAACAGCACCGGGCGGCGGCCGAACCGGTCAGCAAAGGCACCGGGGAAGAACGCGCCGATGCCGGAGCCGAGGAAATAGGCGCTGATCACGAACTGCCGCTCGTTGCCGGTGGCGCCCAGTTCCCCGCCCATCACGCCCAGCGCGGGGAGCATGGAATCGATCCCGAATGCCTGCAGGCTCATCAGCAGCGCCATCAGCACGATCAGCTCGCGCTGGCTGATGTCCCGTTCATGGCGGGCGGCAGGCCGGGTTGCGGGGGTGGTCATGGGGCAATCCTTGCGCGCCGCGGCGGCGCTTGGCCACCCTAATTTTGCACTGCACAACAAAAGTGCCAGTGCGCCCGGTGGTTCCCGCCCGGCGCGCCCGGCGCTATCGTCACCAGCGTGAGCGACACCCCGCCCGACCACGCCGAAGAGGCCCCCGGCCTGCGCAAGATCATCCATGTCGATATGGATGCCTTCTTCGCCAGCGTGGAGCAGCGCGACCACCCCGAGCTGCGGGGGAAGCCGGTCGCGGTGGGCGGATCGGGCGGGCGCGGGGTGGTGGCGGCGGCGAGCTACGAAGCGCGCACGTTCGGGGTACGCTCGGCCATGCCGGGGGTGACTGCGCGGCGGCTGTGCCCGGACTTGATCTTCGTGCGCCACCGGTTCGACGTTTACAAGGACGTCAGCCGCCAGATCCGGGCCGTGTTCCGCCACCACACGGACCTGGTCGAGCCACTCAGCCTCGACGAGGCCTACCTCGACGTCACCAATGACAAGCTCGGCATCGGCAGCGCCACCCGCATTGCCGAGCTGATCCGGCAGGAAATCCGCGCCAAAACCCAGCTCACCGCCAGCGCGGGGGTCAGCTACAACAAGTTCCTCGCCAAGATCGCCAGCGACCAGAACAAGCCTGACGGGCTGTGCGTGATCCGCCCGGGGCAGGGTGCGCAGTTCGTCGCGGGGTTGCCGGTGCGGCGTTTTCACGGCGTCGGCCCCAAGGGCGCGGAGAAGATGCAGCGGCTCGGCATCGCCACCGGAGCAGACCTGGCTGCCAAGGATCTCGCCTTCCTGCGCGAGCATTTCGGCAGCATGGCGGACTATCTCTACCGCGCCGCGCGCGGGATCGACCTGCGCCCCGTCCGCGCCAACCGCGTGCGCAAGTCGGTCGGCGGGGAGCGCACGCTCGCGCACGATATCTCCACCGGCGCGGCGCTGCGCGAGACGCTGGAGAGCATCATCGGGATCGTGTGGGAGAGCATCGAAAGGAGCGGCGCCAAGGGGCGCACGGTCACGCTCAAGATGAAATACACCGACTTCCGCAATGTCACCCGCGCCCATTCGCAGGGTCATGCCGTGCCAGACCGGCAGGCCTTTGCCGCGATTGCCCGCCGGCTGCTGGACGAGCTGCTGCCCCTGCCCCTGCCGATCCGGCTGATGGGGCTGACCCTGTCCAACCTTGACGGGGATCGCCCGCCGGAGCCGGAACCGGACACCGCGCAGCTATCGCTCCTGTGAGCCCCGCCACATTTCCAGCCGCCGCCGGGTGATTGCCGAAAGCGGCTCGGGCAGCGAATGGGTCGGAAAAAAGCGCGCCTCGATCACTTCGCGCCGGTCAATCACCGGCTCGCGGTCGACCACGCAGTGAAACAGGTGGGCAGTATGGAAAGAGCCCGAGACAGTTTCCTCCAGCACCCCCACCAGCGCCATGCGATAGGGCTCCAGCCCCAGTTCCTCGTGCAGTTCACGCCGCGCGCTGGCCTCGGGCGGCTCGCCCCGGCCAATCCCGCCCCCGGGCAGCGACCAGTGGCCCGAACCATAGCTGTGCCGCACCAGCAGCACCGCGCCGTCGATCCGGGTCACGATTACGCTGCACCCGGCCAGCGGCACCTTGCGCCACTGCCGCCAGCGCCGCCGCAGCCGGTGCGCCAGCGGCAGGAGCGCGCGGTGCAGCGGTGCCGGGATCAGGTGAAGCATGTGACCGGCTGCCCGCTGCCCGCGGCCAGCAACCGGGCCACGGGCAGGTCGCTCTCGCCCGCCAGGGCCGCCGAAAAGACGGCCCGCTTGTCAGCCCCGCGCATCACGAACAGCAGCGCATCGCAATCGAGCAGGGCCGGGATGGTCAGCGTGATCCGGTCAAACGGGGCGTGCGGCGGCAGGGGATCGGGCGTCAGGCGGCGCACCATGGCAGGGTCTGCCGGATCGGGATCGGTGTTGGGAAACAGCGAGGCGATGTGCCCGTCTTCTCCCATGCCGAGCCAGGTCAGCGCGAAGTGCGGCGGCAGGGCGTCCTCTGTCAAAGCGACCACCCGCGCGCCGGCCGGTTCGAGCAGCGCACGCAGCTTGCCGGTATTGGATGCCTCATGGTCCTCCGGCACGATCCGGTCATCGTTGGGCCAGACCTCCAACCGGGCAAAGTCGAGTTCGCGCCGCACCAGTTCAGCCAGGATCGGGAACGGGGTGGAACCGCCGGGGACCGTCACCGCCACAGTGCCACTGGCGCGCTCAAATGCTGCGCCAAGCGCATTTTCAAGCCAGTCCGCAATGGCACGGCTGTCGGCGTCGGCAATCAATTCTGCGGGCAGTTCTGCAGGTTTTTCCATCGCCCCTTGGTGACGCAGCCGGGCGCGGCGCGCAATCCCCTGCCCGCCCGGAAAAGCCCGGCAGGCAGGGGAATAGGTATGCGCCAGTGCCGGGGATCAGGCGGCGGTCTGAGTCAGGAACCAGACCCGTTCCTCGGCCTGGTCGGTCCAGTCGTCGATGATCCCGTCAGTGGCGTTGTCGCCAGCTTCACCAGCCAGTTCCTTGACCATGCGCAGGCGCTTGACCAGCGCCGCGTTATCACGGCGCAGTTCCTCGACCATCTTCTCTGCCGAAAGCGCGGCATCGTCCTGATCGGCGACCTGCGTATGCGCGACCACCGATCCGATCGAGGTCAGCGTGGCCGCGCCGTTCTTGCGCACACGCTCGCCGATCAGATCGACCACGCCGATCAGCTGGGCGGCCTGCTCGTCAAACAGCAGGTGCAGGTCGCGGAAGCGCGGCCCGGACACATGCCAGTGGAAGTTCTTGGTCTTGAGGTAAAGCGCCAGATAATCGGCCAGCAGGCCGTTGAGGCCTTCCACCAGCGCCTGTTTCGAATTGTGCTTGGTATCGGTCATATCGATTCCCCTTTCGGAGACTATACGCCCGTTGAGTTTTTCCGTTTCCCGATTAGTCACGATGTCATTAATCGGCTAACTCGATTATAGCAGGCCGCGTGCGCCCAGGGCCAGGATCAGGGCCGCGATCGCGCACAGCCCTGCCAGCACCAGCCGGAGCGGGCGCAGTCGCGCCGGGTCGGCCAGATCCTCCGGCGCAAGCAGAGTCACCACCAGCACTGCCGCGCCCCCAAGCCACCCACCCAGCGCGCTCAAGGGAGGGTTGGCGGTCGCCGCCGCCAGCGCGAAGACACAGAACCGGGCGGCATCACCCAGCTGCCGCGCCAGCAGGACGACGAACAGGGCAAACTGCGAATGGGTCGGCTCGCGCGGTACGGTGTCCTTGCGGGTCCAGGCCAGCTCGAATGCCGCCGCCCCCAGCGCGAAGGCGACCAGCATCGATTTCGCCGCAGGGGGCAACAGGGCCGCCACCAGCGATCCGCCCCAGGCCATCAGCCCGCTGGAAAGCGCGGTCACCACCAGCACCACCGGGATCAGCCCGGCCGCCCCGCCGCGCGCCAGCGCCAGCCGCCCGACCAGCACCTGATCGCGCGCGCCCAGCGAGAGCAGCGCGGCAGCCACAAGGGCCAGGAAAAACGCAGGCATCGGCGGTGCCGGTCAGGCGCGCCTCAGGCCCGCCAGGGCCCCGTGATCGCCAGCGTGCGGGTGGGGCTGTAGGCGTTGACGAACAGCGTCCTGCCATCGGGCGCGAAGCAGGCCCCGGCCAGCTCGGTCTGCTGCTTCAGCCGCGCCAGCGGATAGGCACGGCCAGAGGTGTCGATCCCGCGCAGGTAGTTGTCGACCGTATCGCTGTACTGGTCTTCGCACACCACCAGGTGGCCATTGGGCGCAACCACCAGGTTGTCACCATAGTTGAACTGCTCGGTGCTGTCGGATTCGAAGAACAGCTCGAGCGTGTCGGCCTTGCCGCCGCGGCCCGGCACCAGCCGGAAGATCTGGCCCAGCTTGGCCGCGCCGCCGTTGGTGCAGCAGAAGTAGAGCTCGCCCTCGCCCATCCACATGCCCTCACCCCGCGCAAACGGAACCGCGCCAGCCGCAATGCCTCGGGTGCGCAGATCGTCCTTGGGTGCTTCGACATCGTCGAGGTCGATCCAGCGCACCGGCAGTCTGGCTCCGCGTGCCACGTCCAGCCCGCTCCAGTTGCGGGTGTCGGTCACGCCCCCTTCGATCACCAGCGCCTGCAAGGTTCCGCCTTCAGCCAGCTTGCCCGCCACTTTGGGCACGAACCGGTAGAGCAAGCCGTCCTCCCGGTCCTCGGTCTGGTAGACCATGCCGCTGGCCGGATCGATGCAGGCGGCTTCGTGGTTGAAGCGGCCCATCGCCTTCAGGGGCACGGGATCGACCAGCCCGGTTGCCGTGGCCGGCACTTCGAACACATAGCCGTGGTGGGTGGTGCGGGTGAGCAGGCTGGACGGTTCCTCGCACGTGAGCCAGCTGCCCCAGGGGGTCACCCCGCCGGCACAGTTGCGGATCGTTCCGGCGAGCGAGCGGTGCTGGCGCTCGACCTTGAGGGTCCTGGCATCGAGCACAAGCGTGGTGGTGCCGCCGGGCATGAACGAACCATCCGGCATGGTGCCATACCCGCTGGTGAGCGTGGCCCCCGCCCCCTGGCCGGGGCGCAGTTCGTGGTTGCGGACCAGCGCGAGCTTGCCGCCGCCAATGTCGAAACAGCCCATGCCGTCGGCTGCGTCAGGCACAGTGCCGCCATCGTCCATCGCATCGCCGAGGCTGGAGATGACGCGGTAGGAAAAGCCCTGCGGCAGGTCGAGCAGGCCGGCCGGATCGGGCACCAGAGCGCCATAGCCGTCAGCCATCGCGCCGCTTGCCGCCATCCGGGTAGAGCAGCCGCTCGCAACCAGCGCGGCAAAGGCGCTGCCGGTCGCGGCGAGAAAGCGGCGTCGTGTGGGGGCAAGTGCGACCATCGGGAACAAGCTCATGTTGGGAATGTCGATGCGGGAATGCGGGCGCAGAGCGGCTGCGTCAATCCTCGATAGGCATCCTGTCCTATCAATCGCGCGCTTGCGCCGGGCGACCCGAGGGATAGAGTTACGCGCACTGAACAAGGGAGAGGCATTAAGATGAAGATCGGATCAGAGCTTGCCGCCGTCGTCACCGGCGGGGCTTCCGGCCTGGGCCAAGAGACTGCGCGGGCGCTGGCCGCCGCCGGGTGCAAGGTGGCCATCTTCGATATCAACGACGAGGCAGGCGAAGCCACGGCGCAGGAGATCGGCGGCAGCTTTCACCATGTCGACATCATGAGCGAGGAATCGGTCGAGGCCGGGTTCGCCGCCGCCCGCGCCGCCCACGGGCAGGAACGCCTGACCGTGCACTGTGCCATGGCCAGCCGCCGGGGCAAGACCGTGGGCTGGGACAAGGCCAGCGGCGGTTACAAGCGGCTCTCGACTGAAGACTATGCCTTCGGCGCGGAAGGCGTGCTGGTCGCCAGTTACCGCGTTGCCTCGATCTCGGCGCTCGGCATGGCCAACAGCGATCCGGTGACCGATGACGGCGAGCGCGGCGCGATTGTCCTCACCGCCAGCGTCGCGGCGCAGGACGGGCAGATCGGCCAGGTCATCTACGGCAGCTGCAAGGCCGGGGTGAATGGCCTGGTCCTGCCGATGGCGCGCGACCTGATGGACTTGGGCATCCGGGTCAATTCGATCATGCCCGGCATCTTCGCCACCCCGCTGATGCTGGGGATGAAGGATCGCAACCCGCCGATGTGGGAACAACTGAACGCCAGCGTGCCTTTCCCCAAGCGGCTCGGCCACCCGGAGGAATTCGCTTCGCTGGTGCTGGAGATTGCCCGCAACGGCTATATCAACGGCCACCAGTTCCGGCTGGATGGCGCCATAAGAATGCCGCCGAAATGATCGCTCACGGCTAGTTGGCTGCGCCAACGCCTCCGCGGGGGCGGCCTACCGGCCGGCGGGCAGTCGCCCTTGCGAGCCTGCGGCTCGTTCCAGTTCTGACCACGAAAGGTGTCGTCCATGGCTACTTCCACCAACGAATATCCCGCCAAAGGCTATGCCGCGACCTCGCCGGACAGCGGCCTCGCTCCGTTCAGCTTCACCCGCCGGGGCCTGCGTCACGACGACGTGCTGATCGACATCAGCCACTGCGGCATTTGCCATTCGGACCTGCACTCGGCCCGCAACGACTGGGGCCGTTCGACCTATCCGGTTGTTCCCGGCCACGAGATCGTCGGCACGGTGGCGGCCGTGGGCGAAGGCGTCACGCGCCATCAGATAGGCGACCGGGTGGCAATCGGCTGCATGGTCGATTCCTGCATGGAATGCCGCCACTGCGACGCCGATCTGGAGCAATACTGCCAGAACGGCGGGATGACCGGCACCTACAACGGCACTGACCGGCGCGATGGCAGCCCCACCTATGGCGGCTATTCCGACCGGATCGTGTGCCGCGAGGAGTTCGTGCTCAAGGTGCCGGCAGGCCTGCCGATGGCGGAAGCAGCGCCGCTGCTGTGCGCCGGGATCACCACCTATTCACCGCTGCGGACGTGGAAGGTCGGGCCGGGCAGCAAGGTGGCGGTGGCGGGCCTTGGCGGGCTGGGCCACATGGGGGTCAAGCTGGCGGCGGCGATGGGCGCGGAAGTGACCGTGCTGAGCCGCAGCGAAAGCAAGCGCGCCGACGCGGAAAAGCTCGGCGCGCACGCCTTCCTCAACACCACTGACCGCGTGGCGATGAAGGCGAAGACCGGTTATTTCGACCTGGTGCTCAACACCATCCCGGTGCGCCACGACGTGACGCCCTATCTCCACCTGCTGCGGATTGACGGGGTGCAGGTGCTGGTGGGCGTGATCGACATGCTCCCGGAAATGCATTCCGGCCTGCTGCTGGGCCGCAAGGTGCTGACCGGCAGCGGCATCGGCGGGCTCGCCCAAACGCAGGAAATGCTCGATTTCTGCGCCGAGCACGGCGTACTGCCGGAAATCGAGACGATCCCGATCCAGGACGTGAACCACGCCTACGACCGGATGGAAGCGAGCGACGTAAAGTACCGCTTCGTGATCGATATGGCGAGTTTGGGGTGATTGGCGGGGTTATTCGACCCCGAATGCAAAGACCCTTGCACCAGCAGTTCCTGCGCTTCCGGCAAGGCCTGGACCCACACCTCCGCCGACCGCAAAAACGAAGCCGTACTGTCCCGGCTCTAGGTCGTTCAGCGGCGTAACCTTGAACACGGAAGGTGCGATCTGCTCATAGTCAAACGCAATCTGATCTTTATCCATAACGCCCGCCTTGGCACCGCCGATGTTCATGCTGCCAATGCGCGCCTCTCGCTTGCCCTTTTTCTCCATTAGTTTCACGAGAGAAAACTCGTTTGGAGTTTGGATGGCAGCGCCAAAACCTGTCGAGAACATGCCACTCGAATTTCCGGCATCATTATCAAAATATACGTAAAAAACCGGCCGACTTACCCGTGAGGCAATTTTGGCCTTATCGCCGGGAATGACGGCTTTCACACTTGCGCTCGCGATGCCGCCCGTGAGCGCATAGCCCAATATCCCGCCGGTCTTGGTTTGAGTGGAAGATGTGGGATCGATCTTCCACATGCGCGGTTGGGCAGCCGCTTCATCGAACAGATATAGGCCTGGAAAATGCGGTGCCATGGGGTCTGCCGAACTGTCCGACATTTCCACTGGCACAACGGACCTTTTGACCATTGCCGCAATAACTGTACTCGGCACGCCCTTCTGGCGCAGTGCTAGCAAGTTGGCTGTATCCGTAAGATAATTACCATCACTGGTTTCGATCTTGGCAATGACTGCCTCTTCCCCGAGCCCAGCCTCTAATAGCATGATAACGTCATCGTTCGACAATGTTTCAGCAGACAGGGGTGCAGCCAACATTACTGGCACCAGGGCGGCCGCAAGGAACGTGCTACGCAGAAGCGATCTGATCTTCATGTTGAAACCCCGTCCATTGCCCCAGTTTTATGAGCATATCAGGCCCTTGCTAATCCGCAATGTCGATATGCCCCGCTGGTTGGAAGTGGTTGCCAGTGCTACCCGCCCAGCTTCGCCTTCAGCAGGTCGTTCACCACGGCCGGGTTGCCCTTGCCCTGGAGCGCCTTCATTGTCTGGCCGACGAAGAAGCCGAACAGCTTGTCCTTGCCGCCGCGGTATTCGGCGACCTTGTCGGCGTTGGCGGCGAGCACCTCGTCGATCACGCTTTCGATCGCGCCGGTATCGCTGAGCTGCTTGAGCCCCTCGGTTGCGGCGATTTCCTCCGGCGCGCGGCCGGTGGTGAGGACGATTTCGTAGATTTCCTTCGCCTGCCCACCGCTGATCTCGCCTGCGGCCTGCATCTTCAGGATCGCAGCCTGCGCCGCGGCCGTGCCGTGGGCCGGGTCGGCACTGTCACCCAGCGCCTTCATCACTCCGGGCGCGACCGAGAGCGACCAGTTGGCGACCTGCGTCGCCACCTCCGGCTCGCCCTTGCCCAGCACAGAGGCTGTTTCGGCCAGCAGGGTCTCGAACCGGGCAAAGGTCTCGACCTCGGCGGTCAGTTCGCGCGCGTTGTAGGGGGTGAGGCCGAGCACCTCGACGTAACGCTTGCGCTTGGCATCGGGCAGTTCCGGCAGGCTCGCGCGGCAGTCAGCGAGGAAATCCTCCTCCAGCACCAGCGGCAGCAGGTCGGGATCGGGGAAGTAGCGATAATCGTGCGCGTCTTCCTTGCTCCGCATGGAGCGGGTCTCGTTGCGGTCAGGATCGTAGAGCCGGGTTTCCTGCACCACCGTGCCGCCATCCTCGATCAGGTCGACCTGGCGGCGCGCTTCCTGTTCGATCACCGCCATGACGAAGCGGACCGAGTTGACGTTCTTGGTCTCCGTCCGGGTGCCGAACTCGTCACCCGGGCGGCGGACCGAGACGTTGACGTCCGCCCGCATCGAACCCTGCTCCATGTTGCCGTCGCACGATCCGACATAGCGCAGGATGGAGCGCAGCTTGCGCACGTAGGCCCCGGCTTCGGCAGGGCTGCGCATGTCGGGGCGGCTGACGATTTCCATCAGCGCCACGCCGCAGCGGTTCAAGTCGACATAGGACATGGTCGGATGCTGGTCATGCATCAGCTTGCCCGCATCCTGCTCCACATGGATCCGCTCGATCCCGATGATCTTGTCTTCGGGGATACCGGCCTTTTCGTCGGCTTCGATCAGCAGTTTCCCCTCGCCCACCAGCGGGTGGTAGAGCTGGCTGATCTGGTAGCCCTGCGGCAGGTCGGCGTAGAAGTAGTTCTTGCGGTCAAACCGGCTCCAGCGGTTGATCTGGGCCTCGATCGCCATGCCGGTGCGGACCGCCTGGCGGATGCATTCGGCATTGGGCACCGGCAGCATTCCCGGCATCGCCGCATCGACCAGGCTGACCTGGCTGTTCGGCTCCGCCCCGAACGCGGTGCTGGCACCGGAGAACAGCTTGGACTGGCTGGTAACCTGCGCGTGGACTTCGAGGCCGATCACGACCTCCCATTCGCCGGTTGCGCCCTGGATGCGGTAAGTGCTCATTGCTCGGTACCTGTCTTGTCAACCGGCCCGGCGCGCTTCGCAGAGCAGGCCGGTTCGCCATGGTCGGGCTCTTCGTCAGTTATCACCCTGCCGCTCGCATCAAACCGCGCCTCGCCGTGTTCGATAGTCCTGGACAGGTACATCACTACGCCGCCGATCAGCACGAAGGCGACGAGGAAAATCAAGATGAAAGTCGCGGTGCCGGTCACCTTACCACCATTTCTCCGGCTTTGCCGCGAACCCGGCGCGCTGCTCGATCGCGAGGCCGGCGTTGAGCACGGTCTGCTCGTCCATCGGCTTGCCGACAAGCTGCAGGCCGAGCGGCAGGCCATCGCGGTTGATCGTGGCGGGCACGTTCATCGCCGGGAGCCCGGCGAGCGATGCGGGCACGGCGAAGACATCGTTGAGATACATCGTCAGCGGGTCTTCATTGAGCGAGCCGAGCGGGAAGCTGGCGGTCGGCGTGGTCGGTGCGAGGATCACGTCGCATTCCGCAAAGGCGCGCTCGAAATCGCGCGCCACCAGTGCCCGCACCTTCTGCGCCTGGGTGTAATAAGCGTCATAGAACCCGGCGCTGAGCACATACGTGCCGATCAGGATGCGGCGCTTGACCTCGTCCCCGAAACCGGCGGCGCGGGTGGCGGCGTACATGTCCTGCAGGCCGGCCCCTTCGGGCAGGTCGCGCAGGCCATACCGGACACCGTCATAGCGGGCCAGGTTGCTCGAAGCCTCGGCCGGGGCGATGATGTAGTAGGCGGGCAGCGCATATTTGGTGTGCGGCAGGCTGATATCGACGATCTCTGCCCCCGCATCGCGCAGCCACTGCTTGCCGCGTTCCCAGCTGTCGAGGATCTCGGCGTCGGTCCCGTCCATGCGGTATTCGCGCGGGATGCCGACCTTCTTGCCGCGCAAGTCCGCATCGAGGCCCGCTTCCCAAGCCGGAACCGGCAGGTCGAGGCTGGTCGCATCCTTGGGATCGAACCCGGCCATGGCTTCCAGCATGATGGCGCAGTCGGCCACGTCGCGGGCCATCGGGCCGGCCTGGTCAAGGCTGGAGGCGAAGGCGACCACGCCCCAGCGGCTGCAGCGGCCATAGGTCGGCTTGATCCCGCAGATCCCGGCAAAGGCCGCCGGCTGGCGGATCGAACCGCCAGTGTCGGTACCCGTGGCCCCGGGCGCAATCCGCGCGGCAACCGCTGCGGACGACCCGCCGGAAGAGCCGCCCGGGCTCATCCCGGCATCGCTGCCTTCCTTGCGCCAGGGCGAGATGACATTGCCGAAATAGCTCGTCTCGTTCGACGAACCCATCGCGAACTGGTCAAGGTTGAGCTTGCCCAGCATGCCCGCGCCAGCGTTCCACAGGTTCCGGCTGACAGTGCTTTCGTATTCGGGCTTGAACCCTTCGAGGATATGGCTGGCCGCGGTGGTCTGCACGCCCCGGGTGGCGAACAGGTCCTTCATCCCGATCGGCACGCCGGCCATTGTGCCCAGTGGCTCGCCTTTCGCCCGCGCGGCATCGACCGCGTCGGCGGCAGCCAGCGCATGGTCCGGGGTGGTGACGATGAAGGCATTGAGCGCAGCCGCTCCGGCGACGGCGGCGTTGAAGGCTTCCGCCACTTCGCGCGCGGTGAAGTCACCCGCGGCCACGCCGTCCCGAATGGCCTTGATGCCGAGATTGGTGAGATCAGTCATTATTCGATCACCTTGGGCACGCCGAAAAAGCCATGTTCCGCCGCCGGGGCATTGGCCAGCACCGCATCGCGGCGGCCGCCGCCGGTCAGCGGATCGGCATCGATCACGTCGGCGCGCAGGCGCAGGGTGTTGGGGATGACAGCGGTCATCGGCTCCACGCCGCTGGTGTCGACCTCGCCCAGCTGCTCGACCCAGTCGAGGATACCGTTGAGTTCGGGAACCATGCGTTCCAGCGACTCATCGGTCATCCTGATGCGGGCGAGCGAGGCAATCTTCGCCACGGTAGCCTTGTCCACCGACATGGCAGTTTCCTTGCGTAAAGAATGGATAATGCGGCGCTAGCAGCGCCACCAGCCGCCTTCAAGCGGCGTGCGCTTACTGCTGCGGCGGCGGCGCAGGTTGCGGCATCGGAACCGGCTGCGCCGAGGGCGGCATCGCCCCGCCTGGCTGGCCACCCGGCGCACCGCCCTGCCGTTCCTGCTGCATCTGCATGACCTGCTGCAAGGCTTGCAGGCGGCGCTGGAAATCTTCCTCGCTCATGAAATCGATCAGTTCGACATCGAACGTCAGGTCGGCATTGGCCGGCACCTGCGAACCCGGCGGCGGGGCGTCGCCATAGGCCTTGGACGCCGGGATCTCCATCACGTACTTGCCGCCCTTCTGCATCTTCATGGCGCCCTCGCGAAAACCGGGGACGACATTGCCCATGAACAGCGGACTTCCTTCAGGGAAGAAGCCCTCGACCGGGATCGGCGGCGGGGCCCACTCGTCAAACACCGTGCCGTCAGCCAGCTTGCCGGTGTACTTGACGAACAGGACGTCGCTCTCGCCCGGGTTGACCCCGGTCCCGGCCTGGACCGTATCGACCGTGACGCCTGCCGGAACCGCGGCCCAGGCAATCCCCGCGCCGAGCGCGATGGCGGCAGCAACGCCAAGCCAGAGCTTGGTCAGGGAGCCCTTGGCGATGGGCTGGATCGGGACGCGGGTGATTTCGGCCATTGCGGATTCCTGACATGCAAAAGGGCGCGGATGGAAATTCCGCGCCCTGATGGCTTATCGCTGTGACGGGTTCAAGCGCCAAATATGGCGCCGGACAGGGTCTTACTTGCCCCCGTCGCGTTCCACCCGCTTGCGCTCCATCTTGCGGGCGCGGCGGACGGCAGCGGCCTTTTCACGGGCGCGCTTCTCGCTCGGCTTTTCGAAATGGCGGCGCAGCTTCATCTCGCGATAAACACCTTCACGCTGCAGCTTCTTCTTGAGCGCGCGCAGAGCCTGGTCGACATTGTTTTCGCGAACGATGATCTGCATAAAATACAACACCTCACAGCAAAGGCCCAGAGCCCGCATAAGCGCGGGGGTGCGCCTTGGAATACAAACGAAAATTGTGCCGAATCCATGCCGGATCGGCTCGAACAAGGGCGCGCCTAGTCGAATCGGGCCGGTTTGGCAAGTCCAAGCGCAGGCCCCAGGGCGGCTTTGCAGCGTGGCCCAACCCGGCTAAGGGGCGGCGATGACCATGCTTTCCCCGCTTGCCGCCACACTCAACGTTGCCCTTGGCGGGGCGGCCGGGGCCGTATTGCGATACCAGACCGGGCGCGGGATGACCGCGCTGCTCGGCCCACAGGCGATGACCGCCTTTCCCTGGGCCACGCTGGCCGTCAACGTCACCGGCAGCCTCGCCATGGGCCTGCTGATGGGCTGGCTGGCGCGCAATGGCCCCGACATGGGTCAGAGCGGCGACCAGTGGCGCCTGCTGATCGGGGTCGGCCTGCTCGGCGGGTTTACCACCTTTTCCAGCTTCAGCCTGGAAATGATGATGCTGATCGAACGCGGGCAGGCCTGGGCGGCGATGGCCTATGCGCTGGTCTCGGTCCTCGCCGGCCTCACCGGGCTCTATCTCGGCCTTATTGCGATGCGGGTGACGGCATGAGCGAGTCTGTCCGCCAGTTCACCATCGCGCCCGACGATGACGGCATCCGGCTGGACCGCTGGTTCAAGCGGCACCTGCCGCAGGTCGGCTTTGCCACGGTGTCGCGCTGGGCGCGGACCGGCCAGATCCGGGTCGACGGCGCACGGGCCAAGCCGGAAGATCGGCTCGAGGCGGGCCAGGTGCTGCGGGTTCCCCCCGGGGGCGAGCAGGCCGAGCGCGCGCCCCGCGCCCCCCGCGCCCTGAGCGAAGCCGATGTCGAACAGGCCCGCGCGATGGTGCTGCGCGAGACGCCGAGCGCGATCGTGCTCAACAAGCCGCCCGGCCTCGCGACGCAAGGCGGCAGCGGCACCCACCGGCACGTCGACGGCCTGCTCGATGCCTTCGTGGAAGGAGACGGGCCGCGCCCGCGCCTCGTCCACCGGCTTGACAAGGATACCTCGGGGGTCCTGCTGGTGGCCCGCACTCCGGGCAGCGCGGCAGCCTATTCCAAGCGGTTCGCCGGACGCAGTGCGAAGAAGGTCTACTGGGCGCTGGTGGTGGGCGTGCCGGACGTGCGCGAAGGAACCATCGACGCCCCGCTGGCCAAGCAGCCCGGCACCGGCGGCGAGAAGATGCACGTCGATCACGAAAACGGCCAGCCCGCCCTGACCCGCTACCGTGTGGTCGACAGCGCGGGCAAGCGCGCCGCCTGGGTCGAGCTGGAGCCCTTCACCGGCCGCACCCACCAGCTGCGCGTCCACCTGGCCGCGATGGGCCATCCGATTGTCGGTGACGGCAAGTATGGCGGGCAGGAAGCCTTCCTGACCGGCTCGATCAGCCGCAAGATGCACCTCCATGCCCGGCGTCTGGTGATCGGTGAACCCAGTGACGGAAAAGGGGGCGGCGGCACGCTCGACGTGACCGCCGATCTGCCCGAGCATTTCGCTGCCAGCATGGAGCAGCTCGGCTTCGATGAAGGGCTGAGCGATGCCGCGCCGCTGCGCGAAACGGAAGTGGCGCGCAGCCGCGAGGAAAAGAAGCAGATCGCCCGCACCCACGCCAAGCAGTATCGCAAGGCACGCAAGGGCGAGCGGCGCGGTCGCGGTGTACCCAAGGAACTCAAGCCCGGGGCGGCAACCGGCGCAGCGGCCAGGCCGAGACCGGCCGCGAAGGGCAAGCCCCCCCTGAAGTCGGCACCGAAATCTGCCCCGAAACCCGGGGCGAAAGCGCCCGCCCGGTCAGGGCCTAAGCCGGGGCCCAAACCCGCAGGCAAACCGGCCGCCCGGCCCCCCGCAAAACCCAAACCGGGGCCAAAGGCAGGTCCCAGAGAACGGCGCTGATGCACCCCAACCCGCAGTACCGCCACGATGACCGCGCCCTGCTTGAAACGCTGATCGACCAGATCGGCTTCGGCATGGTGTTCCTGACGACGCCGGATGGCCCGCGGGTGGCCCACACGCCGTTGCTCTCCACCGGCGACGGCGCGGTGCAGTTCCACCTCGCCCGGGCCAACGCCCTTGCGAAGCATCTCGACGGGGCGACCGCACTGGTCACCATCAACGGTCCGGACGCCTACGTCAGCCCGCGCTGGTATGCCCAGCGCGGCACGGTGCCGACCTGGGACTATGTCAGCCTGGAGCTGGAAGGCCGGGTGCGGCGGATGGACCAGGACGGGCTTGAGGCCCTGCTCCATACCCTGATTGAGAAGTACGAAACCGGTCTGGGCGGCGAAGGGTGGTCCGCCACGGAGACCCCGTCCGATATCTGGCGCAAGCTGCTGAGCGCCATCGCCGGTTACGAGATGGAAATCCTCGCCTGGCGGCCCACCCTGAAACTCTCGCAGAACAAGAGCGCGGACGACCGCGCGCGGATTATCGACGGGCTGGAGCAGGCTGGCTCCCCCGCGCTGGCGCACTTGATCCGGACACTGGCGCCATGACCGTCAGGCTCGCCGTGTTCGATTGCGACGGCACACTCGTGGATGGCCAGGCCGCAGTGTGCGAAGCGATGGAGGCAGCCTTTGCCTTTGCCCGCCTGCCCGGCCCGCCGCGCCCGCTGATCCGGCGCATCGTGGGCCTGAGCCTGCCGCAGGCGGTGCGCCACCTCGCCCCCGACGTGCCGGAAGACCTGCAACGGATGGTGGTGGAAGCCTACAAGGATTCGTTCCGCTCCGCCCGCACCGGCGGCACGCTGGAAGAGCCCCTGTTCGAGGGGATCGCCGAGCTGGTGGACCGTCTGGCCCAGTCGGGCTGGGCGCTGGGCGTGGCCACCGGCAAGTCCGACCGCGGGTTGAGCGCCTGCCTCGCCGGGCATGGCCTGCTCGATCGGTTCGTCACCCTGCAAACGGCGGACCGGCACCCTTCCAAGCCCCATCCCGCCATGCTCGAAGCGGCCCTGCATGAAGCGGGCGCCCTGCCCGGAGCGGCCGTCATGATTGGCGATACCAGTTTCGACATGGACATGGCCCGGGCTGCCGGGGTTCGCGCAATCGGGGTCGACTGGGGCTATCACCCGGCGGACGAGCTGGCCGCAGCCGGAGCCGAGGTGGTGGTATCGAGCGCCGCCCAACTGGGAGACTACCTGTCATGACCGACGATCACGCCCGCAACCGCTTCTTCGCAATCCAGCTGGTGCGGCTGGTGGGGGTGGCCATGGTGCTGGCCGGCCTCGCTGTCACCCAGGGTGCGCTCGACCTGCCGCAGTGGGTGGGCGGGCTGCTGCTGGTGTTCGGCCTGTTTGACGTGTTCTTCATGCCCCGCGTCCTTGCCAAGCGCTGGAAAAGCCCGGGCGCATGAAGCGGTTCTATCGCGAGGTAACCGTTGCCAGGGCCGATGGCGGCTGGCGCGTACTGCTGGACGGGCGCGCGATCCGTACCCCGCAGGGCGCGCCGCAGGTCGTTCCGACCGAGGCTCTGGCACAGGCCCTGGCGGAGGAATGGCGCGGGCAAGGCGATGACATTGACCCGGCCAGCCTGCCCTTTCGCGACATGGCCGATTACGCCATCGATGCAGTGCAGCCCGCAGCCCTGGCCCAGCAGCTGCTGCGATACGCCGAGACCGACACCCTTTGTTACCGGGCCGATCCGGACGAGCCGCTCTATCGCCGCCAGCAGGAAGTGTGGGAGCCTTTGCTGAAGGCGGTGGAGGCCCGGCTGGACGTCCGGATGGAGCGGGTCAGCGGCGTGCTCCACCGGCCGCAGCCGCCCGAAACCATGGCCGTGTTCGCCGCGCGTCTGGCCGCGATGGACCCGTTCACGCTGGCAGCGGTGCAGGCGATGGCCTCGCTTGCCGCCTCACTCTGCGTGGCACTGTCCGCGCTGGACCCGGAGGCTGACGTCGACACCCTGTGGCAGGCCGCCAGCCTGGAAGAGCTGTGGCAGGCCGAGCTGTGGGGCTGGGACGAACAGGCCGAAGCACGCCGGGTGCGGCGCGGCGGTGATTTCAGCGCAGCCGCCGCGTTCGCACGGCTTGCGCGGCTTCGTGGGGCATGAGGTTCTCGCGGCACCCGGCATAAAGCAGCAGGTTGGTGCCGCTGGCCCTGAGGCTTTGCCCCACTTCGTCAAGCCCGATTGCATCGCCCGGCCCCGGATTGGCCAGCGCATCGACATCGGGGGGCAGCAGGAAGGCGTAGCCGTCAGGCTCGATTCCGTGGCCCGTGGTGTAGATCAGCGCGCGATCATAGTTCGCGCTCGCTGCGGCAAATTCGGCCAGAGCCCCGCGGTATTCGGCAGCATTGGCAGGCACTGCCATGGCGACGGTATAGCCCGCGCCGCGCAGGGCGTTGGCCACCCGCATCGCATCGAACGCCGCACCGGGCAGCGAGGGCAGACCGGCAAGATCGCCGTAATCGGCAAACACCACCACCAGCGCCACAGCGTCTTCCGCAGGTGCCAGCCGCAGGGTCAGCTCGCCAAGCTGGCTGGCATCGGCAATCTGATAACCGCCGCTCAATTCGCCGGTGGTCACTTCAATGGCGAAGGCCCCGTCCTCACCCGCGTCGCCCAGTGCTGCGACGACCGCGCTGGCAAAAGGGTTGCCGCCAAACGGATCGGCATCGTAGGCGACCTCGCCTGCGCGGGTACCGTAGATCGTGACCGGTTCGGCCATGGCGGGCGAACCCGCCAGCGCGAACAGTGCTATCAGCCGCCAGACACCCATGCTGCTACCTCCCCTGCGACCTGGTTGGCCGCCTCGTTCAGGGCGCGGCCGACCGGTCCGGCCTCTGCCGCCACGCCCGGCACGACCGCCTCGAACCGCCGCGTCTGGACACTGTCGCCCGCCCCGGCACGGACCGCATCGTAGCGCACCACCACCGACGAGGTCCGCGCGTCATAGCCGAAGGCCCCCAGCGAGCCCTCGATCCGCGTAACAGCGCCAATGGCAGGCGTTTCGCCATCGGTCACCAGCCGGCCGGTCCGCGCCCTGACCGTTTCGGCCAGCAGACGCTGGAACAGCCGGGCGGGTTTCTCCACCCAGACGGCATCCTTGAGATAGGCGATTTCGGTGTCGTCGATCTGGACCGGGACCCGGGCCACGTCGAGGCTTTGCGGGGCGCCTGGCTCAAGGATCGCGATGGCGCTCGCCGGGTCGCCACTGGTCGCGCTGCCCGCCGGAGCCATGGCCGTGGCGGTGAGCGAGAGCAAGCTTGGCGGCGGCTCGCTGCCCAGGCTGATGCAGCCGGCCAGCGCCATGGCCAGCCCGCCTGCCAGAACGGCCTTCGATATGCGCGCCATTGCCTTTTGCCCTTTCATCGCCGCCCTCATGGCTCGTAATCCGGCAGTTTCTGCCCGCCCAGCAGACCGCCGGCGCCTTCACTCTCGATCCGCTCGGTCACCGCCCGCAGCGCCTTGCTGGTCGCTTCCAGATCCTTGATCATCGCCTCGGCCGCGGGGAGCGTGGTTTCCGCCAGCTGCCGGGTGGCAGGCCGGGCGTCTTCCAGCGTGGCCGAAAGCGACAGCGCTGCCTTGTTGGTCGCACTCAGCGTTTCACGCAGTTGGACGGCCAGCGCGGCGCCTTCCTGATTGATCAGCTGGTCGGTCGACTTGGTCGCCTGCTCGAACGCGTCAAGCGCCTCGCCCGCTTCGCGCAAGGTGGTCTGCAGCTCGGCCAGCGTGCCCTTCATCTGCGGCGTGGCCTCGGCCAGATCGGCGCTCATGCGGTTGGTGTTGCGCAGGATGCCGGTCAGTTCCGCCTGGTTCTCATCCGACAGCAGCCCGGTCAGCCGCTCAGTCAGCGTCGCCAGCCGTTCGAGCAGCAGTGGCGCATTGGCGAGGATCGCGTTGAACCCGCCCGCCTTGGGCGGGATGATCGGCACGCCTTCGGTGCAGGCGGTCGTTTCGCAGGTGATCGGCGGCTGGCCGCTGCGCGCGCCCTCCAGCAGGATGGTCGACCCGCCGGTGAACGAACCCTGGATGGTGGCGGTGGTGCCGACCAGGATCGGCACTTCCTTTTCCACTTCCACCCGCACGCGGACGAACTCCGGGTCTTCCGGGTAAAGCTCGATTTCCTTCACCTGACCCACCGGCACGCCGGAGAAAGACACCTGCGATCCCCGCGCCAGCCCGTCGACCGACTGCTTGAAGAAGATGTCGTAATCCTTGGTGCTGCCTTGCCCGAGCTGCGCCAGCCAGACGATCGCCGCCGCCAGCATGGCCAGCAGCGCCAGGGTGACGACGCCGACCCATACGTGGTTTGCCCGTGTTTCCATTGCCCTGCCTTATGCCCCGCCCGGTCCGGACTTGTCCAACGCTTTGCCTGCCTGTGTGTGCCCGCCCGGCTTGTGCCGTTCCTGCGAAGCGCGCGCCGCCCGGCCACGCGGACCGTTGAAATACTCGTCGATCCACGGGTGGTCGGTTTCGAGCAGTTCGGGGATCGTACCGACGGCAATCACCTTCTTGTCCGCCAGCACCGCCACCCGGTCACAGATTTCATAGAGCGTGTCGAGATCGTGGGTGATCAGGAACACCGTGAGGCCCAGCGTGGCTTTCAGTTCGCGGGTCAGGTGGTCAAAGGCGGCGGCCCCGATCGGGTCGAGCCCGGCGGTCGGCTCATCCAGGAACAGCAGCTCCGGATCGAGCGCCAGCGCCCGCGCCAGCCCGGCGCGCTTGCGCATCCCGCCCGAAAGCTCGGACGGAAACTTGTCGATCGCATCTTCCGGCAGGCCCGACAGCATGACCTTGTAACGGGCGATTTCCTTGAGCAGCCCGGCATCGATCTCCGGGTAGAACTGCTTGAGCGGAACCTCGACATTCTCGCCCACGGTGAGGGTGGAGAACAGCGCGCCGCCCTGAAACAGCACGCCCCAGCGGTTGCGCACGCCGAGGACTTCCTCCGGATCGCCGTCAGTCAGCGAGCGGCCGAACACCTCGATATGTCCTTCGTCCGGGATCTGGAGCCCGATGATCGAGCGCATGAGGACGGACTTGCCGGTGCCCGATCCGCCGACCACGCCGATAATCTCGCCCCGCCGCACCTTGAGGTCGAGCCCCTCGTGCACGGCGAAATCGCCGAACTTGTTGACCAGCCCCTGGACGACAATCGGGTACTCGCCGCGATAGCGGGCGTGGCGTTCGAGCCGGGCGGCGGCCTGTTCGCTCATCCCCAGCCCAGCTCGGTAAAGAACACCGCGAAGAACGCATCGAGCACGATCACCGCGAAGATGGCGGAAACCACCGCCAGCGTGGTGCGGCGGCCCACTTCTTCCGAGTTCCCCTTGACCTGCATCCCGTTGTAGCACCCCGCCAGCGCCACGATCAGGCCGAATACCGGCGCCTTGATCAGGCCGACCCACAGGTCATGCGTCGGCACGACTTCCTTGATCCGCTCAAGGAAGGTCAGGAACGGGATGCCCAGCATCACGTCGCCCACCACGGCCCCGCCGATGATGGCCACCACCGAGGCATAGAAGCCGAGCAGGATCATCATGAAGGTCGCGGCCAGGATGCGCGGGATCACCAGCGCCTCGATCGGCGAGATGCCGATGGTCCGCATGGCGTCGATTTCCTCGGTCAGCTTCATCGTGCCGAGCTGCGCGGCAAAAGCCGAGCCGGACCGGCCAGCGACCATGATCGCGGTCATCAGCACGCCCAGCTCGCGCAAGGTAATCCGCCCGACCAGGTTGACCGTGAGCGATTCGGCCCCGAACTGCTGCAACTGCACCGCGCCTTGCTGGGCAATCACGATCCCGATCAGGAAGCTCATCAGGCCGATGATCGGCAGGGAATCGACCCCGACCAGCTCAAGCTGGTGGACCAGCGCCTTGCCCCGGAAGCGCGAGGGATGCCGGATCAGCGATCCCCCCGCCACGATCACCTGGCCAAGAAACCCGACCACGCCGCGCACACCCGTGCCGAATTCGGTAATCGACTTGCCGATCCGGGCCGGGGTGCCTTCGATCAGCGAAGGGTGCAGCTGCACCTCGCTGTCCGGCTGCCCCAGCTTTTCGAGCGCGGCGATCAGCCGCATGGCCCGCTCGCTCCCGCCGGTCACCTCAGCGCCATGGTCGCTCGCCAGCGCCGAGATGACGTAGGCGCCGACCGTGTCGATCTCGCTCACCTCGGCAAGATCGATGGCCGGCACCGGATCGAGCGCGCGCAGATCATCGACCACGGCAGCAATTGTGGAAACCATGTAGGGGCCCGCGAGCACCAGCACCGAACCGGTGCCGCCGCGCTCCTCCAGCCGGTATGACGCGCCGTCGCTCATCGCCCGCACCTATGCGGACAAAAGGCAGATGGCACAAGCCGGTGTTCCACCCACGATTCCCCCATGTTGCGCCGCAGCGCGCGCGCTGGCATGGGCGCGTACTACGTTATTCAACGCGGTGCCGGCCGGCACCCGACGTGAGCATCAGCGAACAAACATCATGACCACAACGCTCGACAAGACATTCGATCCCGCGGCCATTGAGGCAAAATGGTATGCCCACTGGGAAACGCACGGCCTGTTCCGGCCCGATCGGCCCGATGCCGAGCCCTTCACCATCGTCTTGCCGCCGCCCAATGTGACGGGAAGCCTGCACATCGGCCACGCGCTCGACCACACCTTGATGGACGTGGTGATTCGGTATGAACGGCTGCGCGGCAAGGATGCCCTGTTCCTGCCTGGCATGGATCACGCCGGCATAGCCACCCAGATGGTGGTCGAACGCCAGATGGAGGCGCGCGGCGACAAGCGCACCAACTACACGCGCGAGGAATTCATCGCCAAAGTCTGGGAATGGAAGGCCGAATCCGGCGGCATGATCCTCGACCAGATGCGCCGGCTGGGCGAATCCGTGGCGTGGGATCTGGAAGCCTTCACCATGGACCCGCACTTCACCCGGGCGGTGACGAAAACCTTCGTCGATCTCCACGGCCGGGGGCTGATCTACCGCGACAAGCGGCTGGTCAACTGGGACGTCAAGCTCAAGACCGCGATCAGCGACCTCGAAGTGGAGACGCGCGAGGTCAAGGGCGGGTTCTGGCACTTCCGCTATCCGCTGGCTGACGGCGTCACCACCAGCGAGGGCAAGGACTATCTCGTCGTCGCCACCACCCGGCCCGAGACGATGCTGGCCGACATGGCAGTGGCGGTGAATCCGGCCGACGAACGGTATGCGAGCGTGGTCGGCAAGCATGTGATCCTGCCGCTGACCGGCCGGCGCATTCCGGTGGTGGCCGACGAGCACGCCGATCCGGAACTCGGCTCCGGCTGCGTCAAGATCACCCCGGGGCACGATTTCAACGACTTCGAGGTGGGCAAGCGCGCCGGGTTTGCGCCAGCCGCCATGCTCAACATGCTCGATGCCGATGGCAACGTCTGCCAGACCGCTGACGGCCTGGTGCCGGAAGAGTTCCTCGGCCTGCACCGCTTCCGGCGCGATGGTGTGGACGGCGCGCGCGAGCGGGTGGTCATGCGGATGAAGGAACACGGCTGCCTCATCCCCCACGTCGACAAGGACGGCGAAGAACACGACGCCGAGCCGCGCACGATCCAGACCCCGTTCGGGGACCGCGGCGGTGTGGTGATCGAACCCTGGCTGACCGACCAGTGGTATGTCGACGCGGAAAAGCTGGCGGTGAAGCCGATGGAGGCGGTCCGCAGCGGCGCGATCGAGATCGTGCCCAAGACCTGGGGAAAGACCTTCTTCAACTGGATGGACAACATCCAGCCGTGGTGCGTTTCCCGGCAATTGTGGTGGGGCCACCGGATTCCGGCGTGGTACGGCGACGATGGCAAGTGCTACGTCGCTGAAACTGCGGAAGCCGCACAAGCTCTGGCAGGCGCGGCGGTCACGCTGTGGCAGGACGAGGACGTGCTCGACACCTGGTTTTCCAGTGCCCTGTGGCCCTTCGCCACGCTGGGCTGGCCGGACAGCGATGCCCCGCTGCTGAACAAACACTTCCCCAACAGCCTGCTCATCTCCGGCTTCGACATCCTGTTCTTCTGGGATGCGCGGATGATGATGATGGGCCAGGCGATGACCGGGCAGAACCCGTGGCCGCGGCTCTACCTGCACGGGCTGGTGCGCGCGCCGGACGGGCAGAAGATGTCCAAGTCCAAGGGCAATGTGATCGATCCGCTCGGCCTGATCGACCAGTACGGGGCGGATGCGCTGCGGTTCTTCATGGCGGCGATGGAAAGCCAGGGCCGTGACATCAAGATGGATGAGAAGCGGGTCGAGGGATACCGCAACTTCGCCACCAAGCTGTGGAACGCGGCGCGGTTCTGCCAGTCGAACGGGATCGGTGCCTCGGCCAGCGTCAAGGCCCCGCCCGCGCGGCTTGCGGCAAACCAGTGGATCATTGGCGAGGTCGCTGCCTGCGTCACCGAGATCGAGCGCGCCATGGCGGATCTGCGCTTCGACGCGGCGGCTAACGCGATCTACCAGTTCACGTGGAGCAAGTTCTGCGACTGGTATCTGGAACTGATCAAGCCGGTCTTCGCCGGCGACGCGGACAGCCCGCCTGCCGTGGAAACCCGCGCCGTGGCCGGCTGGGCGCTCGACCAGATCCTCGTCATGCTCCACCCCTTCATGCCCTTCATCACCGAAGAGCTGTGGCACAAGCTGGGTGAGCGCCCCTACGAGCTGATCCTGGCGCAGTGGCCCGCTCCGGAAGCGGAAATCAGCAAGGAAGCAACCGACGCGATTGACTGGGTGATCGACCTCACCACCAACACCCGCAGCGCCAGGAACGAACTCGGCATTCCCCCGGGGGCCAAGCTGGCGGCCTATCTGGCCGCGCCATCTGATGTGGCGACGCGCACCATCGAGCGCTCGATCGCCGCGATTGAACGCCTCGCGCGCCTGACTCCGGTGACCATCGGTGAAGCCCCCGCCGGCCCCGCCATGCAGGTGACTGCGGGTGAGGACGTGTTCGTCATCCCGCTCGAAGGGATCGTCGACATCGCGGCCGAAAAGTCGCGGCTCGAAAAGGCGCTGGCGGCATCCGAGAAGGAAGCCAAGTCGCTAGGCGGCCGCCTCTCCAACCCCGCCTTCGCCGAAAAGGCCAAGCCCGAAGCGGTCGAAAAGGCCCGCGCCGATCTCGCCCATCATGCGGGCGAAGTCGAGCGGCTGACGGCAGCACTGGCGCGGCTGGGGTAGGCTAGACCGCCCTCGCCGCCGTTTGCACAGCGTGCCTAAATGTCCGCTTTCGGGTGTCGGTCGGCTGCGCGCAAATGGCTGCAAGTGGGTGGGTAGGCGAATGGCGGCTTTCCTAACTTCGTTGCGAGCCTCATTGGCTGGCTTGCCCCCTTGCGATCTGCCACCTCTCGCCATGCAGCTCATGCCCGGCAAAGCCGCCGTATGGCCGTGAGGTCTGCCAGGGTAAGCGTGCGATAGCTCAGGCGCACAATGCCGGCAGCCTCCCACTCCTTCAGCACCCGATTGACGGTTTGCCGCGATGCACCGAGCATATGAGCGGCCTCCTCCTGCGAGAAACGTAGCACTGGCGCATCGCCCGCCTTGCCGCCTGCATCGATCATTTGCACGATGATCCGCGCGAGGCGCTCAGGCAAAGGCAGCAGCACGGTGTCGTCCATCCGGCTCAGCACCGCCTTGTAACGCTGGCCCATCATGGCGAGGAACTGCCGTAGATAATCGGAGCGGTCGTCGATCAAGGCGTGCAGGGTGGCAGCGGGGACCATAAGCACGGTGCTGTCAACGGCGGCCACCGCATCATTGCCGCGCGGCTCGCAGGTGAACAGTGATGCCTCGCCGAACCAGTGCCCCGGCGTCACCAGACCCAGCACCGCTTCACGGCCGACAGGGCTGGTGACACTCAGGCGAATGATTCCGCGCTCGACGCAGAACAGCGCATCGGGCGGCGAGCCGCGGCCGTAAAGCGCTTCGCCTCGCGCTAGCACGCGCTGCCGCGCATGGCGGCGCAGTAGGGCATCGAGCTCCTCATCCAGTTTTCCCGGTTCGGCCAAGCACACCCTCCGCGCCGCCAGATCGTTGAAGCAACGGCCATGTGGTTACAACAAGCGGCGCACACGGCAAGAGCGCGACCCACTCACCCCGCTAGTGCAGCTTTCAAACTGTCCCGCCGCGCCTTGAACATCGGAATGTCGTCGTAGGGGATGTCGGGATTGGTGCCGTTCCCCAGATGATCGAGACGGCTTCTTACGATCGGCAGCTGTTCCGGGCTGGGGTAGATGTAGAACCGGTCTTCCTCGATCGCCTTGAAAGTGATCGCAGCCACCTCTTCGGGCGTCAGCGTGCCGTTGGCAAGATCCTTGGCGGAGATCGCCTGCGTGGCCAGCTGCGAGCGGGTCGGCCCGCTGTCATTGACCAGATCAGCGGGGCGGTTGCGGTGGCACTGGCTGATATTCGTGGACACATAAAACGGGCACAGCACCGCCGCCCGCACCTGCGGCCCGACCAGATCGAGATCGTGGTAGAGACATTCGGACAAAGCCAGCACCGCGTGCTTGGAAACGCTGTAGATGCCCATTCCCGGCGCGGTCACCAGACCCGCCATGGATGCGGTGTTCACGATGCAGCCTTCATAGCCCGGATCTGCAGCGGCTGCCGCGAGCATGCGCGGGGTAAAGCTGCGCACCCCGTTGGCGACGCCATCGACATTCACGCCGAACAGCCACTTCCAGTCCTTTTCGGTGCTTTCCCAGATCGGCCCGCCCGATGCGACACCGGCATTGTTGAACAGCAGGTTGGCCGGCCCGAAATGCTGTTCGGTCGCGACCGCCAGTGCCTCGACCGAAGCGGCACTGGTCACATCGGTCAACACGCCGATCGCCTCGGCGCCGCCTGCACGCAGGTCAGCAACGGCCTGCTCCATCGCTCCAGCCTCGACATCGGCGATCACCAACTTCATGCCGCGCCGCGCGGCCTCCTCGGCAATCGCCCTGCCAAGACCCGAAGCCCCGCCAGTGACCACGGCCACACCGCCCTTCAAGTTCTTCATCCTGCACTCCTTGCTTTTTTACTGATGGATGATGCGGGCGCGAGGTGCGCCGGTTTCATCAATGACTGTAGGCGAAAACCGGATCGGTGAGATCGATCGCAGGGATCGCCTCGCTTTCGTAGAAATAGTCCTGACTGTGCTGCCACTCAGGCGTGTCCCCGCGCCGGGGCAGCCGGTCGAGGCTGCGCAGCAGATAGCCGGGGTTCAGGTAATCGGTATCGACCCACGGCTTCAGTTCCATGCCCTGATCTTCGGGCCTGAGCACCGGCATCACGCTGCGCGCGCCGCTTTTGTGCATGTGATCGAGCAGCCGGCAGACGAAGCCCGCGACAAGATCAGCGCGCAAGGTCCAGCTGTAATGGCCATAGCCATAGACCCAAGCCATGTTGGGTATGCCGGTGAACATGATTCCGCGATAGGTTATGGTCTGCGCAAAGTTGACCGGCGCGCCGTCGATGCTGAACGGGATGTCGCCCATCACTGCCATATCGAACCCGGTGGCGGTGATCACCACGTCGGCATCGATCCGCTCGCCCGAATCAAGCACGATCCCGGTATCGTCGAAGGTGCTTATCGTATCTGTCACGACCGACGCCTTGCCCGCCGAAATGGCCTTGAACAGGTCACCGTCCGGCACAAACGCCACGCGCTGCTGCAAAGGGCGATAAGGCGGCGTGAAATGCCGTTCGACATCGAACCCTTGCGGAAGCAGCGCCTGAACACCGCCAATCAGCATCGCCTTCAGCTTGTCAGGCGATGAATGCGCGCGGTCGAGCAGATCGGCCCGGTCGCGCACCACCTTGCGCCGCATGATCTCGTGAACCCAGGTAGGGTCCACATCCAGCCTGCGCAATTCCTCGGCCAGCGCGTCAGCATTGCGGCCAGCGGCAAAATAGGTCGGCGTGCGTTGCAGCATGGTCACGTGCGCGCAGCGGTCGGCCAGCGCCGGGATCAGGGTTGCCGCGGTCGCACCCGAACCAATCACAGTTACGTTCTTACCCGCCAGATCGAGACCCTCTGGCCAGTGCTGGGGGTGGATGATCTGGCCCTTGAACCTGTCCATGCCCGGCCATTGGGGCGTGTAGCCTTTCTCATGCCGGTAGTAGCCCTGACACATCCACAAAAAGCTCGCCTCCATCTGCACGACATCGTCGGCCTCTTTGCGTTCGACCGTCAGCTGCCAGCTGGCGGTTTCGTTGGACCAGTTGGCGGACGTGACGCTGTGGCCATATCGGATGAAGGGACCAAGGCCCGCATCGGCAATCGCATCACCCAGATAGTCGAGGATCTGATCGCGCGAGGCGATCGGCTGCCCGGTCCACGGCTTGAAGCCGTAGCCGAAGGTGAACAGGTCGCTATCTGACCGGGTGCCGGGATATTTGTGGATCAGCCAGGTGCCGCCATGGCCCTCAAGCGCTTCGAGAATGGCAAAGCTCAGATCCGGGCAATGCTTGCGCAGGAGGGTCGCGCTGCCGATCCCGGAAATGCCCGCGCCGACGATGATCACATCGAACTTTTCGGGTTGCTGCGTGCCTGCTGCGATATTCTGCCGATCCGACACCATCTGCCTCTCCACTCCTTTGGGGCGCGGCCTGTCCCCAGCCTGGCGGCGTGCTAGACCGAGCTAGCAGGCAAGACTGTCGCCTTTGGGCATTCTATCGGATTGCGAGCTATCCTCCCCTCTAGGTGGGCAAATCAGAAGCGGATGTTATTGCCGCTTTGGGGTCGATACCCGAACGGCAGGTTTTTTCGCGAACAGCACCGAAGCTGCCGTGCCTGCGGCTTGTTCTGGCAATTTTCCTACTGCCGGAAATCGTGCCATAGGCCGTGCACAATGTGCGCCCATGATCACCTGAACTGCACCCACCCCCCTGTCCGTCCGCATGTCTGGTCGGGCAGTAGCCCTATGGTAAAACAGGATTTTTCTGCATTGATTGAAGGTGACAGGGTGTCACCTTTGTCACCTTGTCCGGGTCAATATCCATGAACCTCACCCTCGCCACCGACGACACCGGCGGGCCGGAGATTTTCGCGAGCCTTCAGGGCGAAGGGCCAAGCGCCGGAATACCGGTCGCCTTCGTGCGCCTGTCGCGCTGCAACCTTGCCTGCACCTGGTGTGACACGGCCTATACGTGGCGGTTCGAGGGCGACAATCGCCCGCATCGTCACGGGGTGGCCTATGACCGCAAGGCCAATCAGGTGACGCTCTCGCCCGCCGAAACGGCGGAGCGCATTGCGGCGCTGGGCCAGAACCGCCTCGTCGTCACCGGGGGCGAACCGCTGCTTCAGGCAGGCGCGCTGGCGGAGATGTTGGCGCATCTGCCGGACATGAGCGTGGAGATCGAGACCAACGGCACCGTCGCCCCGCCCGCGCCGCTGGATGTGCGGGTCGATCAGTACAATGTCAGCCCGAAGCTTGCCCATAGCGGCAACCCCGCCGATCTGGCGCTGGTCCCCGAACGGCTCGATGCATGGGCGACCGATGCCCGCGCCTTCCTCAAGTTCGTGATTGCCGAGCCCGCCGACCTCGACGAGGTACTGGCGCTGCAAGCCCGCTACCGCTTCCCGGCGGCGCGGGTGTTCCTGATGGCCGAGGGCACCGACAGCGCCACCCTGCGCGCGCGCCAGCAATGGCTCAGCGGGCTATGCCTTGAACACGGCTTCCGCCTCAGCGACCGGCTCCACATCCACCTCTACGGCGATACGCGGGGGACGTGATGACGGCGCTGCGCCAGCACCCGGGCGGCAGGCCCGCAAGCGCAGCGAAGGGAACAGCGCCGAGGACGCTCCGGTGCAGGCCGGAGCGCAAAACCAATCAGTTCCCCTGCGTGCGCCAGCGCTGGACGATGCGGTGGACCTGCTCCTCCTCGCCGCCGGACTGGTTCCACAGCTGGACGAAGCTCGGGTCTTCCGAGGCCGGGCGCTTCATCTCTTCAAGGTTGTCGAAGCTGACCCGGATCGGGATCGCCACGCCCTCGCCGCAGATGATGCATTCGCGGTTGCGCAGGGCGGGGATCGAATCGAGGAAGCCACGCGCGCCTTCCGGCATGGCGGCTTTGACGAAGGCCTGGTCGCGGTCGTTGTTGAGGCGCATCGAGATGATCGTGCCGCACTGGCTGAGCACGCCTTCGGCCAGATCGCTCGGCCGCTGGGTGATCAGGCCGAGCGAAATGCCGTACTTGCGGCCTTCCTTGGCAATCCGGCTGAGGATGCGCCCGACGCTGGAGCCATCGGCGTTCTTCTCGTTCGGCACGTACCGGTGCGCTTCCTCGCACACCAGCAGGATCGGCCGGGTCTGCTCCTCGCGGCCCCAGATGGCGAAGTCGAAGGTCAGGCGGCTGAGCACCGCGACCACCGTGCTGGTGATGTCCGACGGCACGCCCGAGACATCGATGATGCAGATCGGCTTGCCGTCGCCGGGCATGCGGAAGATGCGGCTGATGAAGTCCGCCATCGTATCGCCCACCAGCATGCCGGAGAACATGAACTGGTAGCGCGGGTCGGACTTGAGCTCGTCGAGCTTGCTCCGGATCCGCATGAACGGCGCGGTGTTGGTCGCCTTGTCGAGCTTGCCCATCTCGTTCTGGAGCTCGTTGGCGAGGTCGGACAGGAGGTAGGGGATCGGGCTGTCGACCGTGATCTTGCCGATGGTTTCCGACAGGCGGTTCTTCTGCCGCGCGCGCAGCAGGCACTTGGCCAGGATGTCGGCATCGATCTGCCGGTCATTGCCGCGCGCGGTCAGCAGGACTTCGCAGTGCTCCTCGAAGTTCATCAGCCAGTAGGGCATCGACAGGTTGGAGACGTCGAGGATCAGCCCGTTGGTCTTGAACGCGGCGGAGTATTCGCCGTGTGGATCGATCATCAGGATGTGGCCTTCGGGCGCGGCCTCGCAGATCCGGTGCAGGATCAGGGCCGCGCTGGTCGACTTGCCGGTGCCGGTCGAGCCGAGCAGGGCGAAGTGCTTGCCGAGCATGGCGTCAATATAGATGCCGGCCCGGATGTCCTTGGTCGGGTATACCGTGCCGACCTGGATGTTGGAGCGGCCGTCGCTGGCGTAGATGTGGCGCAGGTCGTTGGTCGTCGCCGGGTAGATCAGCGCCCCGGGAACCGGGTAGCGGGTCACGCCGCGGCGGAACCCGTGGATCCTGCCGGTCAGCTTCTCCTCGTTGCCTTCACCGAGAAAGTCGATGTTGGCGAGGATACCGCCGGCGCGGCGGTCCTGCCGCTGGTTGCGCACGCTGGCGAGCAGCCAGGCGTTGCCGACCCGGATCTTGATCTGGCTGCCGACCTGGCCGGCCAGTGCAATCGAGGGGTCCTCGTCCGCCATGCATTCGTTGAGGCGTTCCAGATCGAGCGCGATCTGCGAGCCCGAGCCGGCAATCTCCAGCACCACCCCGATCGGCTTTCCTGCATTGTCGGCCGGGGTTGCGCGGGCCGCACCCGGAGCGGTGCGGGATGCCGGTTCACGCCCGGGTTCACGGCCCGGTTCACGGCCCGGTTCACGTGGCGTGCTGCCGGCGTGGTCCGCTGCCCGCCGGTCGAAATTGTGGCTACCCATATCGGTCATGTGCGACCCGTCCCCTGTTCCGATGTGCAGCGGGCGTAGGTCAAAGGCGGTTAAGATCGCGTCAACGCTGGCCCCATCTGCCTGTCAAACAAGGGCAAACAGCCGCCCCGCCATCCATCCCATGCCAACCGACATCAGCACCGCCAGCAAGCCATAGAGCAGGGCCTGCTGCTGCGAGAAGACCTCGATGAAGCGTTCGAACCCGACCTTGCGCACCTCCACCTCGGCAATTGCGGAGGCGATCACCCGGCCCCGGGTAATGGCAAAGGTTTCAGCGGTGTAGGTTCCGGTCTGGACTGTCGAGGGCAGCGTGATCCGCGCCTGGTAGAGCACCTGTTCGCTGATCTGCACCCCGGCCATGTCCTGCTTGTAGAGGCCTTGCCGGGTGCGCAGGTCGACCAGCCCGGCGGCAAAGCGCTGCTGCTCTTCGAGCTCCAGCAAGCCGGTCGGCGACAGCTGGATGAATTCGGTGCCCAGTTCGTAAATCGCCGCAGTGCGCTCGTCGACGATCTCGCTGACCGGAGCGGACGAGGACACCGCAAAGAACGACGGGGCCGAGCGGAAGGCCGTGCTGTCAGCGTTGATCCAGATGCCCGCAACCCGCTGCTTCTCGCGCACCTGCACGGGCACGGTCGGTCCTTTGAGCACCACCACGATTTCATAATCCTCGCCCGCCCGGCGGCCACCGGGATCGAGAATCGCGCCGAACAGCAGCAGCTCGGTCCCGGTAAAGCCCTGGCGCACCTGCACTTCGTGCTGCGACACTTCGGGCACCAGGATCGGATCGCGCTGGGCCGACAGCATCAGCAGGGCAACCAGGAGGAACAGCCGTTTCACAGGTTGAGCACCGTGAAAATCTCTTCCGGCTGGTAGAACAGCCCGAGGAACATGCGCGCCGCCACCAGCAGCACGATGGCCGCCAGCACCAGCCGAAGCAGCTCCGGCTTGGCCTTCTGCGCCAGCTGGGTGCCATATTGCGCCCCGGTGACCGAACCCAACAGCAGCAGCGCCACCAGCACCAGATCGACCGCCTTGGTCGTAAGCGCGTGGACCATGGTGGTCGCCATGGTTACGAACAGGATGTTGAACAGCGAGGTGCCGACGACCACGCTGGCGCTCATGCCCAGGATGTAGAGCATTGCCGGCACCAGAATGAAGCCGCCGCCCACCCCCATCAGCATGGTCAGAATGCCGACCATGACCCCGAGCAGGACCGGCGCCAGCGGCGAGATGTAGAGGCCCGAGCGATAGAACCGCCAGCGCATCGGCAGCGCGGCGATCAGCGGATGATGGCGGCGCTTGCGGGCCTGCGACGCTTCACTGGTCTGGCGCTTGCGGATGGTGTCGATCGCCTCGCGCAGCATGATGGTGCCGATCGACCCCAGCATCACGACATAGAGTACGCTGATGACCACATCGATCTGGCCGACCGACTGGAAGAAACGGAACAGGAGCGAGCCGATCCCCGCGCCGAACACCCCGCCGACGATGGTCAGCCCGCCCATGCGGTAATCGACCCCGTTGCGGCGACGGTGCGCAAGCACCCCCGAGACGCTGGCGCCGGTCACCTGAGTAGAGGCAGAAGCAGCCGCAACCGTTGGCGGCACGCCGTAGAAGATCAGCAAGGGCGTGGTCAGAAACCCGCCGCCGACCCCGAACAGACCCGAAAGAACGCCGGTCAGCGCACCAAGCGCGACGATAACCAGCCCGTTGACCGAAAGATTGGCAATGGGAAGGTAGACGTCCATCTGCCTGCCCTATCGCAGCATGGCCCGGCGTTAAAGGCGTTGCGGTTCAGAAACCGGTCGATAGCGTCACGGCCAGCCCCGAACCGGGCGCGGCATCGCCCGCCACCCGCAGGCGATAATCCAGCGCGACCCGCGCCGGGACCGGGCCCAGGGTCAGGTCCACTTGCGCGGTCGGCCCGACATCGAGCCGGGCAGCGCCTTTCTGGGCACCGCCCCATGCCCCGGCCCCGGCCCGCACCGCGCCGAGATCGAACCGGGCGAGCGGAGCCGTCACCCGCACCTGCCCGTCTGCGAATGCAGTGGCATCCTTGCCGCCGACATAGCCGGCCTGGGCATAGGCTTCTGCCTGCACCGCGCGCGGCAGCCCGAGCGGGGCCAGTTCGGTGACCGCCAGCACGGCCGGACGGATGCCGGGCCGCCCGCCCTGCTCACGCAGCCTGCCTTCCCCCAGCAGCGCCAGAGGCACTTTCGGAAAGGGCCGCAGCGACAGGCCCATGGCGGCCTCCCGATCGCCCGGGCTCCGGCCCAGGTCGCGCAAGGCCCCGCTCAATCTCAGATAGGCTGCCGGTTCTCGCCGGCTTCCCGGGGCCAGCCGGTAGCGCAGCACACCGCCCGCCTGGCTGGCCCCATAGGAGGAGGGCTGGAGACCGCTGCCGGTCCCTCCACTCGCCCCCTGCCGAACCAGCAGCCAGCCGGAGAAGGACCAGCGGTCCACTCCGGCGGGAGGAACAGACTGGGGCGGTGCAAACGCGGCGGCTCGCGCCGCCATGGCAGGAACAGTGCGCGGCGCAGCGGGCCCTTCGCCCAGCGCCGCCAGCCACATCAGCTGGTGGGCACTGCTCGCGTCGATCGGCGGGCCGCGCGAGGCGAGCGCACCGGCCTCGAAAATCTCGAAGGGGGCGGCGGCCATCGGGGGCGGAGACAGCTGCGTGCGGGGCGGCGGAGGCGGTTTCACGGCCTCAACCGATTGCGGCACGTTCTGCGCCGGGGCCGACCTGTCCGCCAAGGCGGCTTCTCCGGCGAGCACACGCGGCAGAGGCGGAAGGGCCAGCGGAAAGGGCGATTGCCACAGCAAGGCACGCCCCGCCAGCCACAGCGCAAGGATACCGCCGAGCACTGCAAGCGGCTGGCCGGTCCGCCCGGTCAGCACGGTCATGCGCGGGCCTCCACAAGTCCGCCCGCTGCGGGATGATCGCTATGCTCGGTCTTGTCCCACTTCACCGGCGCCCCGGCGAGCGTGCGGACATAGCCGAGCAAAGCGCGGCGGCCGGCCATGATTGCGATCACGTTGGCCACCGGGATCCGCAGCACGGCGCGAAAACCCTCCCGCGCTCCGTGTTCGCGTGCGGTGAAGGCGAAGCGCATCGCGATGCGCCACAACAGGCTGGCCAGGTTGAGCCACAGCACTGTTTCCAGCAGGGGCGAGATCACGAGCGGCTGCGCCAGGCCGGTGAGCGAAATGGCCCAGATCACGCCCGAGATCACCAGCAGGAGGTAAGCCAGAGCCAGCACCAGCGCGGTGAACGGGCCGCGCCGGTCACGGATCCGCATCCAGATATCGCCCGGATGGGTGCGCCAGCCAAGTCGGTCCCACCCCTGAAAGGCGATGCCGTGAATCCACCGGGTCTTCTGCCGGACGGCCTGATCGAGCCGGGAGGGGAAATAGGCCCGTGTCCCGATCAACCGGCCATCGGGTGTGCGGGCACGCAGGAAGCGCGACCGCCCCCCTTGGGCGGCCACCACCAGCCCGAGTTCGTAATCCTCGGTCAGGCACTCAGCGGCGAAGGGCCCGTCGGTCGCACGGACGCGGGGCATGCGGGCCAGAGCGCCCCGCGAAATCGCGCATCCCACCCCGGCGAGCGGCACCCCGACGCCCAGCGCATCGCGCACCACCAGAGCCTTGCCATGCTGCTCTGCAAACTCTTCCACGTAGTGGCTGCCGATCCAGCGTGAGTGCGGCTGCGGCAAGGCGATCACCGGCAGCTGGACCATGTCCGCCCCGTCGATCGCCCGGTCCAGCAGAGCCAGCGCGGCCGGATCGACCATGTCTTCGGCATCATGCATCAGGACCATGCGGAAGGGCACACCCTGTCGCCGCTCATCCAGTTCCAGCGCGCGATAGAGCCGGTTGAGGCAGTCCGCCTTGGTGGTCGGCCCGTGCTGGTTGTGGATCACGATCCTCAGCCGGCGATCGCCGCATCCCGCCAGCAGCGCCGCTTCGAGGGTGGCCGCGTCGTTGCCGTAGCAGCCGAGATAGACCCGCAGGTCGTCCTGCGGCCAGACGCGCAGCATATGACGCAGGGTAGCGCCGATGACCCGTGGTTCATCCCACGCCGGAATGAACACGGCTGCTCTGCCCTTCAGCGGGTCACAGCCTGTCATGTCAGCAGATGGCCACACGTCCTGCGCCCGCCTGGTCAGCCGAAGCCATATCCAGGCCAGATCGACTGAAAAGTCGTCCACGGCTCCGGCAAGAAAGAAGATGGCCGCGAACAGCAGCAATTCGTGCTGGACCAGCGCCAGCCACTGTAATGCCGTGAAACCAAAGAGTTCCAAGCCGCGACCCCCTGCTGACTTGGTAAACCGGCATGGGCAGAGTTGCAACGCGCAAACTTTTGCGGAAGAGGGGCGGCAATGGCTCAGGATAACAGACCGCTTCGCGCTTTCTTCGCTCCGGTACGGGCACTGTTCGTCGGCGACGCCTCGGCAGGTGTGCTGCTGATCGTGGTTGCCGCGATGGCGATGATCGCTGCCAACTCCGCGCTGGCGCAGGACTACCACTACCTGTTCAACGGCGAACTGGGCTGGACGCCGATTCCCAAGCTCGACACGCTGCACCTGTGGATCAACGACGGGCTGATGGCGGTTTTCTTCTTCGTCGTCGGTCTGGAAGTGAAGCGTGAGTGGATCGAGGGCCAGCTATCCTCGGCTGAACAGCGCCGCCTGCCGATCCTTGCCGCGGTGGCGGGCATGGCTGTCCCGGCTGTGGTCTACCTCTTTTTTGTCCAGAGCGGGCCGGACCGGCTGGTCCAGGGCTGGGCGATCCCGGCGGCGACTGACATCGCCTTTGCGATGGGTGTCCTCGGCCTGCTGGGCAATCGCGTTCCGGCCTCGCTGCGGCTGTTCCTGCTGACGGTGGCGATTGTTGACGATATCGGCGCCGTGATGGTGATTGCGCTGTTCTACACCGCCGGGATCAAGCTGGTCTGGCTGGTGGCGGCGCTGGTGGTGGTCGCGGTCATGTTCGGGCTCAACCGGATGCGGGTGGGCAGCGTGGCGCCGTTCATCCTGCTGGCGCTGGTGCTGTGGTACTTCGTGCTCAATTCCGGCATCCACGCCACCATTGCGGGCGTAGTTGCTGCGCTCACCATCCCGATGGTCGGCAAGAACGATGACACCATGCTCGAACGGCTCGAGCACGGGCTGGCCCCGTGGAGCGCCTATCTGGTGGTGCCGATTTTCGGTTTCGCCAATGCCGGGGTCAACCTATCCGGTCTGGGTATTGAGGGCGTGCTAGCCCCGCTCCCGATCGCGATTGCTGCCGGCCTGTTCCTGGGCAAGCAGATCGGCATCTTCAGCGCCATCTGGGTGGCCGACCGGATCGGCTTCGCCAAGAGGCCTTATGGCGCGCGCTGGCCCGAAATCTGGGGCGTGACCGTGCTGTGCGGGATCGGCTTCACCATGTCGCTGTTCATCGGCGAACTGGCCTTCCCCGGCTACCGCGAACTGATCGACGAGGCCAAGATCGGTATTCTGGGCGGGTCGCTGCTTTCCGCAATCGTCGGATACACCGTCCTCCGGCTTGCGACCGATCCGGCGCGCAAGCCGGACGCGGAAGAACCGGCGCCGAACTGAGCGCCCCCGTCTTTACCAGGTGCCGGTGTTTTCCATGCTGGCCCAGGGCTCCTGGGGCGGCAGGTGGCCCTCCTGCAGCAGTTCCACTGAAATGCCATCGGGCGACTTGACGAAGGCCATGTGCCCGTCCCGCGGCGGGCGGTGGATCGTGTGGCCGGCTTCCTGCAGCCGCTGGCAGGTCGCATAGATGTCATCGACCCGGTAGGCCAGGTGCCCGAAGTTCCGCCCCGCGCCATAGGTTTCGCCCGGGCTGCCGTGTTCGGGCGGCCAGTTGTAGGTCAGTTCCACCTCGGCCAGCCCTTCCTGCCCCGGAGCGGCCAGGAAGATCAGGGTAAATCGCCCCGCCGCGACCTCGAACCGGCGGACTTCTTCCAGCCCGATCAGCTTGAAGAAGGCGACCGTCGCCTCGGGATCGGTCACCCGGATCATGCTGTGGAGATATTTGACCATAAGGCGCCTCGTTCAAAAACAGTTCATCGACCATATTGCACATTTCATCGCATCGGCACGATGTTGAGGGGGATGCAATGACCGAAGAAACTGTGGCGGATACCGACGCGGGATGGAAGCCCTTCATGAAGGACCCGGGAACCCGGCGCTGGTTCGGCACTGCCGCCATCCTCGCCGTGGGGCTGGTGGCGGGCGGTTACCTGCTGGGTAACGGATTGGTCCGGGCCAAGGATGCGGATCGTTCGGTCACAGTACGCGGGCTGGCCGAGCGCGACGTTACTGCCGATCTGGCTACCTGGACAATCTCGTACTCGTCCTCCTCGACCGACCTGGCCGCTGCCCAGGCGAAAGTGCGCGAGGATACGGCGGCGATCGAGACCTTTTTCGCCGGGCTCGGATTCCCGGAGGATACGCTGCAGCCGACCGGTGCCAACGTGACCAGCTTCACCAATGAAGGCCTGACGACGTTCACCGTGCGCCAGCGGCTGGCGCTGCGTACCAACGACGTGGAGAAGGCACAGAAGGCAGTGGCGCGGCAATTCGACCTGGTGAACCGCGGCGTGTTCCTGGAAGAAGGCTCGGCCATGGCCTACACCTTTACCAGGCTGAACGACATCAAACCGGAAATGGTGGCCGAGGCGACCAGGGATGCCCGTGCTTCTGCCGAACAGTTCGCCAATGACAGCGGCGCGAACGTCGGCGCCATCAAGGAAGCGACCCAGGGCTATTTCACCATCGAAGGGCGGGACGGTGATGCGGGCGGCTGGGGCGTGAGCGATTCGCCGTTCAAGAAAGTCCGCGTGGTGACCACCGTCACCTTCCTGATTGACTGAGCGGCCCGAGCAATACGCACTCTGCACAGAAAAGGCCCGCCCTGCCGGATGGCGAGGCGGGCCTGAATGTACCGGTTTCCGGCTGGCTTACATGCTGTAGGACAGCGTGAAGAAGAGGCCGGGGTCGGTGAAGTTCTCGATGCTGGGCCCCTGGGTATCGACGTAGTTGACGCCCAGGCTCAGGCTGTCGGTCACCGCGTAGGAAGCGCCCACACCCCAGTCGATCGAGGTTCCGTCAGCCGTGGTGGCGAAAACGCCATCGGTGTACCCGAGGTGCGCTGTAAGGGTGACGGGCGTGTTGGGAACGCCAAGCTCGAAATCGGTGTAGAGGTAGAGGTTGTCCTCGTCACCGAGCGAGGCCTGATCCCACGAATAGCCGATCCCGACGGTCGCGCCGACCGGGCCGATGGTGGTGCCGATCGAGGCGAGCGCCTCGAAATAGTCGGTGTCGGCACCGGTGTCCTCGGTCGGGTACATGTAATAGAGCAGGCCGACATCGACGCTGACGCCTTCGGCGACATCACCGGCCCAGCCGCCATAAACGTCGAGCTCCATTTCGCCGAAACCCGCATCGGCATCGATGGTCGATGCCCAGGTGCCGACGTAGAAACCGCTTGAGTGTGCAAGGTCGATCCCGCCCTGCAGGGCAATGTCACCGCCCGAGAACGAAACCCCGCGGAAGCGGTAGTCACTGACGAGAGCTACGTTGCCGGAGAGCGTCAGCTCTTCCTCGGCCTCGGCTTCATCCTGCGCGAAAGCAGGGGCTGCAAATACGGAAAGTGCGAAAACTGATGCGGCTGCGAGGCCGCGGATGGACGTGAGCATGACAAACTTCCTTGCGTTTGTGGTGTTGCTTCGTCCCGCCTGCTGAAGAACCGGGACGCCTCGTTTGATGTGCGCCCTCTGATTTATCTGAAACGTTCGTGCCGATTCTTGCTGCGGCGCACAAGGAAAATTGCGGGTGCAGCTATTTCGTCGCACCCGGTGTGTCCTTTTCGCACCAGCCGCCATTCTGAGGCAGCGCACATTTGTTGCCGTAGGGTGCGCGCTCGCCTAAAGCGCCGACACATCAAAGCTGTCCGCACCAGATCATGTTCGAAACACTCCGCACGTTCTTCGGCAAGAAGGACCAGCCGCCCCGGCCCGCCCTGCCCGCAGGCGAGCGCGTCTATGCCATCGGCGACATCCACGGCCGACTCGACCTGTTCGAGGAACTGATCCACGCCATCGAGCGCGATGAACTGGATGAACCCGCCTCGGGGCAGACCACCGTTGTCCTGCTGGGTGACCTGATCGACCGCGGGCCGCAGAGCGCCCAGGTGGTCGCCCGCGCCCGCGAATGGCAAGCCCGGCGGCCGCTCCGCATTCTGGCAGGCAACCACGAGGAAATGTTCCTCGAATCGTTCGACAGCGCGGATGTCCTGCGCCATTTCCTGAAGCACGGCGGCAAGGAAACGGTGCTGAGCTATGGCCTGCCCGAGGCCGTCTGCAACAACGCGACGCTCGAGGAAATTCAGGCGCACATGCACGGGTGCGTACCGAAGCAGGACCGCGACTTCATTGACGGGTTCGAATCGTGTGTTTCGATCGGGGACTACCTGTTCGTCCATGCAGGCATCCGGCCAGGGGTGCCGCTGGAAGCACAGGTGCGCCGCGACATGCTGTGGATCCGCGATCCCTTCCTGCGCTATCAGGATATGCATCCGCAGTTCGTCATCCACGGGCACACCATCTGCGAAACAATTGACGAACACAGTAACCGGACCGGCATTGATACAGGCGCCTTTCGGTCTGGCATCTTGACCGCGATCGTGCTGGAGGGCGAGCGACGCCGCTACATCCAGGCAGTCGAGGAAGCGGGCATGATCGCAATCCACAAAGAGGAACAGACGGTATGAAGATCGCAATGGTTGGGTCGGGCTATGTCGGCCTGGTGTCGGGTGCGTGCTTCGCCGATTTCGGCCACGATGTGGTGTGCATCGACAAGGACCAGGGCAAGATCGACCGCCTGCACGCAGGGGTGATGCCGATCTACGAGCCCGGCCTTGACGCGCTGGTTGACAGCAATGTGAAAGCGGGCCGCCTGTCCTTCACCACCAGTCTGGCTGAGGGCATCCAGGGGGCATCGGCCATCTTCATCGCGGTGGGAACCCCCAGCCGGCGCGGGGACGGCCATGCCGACCTGTCCTACGTTCATGCAGTGGCGCGCGAAGTGGGCGAAACGCTGGCCAACGATGCCGTGGTGGTGACCAAGTCGACGGTTCCGGTCGGCACCGGTGACGAGGTCGAACGGATCATCCGCGACTGCGCCCCGTCTCATCGCTTCGCAGTGGTCTCGAACCCCGAGTTTCTGCGCGAAGGGGCGGCGATCGGGGATTTCAAGCGTCCGGACCGGATCGTGATTGGCGCGGAGGACGAATTCGGCCGGGACGTGATGCGCGAAGTCTATCGCCCGCTGTTCCTGAATGAATCGCCGATCCTGTTCACCAGCCGCCGGTCGAGCGAGCTGATCAAGTATGCGGCCAACGCCTTTCTTGCGACGAAGATCACCTTCATCAACGAAATGGCCGACCTCTGCGAGAAGACGGGCGCCAACGTGCAGGATGTGGCGCGCGGGATCGGGATGGACGGGCGGATCGGCGCCAAGTTCCTCCATGCAGGGCCTGGCTATGGGGGCTCATGCTTCCCGAAGGATACCCTGGCGCTGCTGAAAACCGCCGAGGATTATGACAGCCCCGTCAGGATCGTGGAAGCGGTGGTCAAGGCCAACGACAGCCGCAAGCGCGCCATGGGCCGCAAGGTGCTGGAAGCGCTGGGCGGAATGGAAACGGCGCGCGGCAAGAAGGCCGCCCTGCTGGGCCTGACCTTCAAACCCAACACGGATGACATGCGTGACAGCCCGGCAATTGCCATTGCCCAGACGCTGGTGGATGCGGGCGTCATCGTGACAGCCTATGATCCCGAAGGCATGGAACAGGCCAGCCCCCTGATGCCTGACGTGACCATGTGCGACAGCCCCTATGCCGCCATCGAAGGGGCCGATGCCGTGGCCATCGTGACCGAGTGGGACGCCTTCCGCGCACTCGATCTCGACCGGGTCAAGGCGCTCGCCCACCGGCCGGTGCTGGTGGATCTGCGCAACATTTACCGCCCTGACGACATGCGCGCCGCCGGATTTGCTTACAGCAGCATCGGTCGCGGCTGACCGGGAGACCGGGCCTTCGGCTCGCTTCCCGACCCTGTCAGAAACTGATTGACCTGGCGCGCATTTCTGCCGACACCTGTTAACATAACATAAGCATGGGTCGGTGAATCGAAATCGCGAACGACGCGGGGTTTCCCCGTGCCGGGGTGCTTGTTGTTATACAGGGGTAAATCATGAGAAAGCATCGGTATCTGGTTGGCGCCGGCGTGGTCGGCCTTGCTTCAGCAATGGCAGCGACGCCTGCCCTCGCCACTGAAACAGGCGGCGGCGAATCTGCCGAACAGGAAGTGGCCAGCGAAGCGATCGGCACCTTTTCCGGCTTCCGTGTCGTGGCGAGCGAAGAGACGATTCGCGCCGCCCGCCTCAGCTTCCAGGCTGATGAGGTTCCCGTTGCCACCCGCTTGCACAATCGCTTCATTCAGCCCACCCCCGAACTGATCGCGCGCGACGATATCGGCATCGGCGGCTCGGTCGATGTCGACAACACCCTGCCTGCGGTGGTCCAGCTGTTCATCGCCAACAACGCCACGGGGCAGGTATTCCTCAACTGCACCGGTACGCTGATTAACCCGCGCACCGTGCTGACTGCGGCGCACTGCATGAACAGCCGATCGTCCGAGGCCTATGGTCAGCTCGGCGGCGCTTCGGAGTTCTCGATGCTGATCGGGACCGGGGTTGATACTTCGACCAGGCTGTTCAACACGCTCAACAACGGCGCCGGTTATGCTGCGGGCGGCGTGGCCAGCAGCACCGACGTGATCCTTCACCCGTCGGGCTCTCCGGCCCAGGGCACGCTCGATTTCCCCTATGCCGACGTCGTTTTCATTGCGCTCGATGCACCGATTACCGACGTGCAGGCCATGCCGATCCTGCTCTCGCCGCTGACCCAGCTGACCCATGTGATCCTGACCGGGTACGGCACCAACGGCACCGGCGATCTGGGCGCAGTCAATACCGGCGGCCGCTTCCTGCGCCGCGTGGGCGAGAACATGATGGGCATGATCGGCTCGAACGCCGATTTCATTGACGGGATCTTCTTTGCAGAAGCCCCGACTGCCGATACCTTCGGTATCGAAACCCAGGTCATGTACTGGGTGGACTTCGACGATCCGAACCGGACTCAGGCGGACGTGGATAACTGTGCTTTCACCGGCACCAACATAAGCTGTACCACGTTTGCTGGTGTGGATGCGATCGACTGGTTCCCGGGCGATGCCCTGCCGCGCGAATCCGGTACCGCGCCCGGTGACAGCGGATCGCCGATCATCGTCGATCAGCTTTATGATTTCCCGGTTGTCGCGGGCGTATTGAGCGGCGGCTACGACTTCTTCGGACGCAACAACCGCTACGGCGACACAAGCTTCTACAACCCGCTGTTCCCGTTTTTCGAGTTCATCACCGAGAACACGCCCTACAAGTATGTCTCGGCCAAGGGCGGCAACGGTAACTGGTCCAACACCAATTACTGGACCCAGGATCTCGATCCCGGTTTCTTCATCGATGACGGAACGGGCAAGCTGGTCAACGGCATCCCCGGCGGGTCCGAACAAGGCGTTTACGCCACCGGGCCGAAACTCGGCACGATCATCAACGATGATGTGTCGGACAATTCGACCGCACCTTCGCAGTTCCTGCCCCCGCAGGGCACGCCGGGCTTCGGTGCCAACCTGCCCGAATCCTCGGTCCTGCTCGGGCCGGGTTCGACCGGGTTCGTACCCAACAACACCGATGGCGAAGTCGGTACCGCGTTCGACAATCCGGCGCAGTATTTCGATGTGCTGCTCAACCGGCAGGGCACCACCACTGTCGATATGGCGGTGACAATCGACAAGCTGGCGCTGGACCACCGGAACGCACGCTTCATCCTGCCATCGGCTTTCACCTTCGATACCATCATCGGTTTCGAACAGTTCAACGGCACCTCGGTCATCGAAGGCACGTTGAATGCCGGCGTGGCGGCCATGTTCGGTGGGCGGATGGCCGGCACCGGAACGATTTCGACCGAGGCCTTCTTCAACCTGGGCGGCCAGCTGCTGCCGGGTGGCACCAACCGCGCCCGCACCTTCACCGTTGACGGCGATTACGTGCAGGTTGGCAACGGGGTCTACATTGCCGACATCGGCCTGCTCCGTGGTCCGCAGGTTCAGGATCTGCTGGTGGTGACCGGTGAAGCGGTCCTCGGCGGGCATCTGGTGGTCAACCCGATCAACCGGGTCTCGCCGCGTTATGGCGCCAAGTTCACGGTCCTTTCGGCAGGCCTGGTCGACGGAAACTTCGACACGGTCACGCTCATCACTGATTCCCCGCTGCTGTTTGCCACCAGCACGGTGGTCGAGAACGACGTGGTCGTGGAAATCGGGGCAAGGTCGATCAACGCCGTCGTGGGTGCCAGCAGTGGCCTCGCTTCGGTCGGCTCTGCCCTCGATGCCCTGCGCTTCACCGGGCGCTACAGCGCGTACCAGCACCTGTTCGGCGTGATCGACAGCGCCGGCTTCCAGAGCTTCGGCCAGACGCTTGCCAGCCTCACCCCGACCAGCGGCTTCCGCCAGTCGGCTTCGGCCAACGGCTTTGCGCAACGCTTTACCGGGCACATTGCCCAGCGCACGATCAACCTGCGCGGGGCCGATCCGGCCGCGTCGGGCTTCTCAGCTGCCGGCAATGCCACCTTCGCGCAGGCCGGCACCGCGCCGGTGGAGCCGGGCAAGCTCGGCTTCTTCGGATCGGTCAGCGGCTCGTTCCTGAACATGGCGGAAAACGGCAAGTCGCCCGGCTCGACCGGACTGGAAGACGTCGCATTCCTGCAGGCAGGCGAACTGACCATCGGGGCTGACTACCGCGTGTCTGACGGCATCACCGTCGGCCTGGCCATGACCAACATCCGCAACAGCGCGCAGAGCGTGTCGGGCTTCCGTCCGAACGAGGATGAAAGCGTGGCCACCGCCGCCTATGCCGCCGCCACCTTCGGCAAGGGTTTTGCCGACATGTACGTCGGCTATGCCAGCCAGGACTACGGCGTGGAGCGGACCAGCCAGGGCGACTTCACCACCTCCTATCGCAGCGCCCTCGGCTCTGCCGATGGCGAGCAGACCTTTGCCGGTCTGCGGATGGGCTATGCGATGGAGCCGGCCAAGGGCCTGACCGTCGGGCCGGTGGTCAGCCTCGACTACGTTCGGTCGGACCTGGGCGGCTTCACCGAGTACGGTGCAGGCGTGTTCGGCCTCAACGTGCGGGAGCGGACCTTCACCTCGCTCGGGGCCAAGCTGGGTGCCATGGCCTCGCTTGACATGAACGTGGGCCGCAAGGGCAAGCTGACAGCGTTCGGCTCGGTCGCCTACGCGCGGGAACTGGCTGACAAGGAAGACGTGATCACCGCAGCCTTCCTCGGTGCCGAGGACGTGCCGTTCACGATCGCCAACCAGCTCGATCCGCAGTGGGTCTCGGTCAATGCCGGGGCAGAGCTGTCGATCTCCGATCGCCTGAGCACCAAGATGAGCATGACCTCCGACCTCGGCCGGGGCGTGCTCACCAACAACCAGGCCAACCTGTCGCTGAACTGGAAGTTCTGACGGGTCTGCCCTGCAGCCGACATAAAAAGGCGCCTCCGGAGCGATCCGGGGGCGCCTTTCGTTTTGCAGGCTTGACTTGGTCGGACCGGATTATCCGAACCAGCGCCGCCGGTTGGCTGGATCGCGCAATCCGGCCAGCGTGGCGATCACCACCAGCACGGCGGCAGCGGCGCAGGCCAGCGCGATGAGGTCGGACTGTTGCCCCCCGCGCAGGTAGATAGCCGCCAGCGCCCAGCAGAACACTCCGGCATACCACGGGTTGCCCTTGCTGCGATGCACGGCCAGCGCCGCGATCAGACCGCCGACCAGCACCATCACGGCGGTGATCTGAGGATAGGCCAGCCCGCCGCCAATGCCATGATAGACCAGCGAGGCGCTCACATTGACGATGGTCGCGGCGGTCAGCCAGGCGGCCAGCGCACTGAACACCAGCGCCACGATCCAGCGCTCGAAACCGGTAAAAGCCGGTGCATAGCGCACCAGCGTGCTCAGGATCACCAGCAGCGCCACGAGCGAAGTGGCGATGATGATAACGCTGACGAATGTAAGGCTCGCAAACTGGGTGTAGATTGCCCAGACCCCTTGCGCCGCCAGGGCAATGGCAGCCCACCAGCCGATGCGGTGAACCAGGGCATTGCGGCGCTGCCTGGGCAGGGCCTGCCACACGGCAAACACCGCCGATCCCAGAAACAGCGGGCCCCAGATGGCGAAGGCCCAGCCGGCGGGCGTGATCAGGGTGCGGGTGCTGTCCGACCGCTCCCCGATCGGCTCGCCAAGCCCCAACTGGGGCAGGAAGGTTGCACCAATCTGCAGGCACACCGCCAGCACGATGGCAATCCGCTGGGCGGGCGAGCGTTCGATCGTCTGAGTCATGATGCAGGAAGTCCCGTGTTGTGGCCTGGGTTCCTGCAACGCGCGATCATGCCGGGCCGGTAAGCTGTGCCAGGGGGCCTGTAAGCCGGGTTCTGTCCCGCCGACGGTATCCCAAGGGGGACCGTATCGGCGGGGGCAGCCATTCATCTGGGCCATGGATTGCTCCATGGCTCGAGCAGCCAACCCGGGCCTCTTGGGGCGAAACACCCCTGCCTTTCGGCACGAGGCCCCTATTTGGCCTTGCTCCGGGTGGGGTTTGCCATGCGGGCGCTGTTGCCAGAACCCCGGTGCGCTCTTGCCGCACCCTTTCACCCTTACCTGTGCCCGGACCAGGTCCGGGCCATCGGCGGTCTGCTCTCTGTGGCACTTTCCCTTTACCGGAAACCGAAATCCCCGGCACGGCGGGCGTTACCCGCCACCCTTGTTTCGTGGAGCCCGGACTTTCCTCGGCACTTGCGTGACGCGGCTGCCCGGCCCCCTGGCACCGCGCCTTATAGACCGGCGCGGGCACACAGGGAAGCGGGCGTCGCGGTCAGTTGCCCTCGCCGCCGATATTGGCCAGCGATTCGTCGGGGGACAGCAGGTAGCACCACAGCAACGCCCCGATCGCAGCGCCCACCAGCGGAGCCAGCCAGAACAGCCACAGCTGCCCGACCGCGCCGGTTTCGGCATAGAACGCCACGCTGGTCGAACGCGCCGGATTGACCGAGGTGTTGGTGACCGGAATCGAGATCAGGTGGATCAGGGTCAGTGCGAGACCGATCGATATCGGGGCAAAGCCACCGGGCACCTTGGTAGAGGTGGAGCCGAGGATGACCAGCAGGAAACCGGCGGTGAGCACGATCTCGATCACCAGCGCGGCCTGCATCGAATAGCCGCCCGGCGACAGGTCGCCATAGCCGTTCGAGGCGAACCCGCCGGGCGTCCAGCCTTCCATTCCCGAAGCGATCACGAACAGCGTGCCCGCCGCGATGAATGCCCCCAGCACCTGCGCCGCCCAGTAGGGCGCCAGCTCGCCCCATCCGTGCCGTCCGGCCACGCACAGGCCCAGCGTGACCGCCGGATTGAAGTGCCCGCCGGAAATCCCGCCCACGGCATAGGCCATGGTCAGCACGGTGAGGCCGAACGCCAGCGACACTCCTGCAAAACCGATGCCGAGCTCTGGAAATGCTGCAGCGAGCACCGCCGAACCGCACCCCCCGAATACCAGCCAGAACGTGCCGAGTGCCTCGGCAGACATCTTGCGGATCATGGAACCCCTCCCCTTTTTCTTGTCCGAAATCAGGAGAGTGCGCGTTTTTCAGCGCTTTGCAAGCCGGTTAACGATTGCAGATCGTTCGCCCGCTCACCCCGCTGACCCCGCTGCCTGGTCGGCATACTGGTCGAAGGCTTCCAGTGCCTGCGCCGCATACATCGCGCTGGGGCCGGCCCCCATGTAGACCGCCAGGCCGAGCGTCTCGGCGATTTCCTCGCGCGTGGCGCCGTGCTTGCGCGCGCCTTCGACATGGTAGGTCACGCACGGATCGCACCGGACCGCGACCGAGATCGCCACCGCCAGCAATTCCTTGGTCTTGGCATCGAGCGCGCCGCCTTCGTGCGCCGCCGCCCCCATTTCGCGGAACGCCTTCATCACGCCCGGCGCGCCCTTGTGCAGTTCCCGGATCGCCGGGATAAGATTGGCGGCCATCGCGGGCCAGTCCTTGAAATTGGTGTGCGCCATGTGGGGTTCCTTGCTGTGAGAAACCCCGTCTAGGCGTCGGGCCGGCCGCCAACCTTGACCTGCATCAAAAATCAGCGGGTTGCACCGCGATCCCGGTCAAGCAGCAACTGGAACAGGATCGCGCGGACCTCGCCATCGACCACGCCGTCAATCCGGTGCGGGCGCCAGCGGCGCTGGAAAGCGGCCACCGCCTTGGCGGGATCGGTGATATCGTATCCGTACCGCTCCAGCGCGAGGAAGAAGGCGCCATCGTTATCGAACGGATCGCCCAGCTGCACGCCCGGGCGCGGCAGGCACAGGCGATACTCCGCCAGCCATTCCCACGGGAACAGCTCGCCCGGATCGACCTTGCGCGCCGGGGCCACATCGGAATGGCCGACCACGTTGGCCCGGGGAATGTCGTGGGTGCGCAGGATGCGGGCCAGCAGCGGCACCAGCGCCTCCACCTGCGCTTCTGCGAAGGGGCGATAGCCCAGTGCATGGCCCGGATGGTCAAGCTCGATCCCGATGCTGGCCGAATTGACATCGCGCACGCCGCGCCAGCACGATGCCCCCGCGTGCCAGGCGCGTTTGTCTTCCGGCACCAGCCGGATCACCTCGCCCTCTTCGGTAATGCAGTAATGCGCGCTGACCTCGGCCGCCGGATCGCACATCCGCTCCAGCGCGGTGTCCACCGGCTTCATCTCGGTATAGTGCAGCACCACCATGGAGATGGGCAGCTTGCGCTCGTTCCAGTTGGGCGAAGGGCATTCGCGGTGGACGAGCGGGTCGGTCATCAGCCAATCAGGCCCTCAGGTTGCGGCAGCACCGCCCCCAGGACAAGCGCTTCGTCGGTCAGGTGATACTGCAACCCGCCGCCGGTCTGTTCCGCCAGCAAGCCCATCAGGTGAGCCGGCGCGGTGCGGCTGGTCAGTTCCGCGGGCGAAAGTTCGCCCTGCAAGGCCTGCCCGACAACCGGGTCAAAGGCGATTTTCGGGCCGGTGGCGCGCACCACGATTTCATAGTCCGAATCGCGCCGTTCGACCCCGACATCGAGCGTGCCGCCCCGCACCAGGGTGTCGAGCCCGATCTGCGCGAGGTTGAGCAGGATCTTGACCGCCGGCTTGGGCAGCTTGGCTTCATCGAGCGCCCAGTTGATCGTGATCCGCTTGGCATCACCCACCAGCGCCTGGATCAACGCCCTGGGCTCGGCCACTTCGACCATTTCGCCGAATCCGCCCGCTGCGCCAAAGGCGAGCCGGAAGAACTTCAGCTTGTCGGTGCTGATACGGGCGCTCTGCTCCAGCAGTTCAAAACAGCGCTGGCGCATCTCCGGGTCGTTTTCACTGGCAAGCAGTTCGAGCCCGTTGCTGAGTGCGCCCACCGGCGAAAGCATGTCATGGCACAGGCGCGAGCATAGCAGGCTGGCGAGATCGATGGCGTCCTGGTTGTTCATGGCACCTCTCCTAAGCGTCCCGGACGACATAGGAAAGTGCTTCGAAACCATCCGGCGCGTCCCGCCAGAAACTGACCGCATTTCCGGCGATGATCGCCCAGACCCGGCCATCGTGCGCTGCCTCCGCCCGGTCGGTCGGGGACGGCGCGGGCGCGCCGACCGGATGGGAGTGATAATATCCCAGCACCTGCGGCCCGCCCGCCCTTCCAGCCCGGAAGGCGTCGATCAGGGCCCGGGGGTCGATTTCGAAATGCCGGTCGGGCTGCGGGTGAACGTTGCGCGCAGGCTCCAGCCGGGTCACCGCCAAGCCCTCCCCCAGCAGCAAGCCACAGCATTCGTGCGGATGGGCAGCGGCGGCCTCAGCCCGCAATCGCCCCAGCACGGCACTTGAGACTTCCAGTTCCATCGCCCATGGCCCTAGCATGGCCGAGCCCGAAATCATCAGTGGAACGCTTGCCAGCGGTGGCCGCCTCGACAAGGCGCTGGCCGAGGCGAGCGGATTGTCGCGGGAGCGGATCAAGGCCCTGATGGGGGAAGGTGCGATCATGGTCGGCAAGACCATCGCCACCAACCCCTCGGCCAAGATGCAGCCCGGCGCGCATTTCACGATTACCTTGCCCCCCACGGCCGAGCCGGCAGCGCAGCCGCAGGACATCCCGCTGGTCGTGGTGTTCGAGGACGAGCACCTGATCGTGATCGACAAGCCCGCCGGAATGGTCGTCCATCCCGCTGCCGGCAATGCGGATGGCACGCTGGTCAACGCCCTGCTCCATCACTGTGCCGGCCAGCTTTCCGGCATTGGCGGGATCGCCCGGCCGGGGATTGTCCACCGGATCGACAAGGACACGTCAGGCCTGCTGGTCGCCGCCAAGACCACCGCCGCGCACGAAGGGCTGGCCCGCCAGTTCGCCGACCACACGATCGAACGGCGCTACCTGGCAGTCTGTGCAGGCCATCCGGCACCGGCAGAGGGCACGATCAGCGGGCGCCTCGGCCGGTCCGAGAGCGACCGCAAGAAGATGGCGGTGCTCCACGACAAGTCACCGCGCGGGAAGCACGCCGTCACGCATTTCCGCACCCTTGAGCAACTCGACGGATGCGCGCTGCTCGAATGCCGGCTGGAGACCGGGAGAACCCACCAGGTGCGCGTTCACTGCGCGTCAATCGGACATCCGCTATTGGGGGATCCGGTCTATGGACGCACACCCAAATCACTCCGCCCGCTCCTTGAGCGGCTCGGTTTTGCCCGGCAGGCGCTCCATGCGGCCAGCCTCGGTTTCCAGCACCCGGTTACGGGGGAATTGCACCGGTTCGAGGCGCCCGTTCCCGCCGACATGCGGGAACTCATCGATGAAACCGCTCGTTGAAATCGACGAAACGCACTGCAGAACGCAGCAGAAACGTGTATAAATACGGATGTGGCCCGAAATGCCGGATGCCCATCAGGGGTCCGAGCGCCAGTGGTCGACAGAAAGGTTAAGGGAAAAGTGACCAAATCCAAGGCAATGAGCGTCCCGGCGCTCGGCGGTGAGCAGAGCCTCAACCGCTATCTCTCCGAAATCCGCAAATATCCCGTGCTGACGGCCGAGCAGGAATACATGCTCGCCAAGCGCTATGCCGAACATGAAGATCCGGAAGCAGCCGCCCAGCTGGTGACCAGCCACCTGCGGCTCGTGGCCAAGATCGCGATGGGTTATCGCGGCTATGGCCTGCCGGTCAGCGACCTCATTTCCGAAGGTAACGTCGGGCTGATGCAGGGCGTGAAGAAGTTCGAGCCCGATCGCGGTTTCCGCCTCGCCACCTATGCCATGTGGTGGATCAAGGCCAGCATCCAGGAATTCATCCTGCGCAGCTGGTCGCTGGTCAAGATGGGCACCACCGCGGCGCAGAAGAAGCTGTTCTTCAACCTGCGCCGGATGAAGAAGAATCTCGACGCCTATGAAGAAGGCGACCTGCATCCCGATGACGTGAAGAAGATCGCGACCGACCTTGGCGTGTCGGAGCAGGAAGTCGTCAACATGAACCGCCGGATGATGATGGGCGGTGACGGCTCGCTCAACACGCCGATGCGCGGGGGCGAGGAAGGCTCGGGCGAATGGCAGGACTGGCTGACCGATGACCGGCCGCTGCAGGACGAAACCGTCGCTGAAGCGGAAGAGGCCAACCTGCGCCACGTCATGCTGGCCGAAGCTCTCGGCAGCCTGAACGAACGCGAGCGCCACATCCTGACCGAGCGGCGCCTGACCGATAATCCCCAGACGCTCGAAGAACTGAGCCAGGTCTACGATGTCAGCCGCGAACGCATCCGCCAGATCGAGGTGCGCGCGTTCGAGAAGCTGCAGAAGGCCATGATGCGGATCGCCGGGGAGCGGCTGCTTCCCGCCCAGTAACAGCTGACGGCCGGCGCCATCGCTCAGCGGTGGCGCCGGTGCGGCTTCTGTTGGGCGTCAGGCCGCAACCGGGTCAGACACCGGCTTGCCCGGTTCGTGCGGACGGTGCGGGGGCTTGCGGGCTTCGCGCTCCCGATCTGCACACAGCGCGCGATCAGCCAGGTCAGGGTTGATGATGTCGCCCCAGCACCAGACATGCTTGGCCATCGGAACACTCCTTGTCGTTAATCCGGTGTTACCGCGCGATCAGGCTTGCGGGATAGGAAGTTTCGGACAGCGGTCGGCTCGCAGCGCGGCATAGATGCAGGAAGGCATTTTCATGGCCGTCAATCACCGCTAAGTCGCAAACCATGCTCCGACTGACCCGGATCCTCGCCAAGATCATCCTGTGGTTCATCGGGCTCAGCCTGGTGCTCGTGCTGCTGTTCCGCTTTGTCCCGCCGCCGGTCACCGCCACCATGCTGATGGACGCAAACGGCATCACCAAGGACTGGGAGCCGCTCAGCAATATCGACCGGAACCTGGTGACGGCGGTGATCGCAGCCGAGGACGGCAAGTTCTGCCAGCACACCGGATTTGACGCTGAAGCGATCGAGCAGGCGATCGAGCGGAACGCCGCAGGCGGGCGCATCCGGGGCGGCTCCACCATCAGCCAGCAGACCGCCAAGAACGTGTTCCTGTGGCAAGGCGGCGGCTATGTGCGCAAGGGCTTCGAAGCCTGGTTCACCTTCCTGATCGAGCACCTGTGGGGCAAGCGGCGGATCATGGAGGTCTACCTCAATGTCGCCGAAACCGGCATCGGCACCTATGGCGCAGAGGCCGGGGCGCAGCGCTATTTCAACAAGTCCGCCGCCAGCCTGACCCGTCCCGAGGCGGCGCGCATGGCAGCCGCCCTGCCGCTCCCCAAGAAGCGCTCAGTCAGCAACCCGACCGGGTTCACCCGCCGCTATGGCAATACCATAGCCGCGCGGATGGGCGTGGTGCGGCGCGACGGGCTTGACGCCTGCGTGTACGAATAGCCTTCATGGGGGCTGCTCACTCTCACGCCCATCCGAAAGGGCACGGGCACGGGCATGACCATCATGGCCCGGCCGACTTCGGGCGCGCCTTCCTGATCGGGATCGTGCTCAACACCGCCTTCGTGATCGTCGAGGCGACCTACGGCATCCTCTCCGGCTCCATGGCCCTGGTGGCGGATGCCGGGCACAACCTGTCGGACGTGCTGGCGCTGATCCTCGCATGGGGTGCCAGTGTGGCGGCGCGCCGCCCGGCCCGTTCGCGCTACACCTATGGCTACAAGAGCTCCACCATCCTTGCCGCGCTCGCCAATGCCGCGCTGCTGATGGTCGCCATCGGCGCGATCCTGTTCGAGACGCTCAACCGGATCATGGATCCGCAGCCGGTACAGGGCATGACCATGGTGGTGGTGGCGGGCATCGGCATTGCGATCAACACGCTCACCGCGCTGCTCTTCCTGCGCGGCAGGCACGATGACCTGAACATCCGGGGTGCCTTTCTCCACATGGCGGCCGACGCGCTGGTTTCCCTCGGGGTCGTGATTGCGGGTCTGGCCATCCTTCTGACCGGGCAAAGCTGGATCGACCCTGTCACCAGCCTGGTGATTATCGCCGTGATTGCCTGGGGCACCTGGGGCCTCGCGCGTGACAGTGTCCGCCTGGGGCTCAACGGCGTGCCGCAGGGTATCGACGAGGATGCCGTGCGCCATTACCTCGCCGGCCTGCCCGGGGTGGAAGCGGTGGACGATCTCCACATCTGGCCGATGAGCACCACCGAAACCGCGCTCACCGCCCACCTTGTCATGCCGGGCGGCCAGCCCGATGACGCCTTCCTGCGTGAAATTGCGCATGAGCTTGCCCATCATCACCGCATCGTCCATGTGACTGTCCAGATTGTCCGCGAACGAGGCTGCAGGACCGGATGCTGATTCAATGACCGCTGCAGACGCTGCCCGCGAACGGCTGAAAACCGCGATGATCCGCCTCGCCGCCGGTGAGCGCGCGGCGCTGGAAGAGGTCTACCGCGCAACCTCGGTGAAGCTATTCGGGATCTGCTATCGTATCTTGGGTGACCGGAAGGAGGCCGAAGACGCATTGCAGGATGTTTACGTGAACCTCTGGCGCAGGGCCGACCGTTACGACCCCGCGCGCGCGAGCCCGATTTCCTGGCTCGCCGTGTTCGCGCGCAACCGTGCGATCGACCGGCTGCGCTCGGGCCGGGTGCAGCGCGAGGCTGCCCCGCTTGAGGCTGCCGCCGAAATCGCCGATGCCGCTCCGCTTGCCGAAGACCTGTTGATCGATGCCGAGCGCACCGCGCGCGTCCATCACTGCCTCGGCGAACTGGAAGCCAACCAGCGTGACAGCATCCGCGCCGCCTTCTTCGACGGGCGGACCTATGCCGACCTTGCCGAGCAGCAGGACGTGCCGCTGGGAACCATGAAAAGCTGGATCCGGCGCGGCATGATGCGGCTCAAAGCCTGCCTGGAGGACGCGGCATGACCGAGCGCGACCAACTCGCTGCCGAATATGCGCTGGGCCTGCTGGAAGGCGAAGAGCTGCTGGGCGCGCGCGGCCTGATGGCGAGCGATCCGGCTTTTGCCGGACAGGTGGCGTTCTGGGAATCGCGCCTGGCACCCCTGCTGGACGACATAGCCGGGGCACAGCCCGACGAATCGCTCTGGGCCCGGATCAGCGCGCAGATCGATGCGGTGCCAGGGGGAGAAGTGGTCTCGCTCAAGGCGCGGGTGCGCTTCTGGCAGCGCGCCGCGGCAGGTGCTGCCATTGCCGCAACAGGTGCGGTGGCCCTGCTGGTGGTGCAGCCCCAGTCACCGGGCCTCCAGTCTCCCGGAACCGTCAGCCCGACCATGGCGCAACGGCCCCTGGTCGCCTCGATCCCAATCGGCGACACGCCTCTGCGACTGGGTGTGACCTACCTGCCTGACCGGCAGGAAATGCTGGTATCCGCCAGCGGCCTCAGCGCTGACGGGGTTCACGATCACGAACTGTGGCTGGTCCCGCCCGAAGGCGAGCTGCGGTCGCTGGGCGTGGTGCGCCCGGGCGAGGAAGCCCGTGTGCGCCTCGATCCGGAACTTGCCGGCCTGATCCGCGATGGCATTCCCATGGTCCTGACCCGCGAGCCATTGGGCGGCAAGCCCGCCGGGCAGAGCGCCGGGCCCGTGGTGGCCGAAGGCGCTTTCCGCACGATCTGAACTTTTTCTGGCGTCCGGGTGCATCCGCACCGCCGGAGCCTGCGTAACTCCTCCCGACAAGCAGGACGGGGCTTGTTCCCACTGAAGGAGTTACCGATGCCGAAAATGACCACTTTCAAGGCCGCCTCGCTGGCAGCCGTTGCTGCCATGGGCACCTTTGCCATCGCCACCGCCGCACCGCTGCTGGCCCATGATCACAAGGCTGCCGCCAAGGCCACGCCGAACATTGTTGCCACCGCCCAGAGCACCGGCGTTCACGGAACCCTGGTCGCAGCCGTCCAGGCTGCCGGTCTGGTCGAGACTCTCTCGGGCCCCGGTCCGTTCACGGTCTTCGCCCCGGTTGACGAAGCGTTCGCCGCGCTGCCCGATGGCACCGTTGCCACGCTGCTCAAGCCGGAAAACAAGGGCACGCTGACCAAGGTCCTGACCTATCATGCAGTCGCCGGCAAGGTCATGGCCGCTGACGTGGTCAAGCTGATCGAAGCCGGTGGCGGCACGGCCATGATCGACACCATTGCGGGCCAGAAGCTGACCGCGCGGCTGGTCGATGGCAAGGTGGTGATCACCGATGCCGCCGGCCGCCAGACCACGGTTGTCCAGACCGACGTCAAGACCTCGAACGGCGTGATCCACGTGACCAACGGGGTCTTCCTGCCGGCATAACGGACTTTCCCGCGGCGTCGCCACCCTGCACCCCCCCTCACTGGCGGCGCCCACTTGACCCCGCCCGGCATTCCTCCTGCCGGGCGGGGTTTTTCGTGCAATTTCGGCAAGCCTATGAAACGGCGGGTGAGCAGGTCCGGCACAGGGCTGCCCCTGATGCGACAGGTAGCCGCTACGCCGTGGCAGGCAGAAAGGGGGGGCGACACTGATCGCGGGGCTACGGCCCCTCTGACCTACCTGGGGGCAGGCCGCCTCCCCCCGAGAGGGAAGGCTCACCGGATGAAACGAGCCGAAGCGGGCGGGTTCAGGCCGCCTCTTCCTTTTCTTCGCCGTCATGCACGCGGATCGGGTCCTTGCGGCCTTCGACCACGTCCTTGTCGACCACGATCTCGCCTACGTCATCGAGGTCAGGCAGGTCGAACATGGTATCGAGCAGCAGACCTTCGACAATCGAGCGCAGGCCGCGTGCGCCTGTCTTGCGCTTGATCGCCTTCTCGGCAATCGCCTGGAGCGCGTCGTCGGTGAATGTAAGCTCGACATCCTCAAGCTCGAACAGCTTGCGGTACTGCTTGACGATGGCGTTCTTGGGCTCGGTCAGGATCTGCACCAGCGCCGGCACATCGAGATCGTGCAGCGTGGCGATCACCGGCAGGCGGCCGACGAATTCGGGGATCAGGCCGAACTTGAGCAGGTCTTCCGGCTCGCTCTTTTCCAGCAGCTCGCCCACGCGGCGCTGGTCCGGATCGGCCACATTGGCGCCGAACCCGATGCTGCGCTTCTGCAGGCGGTCACCGATGATCTTGTCCAGCCCGGCAAAGGCACCGCCGCAGATGAACAGGATGTTGGTGGTGTCGACCTGCAGGAACTCCTGCTGCGGATGCTTGCGTCCGCCCTGCGGCGGCACCGAAGCGGTGGTGCCTTCCATCAGCTTGAGCAGCGCCTGCTGCACGCCTTCGCCGCTCACATCGCGGGTGATCGAGGGGTTTTCCGCCTTGCGCGTGATCTTGTCGATCTCGTCGATGTAGACGATGCCCTGCTGCGCCTTGTCGACATTGTAGTCGCTCGCCTGGAGCAGCTTGAGGATGATGTTCTCCACGTCCTCGCCCACGTAACCGGCTTCGGTCAGCGTGGTGGCGTCGGCCATGGTGAAGGGCACGTCGAAAGTCTTGGCCAGCGTCTGGGCCAGCAGGGTCTTGCCCGAACCGGTCGGCCCGACCAGCAGGATGTTCGACTTCTGCAGTTCGACATCGCCGCCCTTGCCGCTGTGCTTCAGGCGCTTGTAGTGGTTGTGCACCGCGACCGAGAGCACGCGCTTGGCCCGGTCCTGCCCGATCACGTAATCGTTGAGCGTGGTGAAGATGTCCATCGGGGTCGGCACTTCGCCGTCCTTGCGCCCGGACAGCCCGGCCTTGGTTTCCTCACGGATGATGTCGTTGCACAGCTCGACGCATTCATCGCAGATGAACACGGTCGGGCCGGCGATAAGCTTGCGCACCTCGTGCTGCGACTTCCCGCAGAAGCTGCAGTACAGGGTGCTCTTGCTGTCAGTTCCGCTCAACTTTGTCATTTCCCGTAAGGTCCTGAATCCCCCTCCGGATGGATTTCCGTCAGGGGATTCGTCCAGTTGTAAGGCCGGACGGTCATTAATCAACAGCCTGCGTCTAGCACGCGTGCCTTGCTACAAGCTGAAATGGCAGGGTTGCCAAAAAGCTACAGTTAACGTCCCGCCGCGGGGCGGAACGTGAACCGGCAACCGCCGTGCCGCTTAATCAGGCGCGCCGCCGCTGCCCTTTTCGCCGTCCGAGCTGTCGCTTTCCGGGCGCGTCTCGAACACCTTGTCGACAATGCCGAATTTCAGGGCTTCGTCCGCTTCGAGGAAAGTGTCGCGGTCCATCGCCTTCTCGATATCGGTCAGGCTCTTGCCGGTGTACTTCACATAGAGCGCGTTCATCCGTTCACGGATGCGCAGGATCTCGCGCGCCTGGATTTCGATGTCGCTGGCCATGCCGCGGGCCCCGCCGGACGGCTGGTGGACCATGATCCGGGCGTTGGGCAGCGCGATTCGCATCCCCGGCTCTCCCGCAGCGAGCAGAAAGCTGCCCATGCTGGCGGCCTGGCCGATGCACACGGTCGAGACGCGCGGCTTGATGTACTGCATGGTGTCATGGATCGCCATGCCGGCCGTCACCACCCCGCCGGGCGAGTTGATGTACATGCTGATCGGCTTGGACGGATTCTCGCTTTCGAGGAACAGCAACTGGGCCACGATCAGGCTGGCCATGCCATCTTCCACCTGGCCGGTCACGAACACGATCCGCTCGCGCAGCAGGCGGCTGAAGATGTCGAAGCTGCGCTCGCCCCGGCTGGTCTGCTCGACCACCATCGGCACCAGCGCCCCGGTCACCGGATCGTGGGTGAACTGGCCCTGGGTGGAGTAGGTGTCGGAACCGAACAGGTCGATCATGGGAATCCCTTCTTGCGTCGTGTCAGCGCCGCTATGTCGCGATGACTGGCCCACTATGCAAGGGGGTTAACCCTTGCATAGTGTGAAACCGCTGGCAGTGTGCAGGGCATGACCAGAACCACCGCCCTGCTCCTCGCACTCGTCACCACCAGCAGCCTCGCTGCACCGGCCTCGGCCCAGCCCCATCAGGACACCCAGACCTACGTCGACCGGATCGAGGCACTGGATGATGCCGGCCCGATGATCGGGGCGGTGATCGTGCACGATTCCGATGCAGCGGCGAAGTCGCAGGCACTGCTCGGCACTCCGCTGCAGGGCCGGGCCGTGCTGGTGAAAGACAATATCGAAACCCGCGAATGGCCGACCACGGCGGGTAGCCTGGCGCTCAAGGACAACATGACCGGCCGCGATGCCCCGCTCATCACCCGCCTGCGCGCAGCCGGCGGCGTGGTGCTGGGCAAGACCAACCTGAGCGAATGGGCCAATATCCGCGACAACGATTCGAGCAGCGGGTGGAGCGCGGTCGGCGGGCTGACCCGCAACCCGCACGCGACCGACCGCAATGCCTGCGGCTCGTCTTCGGGCAGCGGCGCGGCGGTGGCCGCCGGGTTCGCCTGGGCCGCGATCGGAACCGAAACCAACGGCTCGATCACCTGCCCCGCCAGCGTCAACGGGATCGTCGGCTTCAAGCCAACCGTCGGCCTGGTCAGCCGCACCCACGTGGTGCCGATTTCGAGCACGCAGGACACCGCCGGGCCGATGGCGCGCACCGTGGAGGACGCCGCGATGCTGCTCACCGCCATCGCCGGGAGCGACCCGCTCGACCCAGCCACCGCCGAAGCCGACGCGCGCAAGGTCGATTTCGCAGCCGGGCTCGGCACCGCCTCGCTCGCAGGTGTGCGGATCGGGGTCATGCGCAAGCAGATCGGCAACCGGGCTGACCTGACGGCCGTGTTCGAACAGGCCCTGGCCGACATGGAGCGGGCGGGCGCGGTGCTGGTCGATATCGAGTTCGAGCCGAACAACCAGATGTACAGCGACAGCTTCACCGTGCTGATGTTCGAACTGCGCGAGGACATGGGCAAGTATCTCGCCAGCCTCCCCCAGCCGGCCGGGCGCGACACGCTGCCGCGCACCCTGGCCGATCTGATCGCCTTCAACCAGGCCAACGACGGGGCCGAGATGCGCTGGTTCGGGCAGGACCTGTTCGAGCTGGCCGAGACCACCACCGACCGGGAAGCCTATGAAAAAGCCCGCGCCGACGCGCTGCGGATTGCCGGGCCGGAGACGCTCGACACACTGCTGGCCGAACACAATGTCACCCTGCTGGTCGCCCCGACGCGCGGCCCGACATGGACCACCGACCTCGTCAATGGTGACAACTTCAACGGCAGCATGGGGTTCGGCTCGCCGCCCGCGATTGCCGGGTATCCGCACCTGACCGTGCCGATGGGCGCGGTCGAGCGGCTGCCGGTGGGGATCAGCTTCATCGGCGCCAAATGGGCTGACCATGACGTGCTGAAAGCAGGCGCCGCCTACGAAAAGGCGCGGACAGCCGAACTGCCCGCGCCCTCGTTCAAGCCATGGAGCGCGGGCGACTGACACGCGCCGCCGGGCTGATTACTTCTTCGCCGCAGCCTTCTTGGCCGGGGCCTTCTTGGCAGCCGGCTTTTCTTCGCCGTCAGCCTTCGGGGCAGCCTTCTTGGCCGGGGCCTTCTTCGGCTTCGGGGCTTCCTCAGCCGGAGCGTCGTCCTTGGCGGCAGCTTTCTTGGCCGGAGCCTTCTTCGCCGCAGCCTTCTTTGCCGGCTTGGCCGCCGGAGCGGTTTCTTCCGCTTCGATCGCGGCTTCCAGTTCCTCGCGGGTCACTTCCCGCTCGGTGACTTCGGCCTTGTCGAACAGGAAATCGACCACCTTGTCTTCATAGAGCGGGGCGCGCAGCTGGGCGGCGGCCATCGGCTCCGAACGGACATAGTCAAGGAACCGCTGGCGATCTTCCGGGCGATACTGCTGGGCAGCCTGCTGCAGCAGCATGTTCATTTCCTGGGCCGAGACTTCGACCCCGTTCTTCTGGCCGATCTCGCTCAGCAGCAGGCCGAGGCGCACGCGGCGCTCGGCAATCGCGCGGTAATCGTCCTTTTCCGCCTCGATGTCCTTCATCGCCTGCTCGGGGTTCTCATCCCGCGCGGCTTCCTGCTGGAGCTGGGCCCAGATCTGCTCGAATTCGGCTTCAACCATCTTCTGCGGCACAGCGAAATCATGCCCTGCGGCCAGGTGGTCGAGCAGCTGGCGCTTCATCTGGGTACGGGTCAGCCCGGCAGTTTCCTGCTCCAGCTGGCCGCGCAGCAGGCCGCGCAGCTGGTCGATGCCTTCGAGGCCCAGGTTCTTGGCGAACTCGTCGTCGACCTTGGTCTCGCTCTCGACCTTGACCTGCTTCACGGTGATGGCGAACTGGGCTTCCTTGCCCTTGAGATTCTCGGCCGGATAATCTTCCGGGAAGGTGACCGTGATGGTCTTTTCCTCACCCGTCTTCACGCCGGTCAGCTGCTCTTCGAAGCCGGGGATGAACTGGCCCGATCCGATCACCAGCGGCGCGTCTTCCGCCTTGCCGCCTTCGAACTCGACCCCGTCGAGCGAGCCGGTGAAATCGATGATCAGCTGGTCGCCGTCCTGCGCCTTGCGGGTCTTGGGGGCGTCCTTGTAGCTCTTCTGCTGGCCGGCAATGCGCAGCACCGCCTCGTCAACCGCCTCGTCCGATACCGGGACCACCAGCCGCTCCAGCGCCAGGCCGTCAAGATCCGGCGTATCGATCACGGGCAGCACTTCGACCTCGACCGCAAGGACCGCGTCCTTGCCCTGGTCATAGCCGTCCTGCAGCGTAACCGAAGGCTGCATTGCCGGGCGCAACTGCTGCTCGGCCATCAGCTTGTCGACCGATTCGCGGATCACGTCGTTGACCGCCTGCGCGTGCATCTGGTCGCCGTGCATCTTGCGCACCAGGTTGGCCGGAACCTTGCCCGGGCGGAAACCCGGCATCCGGATCTGGGGGGCAACCTTCCTGATTTCCGCATCGACGCGGGCTTCGATTTCAGCGGCCGGAACAGTCACCTCAAAGGCGCGCTGCAGTCCCTCGTTGACGGTCTCTTTGATCTGCATGGTGGAAAATCAAACCTTCTTAAAAACACTGCCGATAACACTGCGTACCGCAGGATGCCGGGCGGGGACTGGTGCGGGCGAAGGGACTCGAACCCCCACATCTTGCGATACTGGTACCTAAAACCAGCGCGTCTACCAATTCCGCCACGCCCGCAATTCGAACGAAGCCGCGCGCCGGGGCGCACGCACCCCACGCGAACAGGGCTGCGCCCTTAATCGGGCGGGCGCAAAAGGGCAAGCGGCGATGGTACGGGGTATGGTGAGGGGAACGTATCGGAGCCGCAGGACGTTGGCCGGATGAAAGGAACCTGACATGGCCACCACGCCCGCACCCGATACGATCGAGCCAATCTCGCCGCCGGAAACCCCCGCTTTCCCCACCCCTGACGAGGCACCCGGGCGCCTGCCCGGCGAAATCCAGCCGCCCCAGCCCGATACTGACAATCCCGGCCGCGGCCCGGACGAGACCCCGCCGCCCCCGGACTGATCGCACCGGATTGATATTGCGGCGGGGGGCCGCGCGCTTTAGGGGCGCGGCATGACCGACGAAAACACACCTGATACCCCGCCCGCCAGCGCCAGCACCGCTGGCGACACCCCGCCTGATCGCCTGTCGGTCAACCCGCGCAGCGAATTCTTCGATGCCGAGAAGCTCCGCCGCGGCGTGGGCATCCGGTTCAAGGACCGGGTGCGGACCGATATCGAGGAATACTCGGTCTCCGAAGGCTGGGTGCGGGTCCAGGCCGGCAAGGCGCTCGACCGCAAGGGCCAGCCGATCACCCTCAAGCTGACAGGCCCGGTCGAGGCATGGTACGAGGACCTGGGCGAGAACCCGCCGGTTATCCGGAAGGGGTGATTTAGGGCGTGACAAACCTGCCAGCTTCAAGGTGCGGACGAGAGCGACTTAGGATAGTCACTTCGGAATACGCAAACGCGCTCAATCCCCATTTCCGGATTCGAGCTCGACAATCCGAGCAAGCAGGGCCTTCTGATGCTGATAGATATCAACCGGCTCGGTTACAGGCAAACGCGTCTCATCCTTCCCAGCGAAAACGCCCAAGTAGCGTGAGGTCGGACTGTTGAAGTGCATGCGGGCGATCGTGCGACGATTGTTATTGTCGAGCAGCACCGCACAGTAGGACTTTGCATCCCGCATGACGATTCGGGCGGGCGAAACCTTGCTAGCGCAGATAGCTCGAATGATATTGAAACCATCAATTTCTGCTTCGCTAGTTTCTACACCATCATCATCCGCTGGCGCAGGAGGGACCTCCTCGATAGCGCCGCCATGGCTGATGGCGTTCTCAAGCCGCTCGTTTATGCCGTCGCGGATAAGCGATGAAATTGAGTTGGCGATTGCATTGCGGAACCGCTCCCGTACGGCCTCTGTCAGGCGCCCGTCATGAAGCCGACCTGCGATGAGCCGGATAAGATCGTCCGAAGGATCGGCAAACTCTTTGCGCAATTCGGCCGTGACTTCGGATTGCAGCTTAAGAGCACCGGCGTGCGAAACGATCCGCTCTAGGTTGAAGTCCGCCCGTTGGAACGCAGCTAGGGTGCGCAGGTCTGATTTTTTGTAATTGTCCAAGTCGAATGTGAAAAACGGGCGGTCATCCATCATGTTTGCCTTCTCCGCATCCGTGAAGAAGCGATAGAGGACTCCGTTTGTCAAAAGCGCAATTCGCGCATCAGTTGCCGCAAAATAGCGGTAAAGTTGACTTGCGTGTTTGATTGAGAGGTCGCCGTTGGCGGGTTTGCACTCCACAAGCACTTGGATCTCGCCACTAACGCAGATCGCATAATCGACCTTCTCGCCTTTTTTCGTTCCAACGTCGCAGACGAATTCGGGAATCACCTCGTCAGGGTTAAAAATGTCATAGCCCAGTGCTCGTAAGAAGGGCAGGACGAGTGTGGTCTTTGCAGCCTCTTCAGTGAGCAGCTTCGCGCGGTGCTTGCGCAGCGTAGCCTGCAATTCAGAAATAGTGTTCTCAAATTCCATATGACCACCCTGTGTTGCTGACGGTCAAGCTATCGCCATATTCCATCGATTGAAATAAGGATTTGCAGGATCATAGCTGTCACGACGCTCCAAATACGGAGCAATAATCCAAACACGGTAATCCGGTAATTGCGCAGACAGCACACCCCATTCCGTCACCCCGGAGTTGATCCGGGTTCCCGCTTGTTGGCAGCGGGGCGTCACAGGACAAAGAGCAGCGGGACCCCGGCTCTTCGGCCGGGGTGACGGGGAGCGGGTTGGCTTACGGCGTGGTCCCCCAAGCGGCGGCAGGCATGACGCCGACGATCCGTTTTCCTACACCGCCACCATGCGCTAGCCAGTGTGTCGGCCGTTTCGACGGGCCGCGCGCTCTTTGACCTCGTCTGCTTGATCCTTGCACCCTGCCGCTGGCGGCGTGCGGGCGGTTTTGCGCGCGGCGCGCGTGTCCGTCCGGCCCGGAGAGGAGGGCCTTAATCGCTTCAATACAGAAGGTTAGGCCCCATGACAGAAGGTGACGCGGTGTCACCTTTGTCACCCTGCACCCCATCCCCGGTTCGGCGGGCCCAACTCCGGCGAGGCCGACGATTGGGCAGGATTTTACCGGCTGTACCGCGCCAGCGCCGCATTGATCGGGTCGATATTGGCTGGCGAACTGGCAGGTCGGCTGGCGGGGCGGCTGGCAGGGAGGGCCTGCGGTGCCAGGGCGCGGCGCTGCTGCGCGGCTGGTTGGGCTTGCGGCTGGGCCGTGCGCTGGGCCGTGCGCTGTGGCGCGGCCAGAGCGGCCTGCGCGGACAGGTTCTGCCTCGCGCCGCCCTGCCCCGCATTACCTTGGGCTGGCGCGCTGCCGAATCCGGCGAAGGCGCTGGCGAATGCGCGGGAGGGCTCGGCCCGCACCGGGGCGCTGAGCGGAGCCGCCGCAACGGACGCCGGGCGCGCTGCCGGGGCAGCGGCGATCTGCATGTGGTCCAGCTTTGCCCGCTTGCTGTAAATGAAGCCGTGCACCGGCCAGCTGCTGGTGCCCAGCCCGCCCTGCGGCGCATACCACACGCGCACTTCGCTCCAGTCGTTACCGGGGGAGACGTCGACCGCCATGACATCGCGCTCGATCTGCCCGCGCCGCCCGTCGATCGGCGACCAGTTGGCATGGTCGAGCAGCACGGTGCGCTGGTCGACCACCTTGCTCACCGCCGCCACGTGCCCCAGCTGCATGTTGCGGTGCGGCCGGAACGCCATCACCGCGCCGACCTTGGGCGTGCGCCCGCGCTCGTAGCGGCCGGCGGCCTGATCCCACCAGGTGTGGGCATCGCCGAAAATCTGGATGCCGCTGAGCTGCCGCGCATAGGGCACGCATTGCAGGTAGGGCGGCAGTTCGCGCGCCGACGTTTCAGGGCGCTCGAAGCCCACGCTGGCGCTCGCCAGCAGGGGCGATGCGGCAGCAGCCAGGCTGGCAGCGGCGAGGAGGGCGGCGGTCCGTTTCATCGGTGGCAGTTATTTGCCGGTTTACCTTAGGAACGCCCTCCCATGCGTGGTTAAGGCAAATTCACCATGATTCGGCCCCGGACAGCCGCAACGCTTGCCAAACCGCCCGCCAGCCGCCACCTGCACGGCGAGAGCCATGAAACCGCAAGTCATCATCATCGGGCGCCCCAATGTGGGCAAGTCCACCCTGTTCAACCGGCTGGTGGGCAAGAAGCTCGCGCTGGTTGACGATCAGCCCGGCGTGACGCGGGACCGACGGCTGGGCGACGCCCGGATTGCCGGGCTGGAGTTCACCGTGGTCGATACCGCCGGGTGGGAGGACGAGGACGCCGAGAGCCTGCCGGGCCGGATGCGGGCCCAGACCGAGGTCAGCCTGGAAGGCGCCGATGCGGCAATGTTCGTGATCGACGCGCGGGCCGGGATTACTCCGCTCGACGAGGAAATCGGTCGCTGGCTGCGGGAGCAGAAAGTGCCGGTGGTGCTGGTGGCGAACAAGGCCGAGGGCAACGCCGGGGAAGCGGGTGTGTACGAATCCTATGCGCTCGGTTTCGGTGAGCCGGTGCCCCTTTCGGCCGAGCATGGCGAAGGCATTGCCGACCTGTTCGGCGCGCTGTGGCCGATCATCGGCGAACAGGCCGATGCAGCCGAGGCCGCTGCGAACGAACCGCTGGAAGAGGGCGAGGATGCACCGCTCGGCCCGCTCAAGCTGGCCATCGTCGGCCGGCCCAATGCGGGCAAATCGACCCTGATCAACCGGATGCTTGGTGAAAACCGGCTGCTGACCGGGCCCGAGGCCGGCATCACCCGCGATTCGATTGCGGTCGACTGGGAATGGACCGATCCGAAGACGGGCGAGGCGCGCCCCGTCCGCCTGATCGACACTGCCGGGATGCGCAAGCGGGCCAAGGTGCAGGACAAGCTGGAAAAGCTGTCGGTCGCAGATGCCCGCCGCGCGGTCGATTTCGCCGAAGTGGTGGTGCTGCTGCTCGATGCGACCAAGGGCCTGGAGCACCAGGACCTCAAGATTGCCGACATGGTGCTGCAGGAAGGCCGCGCCCTGATGGTCGCGATCAACAAGTGGGACGTGGCCGAAGACGCGAGCGGGCTGTTCAACGGCATACGCACGGCACTTGACGAAGGGCTGGCGCAGGTGCGCGGGGTGCCGCTGCTCGCCGTCAGCGCGATTACCGGCAAGGGGCTGGACCAATTGCTGGCGGCGGCGTTCGATATCCGCGAAAGCTGGTCCCGCCGGGTATCGACAGCGGCGCTCAACCGCTGGTTCGATCATGCGATGGAAGCCAATCCGCCCCCCGCCCCCGGCGGCAAGCGGATCAAGCTGCGCTACATCACCCAGGCCAGCACCCGCCCGCCCCGCTTCGTGGTGTTCGGCACCCGGCTGGAGCTGCTGCCGAAGAGCTACGAGCGGTACCTGGTCAACGGCATCCGGCGCGAACTGGGCTTTGATGCGGTGCCGGTCCGGGTCGTGCTCAAGAGCGCAAAGAACCCTTTCGCGAAGGACTGACCATGCTCGATCTGCTGGTAGAAAGCGGCGGTCTGGCGAGTGATCTGGTGGCCCGGACTTCAAGCACTCTGGTGGTGCAGGAAATCGTTCGCCTGAGCCTGGCCCCGGCCTTCCTGCTGGCCGCAATCGGCGCCGTCATGAACGTGATGATGAGCCGCCTGATCTGGGTGGCTGACCGGATCGAGCGGCTCGAATCACGGCTCGAAGCGGGCGAGGCGCGCGAGCGGCTGGGCGAACTGCACGTGCTGCACCGGCGCCGGAGGCTGGCGCAGCGGGCAGTCATGCTGAGCACGGCGGCGGCCCTCACCATCTGCGTCGTGATTGCGCTGCTGTTCATCAGCGCCTTCATTACGCCGCAGATCGGCACCCTGACCGCGCTCGCCTGGATCGCGACGATGGGCCTGCTGATCGGGGCCCTGATGCTGTTCGTCACCGAAACGCTGGTCGCCGCCCGGGGTCACCGCACGCGCGAAGACCTGCACGCCCCTCCTGCCGGAGAGGCCGAGGATTAGTCCCCGGCCGGCTTGCTCTGCAGCTGGACGTAGTTTTCGAGGCCCATCCGCTCGATCATGTCGAACTGGGTTTCCAGGAAATCGACGTGCTCTTCTTCGCTGGCGAGGATGGCGGCAAACAGGTCACGGGTGACGAAGTCCCGCACGCTTTCGCAGTGCGCGATGGCATCGCGCAGCAAGGGAATGGCTTCATGCTCCACCGCCAGATCGGCGCGGAGGATTTCCTCGACCGTTTCCCCGACCTTGAGTTTGTGGATCGCCTGGAAGTTGGGCAGGCCGCCAAGGAACAGTACCCGCTCGGCCAGCTGGTCGGCGTGCTTCATCTCGTCGATCGATTCGTGCCGCTCGTATTCCGCCAGCCGGTCAACACCCCAGTCCTTCAGCACGCGGTAGTGCAGCCAATACTGGTTGATAGCGGTGAGCTCGTTGGTCATCGCCTTGTTGAGATAATCGATTACGGTTGCATCGCCCTTCACGGCCGGTCTCCAGTTGTCCTCACGCAGCGCAGCCTATGCGGCAAACCTTGCTTTAAAGCAAGGGAGGCGAAGAAAAAGCCAATATAAATCCGTTAGTTGCGAGCGATTAGCGTTAGCGTGGGATCAGGCCGCGACGGCCGGACAGAGGGCATGTTCGCGCTCGTGCCGCAGCACTTCTTCCGCTTCGCACAAGCAGTTACCGCAGTTGGGCCGCTTGCCCAGCGCCGCGTAAGCCGTCTCTGCATCACCACTGGTGACCCGCGCAACGCGGCGCAGTTCGCTTTCGCGGATGGCATTGCAGATGCAGACATACATGGTCCGGACCTCCTGCGATTGATTCGCAGTAACCAGACTATGCGAATTACTCGCAATAGCAAGCGGAAATCGTGGACCTCGTCATCGCCGCATCGGAAACAGCTTGCCGTAGGTCAGGCAGCGCCAGAGCCAGTCAAGCGGGCCATAGCGGAACCGCTCCAGCCACGGCTTCGACCACGCCAGCATCAGCGCGCAGGTGAGCGCCACCACAACGTAGAGCCCCACCCGGTCAAGTTTCCCGAACAGGCCAAGCGCCCAGCCATGAAACACGAACATCATCACGATCGAAGTGCCGAGATAATTGGTGAAGGCCGCCCGTCCCGCAGCCGTTACCCGCTGGCCGAGCCAGCCGGTGGCAGTCGGTGCCCAGACGGTCAGCAGTGCCGCCATGCCCACCACCATCATCAGCCTGGGAACGGGGCTGATCCCGACGAAGGCTGCCAGAGTGCCGTAGTAGGAATAGCCGATGCCCTTGACCCAGAGCCCGATCAGCAGGTGAAGCCCACCGCCCAGGAGCAGGCCCGCCCAACCCCACACCAGCATGCGGCGACGGTCCAGCTGCCCGCTGAAAAACCCGATGCGGAACAACCCCACCCCCAGCAGCATGAGAGGAAAGGTCTCGAACCCGAACAGCAGGAGATTGGTCAGTTGTTCGTCGCCATGCGCTGCGAACCGGTGCGCGGTAAGGCCGGCGTAGTCTCCGGCGACGGTCAGGTCGGTATCAGTCTGGTCCTCGGTCAGGATGCTCTCCTGCTCGGCCAGCAGGCCGCTGCGCATTTCGCTGTAGTCGGGCTGCTTGCCGAAATCGGTTTCAGCAATGAAATGCAGCGGAGCCAGCATGGCCGCGTAAAGCAGAGCCCCGACAAGATAGCCGAGCACGCCGACCACCAGTTGCGTCCTGGCGGACCAGCCGAGGCACAGCAGCACCCCGAGGCCGAGCAGAGCGTAGTAAGTCAGGATGTCGCCGCGCCAGATGAAGAAGAAGTGGAACATCCCAAACAGCAACAGCCAGAACAGCCGCCGCGCCTGCAGCCAGCGAGAGGCCCCGCGCGCCCAGGCCTTCTCCATGAAGAGGTACATACCTGCCCCGAACAGCAGGGTGAACAGGCCGCGCATCTTGCCATCGATCAGCACAAACTGCGCAATCCATAACCAGTTCGATGACTCACCGTGATCAGTAAGGAAAGCGGCGGGGTACATGTAGGCGGAAAATGGCTGCCCGAATGCGACAATGTTCGCCGCCAGAATGCCCATCACCGCTATGCCGCGGGTGAAATCAAGCGATCCGATCCGGCCTGTGCCCGCCACCGGTGCAACGGCACCCTCCGAAACCGCTTGCCCCTGCTCCATCCCGTCGCTCCCTCAGTGCCCCAAGGAGGTGCTTTAGCAGAATAATACGGCCGGGAAAGGCGGTTTCAGCGCGTTACCAGGCAATCCTGGCCAGACCGCTTGAGGCTGTTGCAGGCCGACTGCGCCTCACCCTGACTGGCAAACCCGCCGGCCAGAAGCTTGGTCACGTTGCCAGCCGGCACGAGCAGCCTCTCCCTTCCGGCGATTGCCGGGTTGGCGGAGAGCCGGCTCCACAGACGTTCCGCATTGCCCTTGACCCCGAAAGCACCGAGCTGGACCTTCCAGGGCCCGCCCGTGGCAGACCGCGCCGCAGCGGGTGCCGGAACGACAGCAGGCGCAGGGGCGGGCCGCGAGGGCGCGGAAGCCGCACCGGCGACGCGCGGCAGAGTTGCCAGCACGGTGACTGGCGCAGAGCCGCGAGGAATGAAGTCCGCCCCCGCACTTTCCGGACTCTCGGTGCCGGTCACCCGCTCCGCCTCGGCAACCGCCGCCTGCGCTGCAGCGACCGAAGGCGCGACGCCGACCGAGGCAATTCTTCGCGGAATCTGCGAGGCGCCGCGCGGCGCTATAACCGGGGGAGGCGGAGCGGCGTCGCTCGCTTCCCTGCCCATGGCAAGATCCACCGCGGCCAGCTGCTGGCCGCGCCGAACATCCGATTCCTGCTTTATCTGCCCCGCCAGAACCTGCGCTTCCTGCCGCTGGGTGAGGGGGATGAAGGTGTCCATCTGCTGCAGTGCAGGCGCGGCCTGCGGAAGCTCGGCACTGTTAGCCAGTGTCAGCAGGGCATAGGCCCTGACCCAGTCCTTCTCCACCATGTCGCCATTGAAGTGGGCAATGCCGAGAAGGTACTGCGCGCGCGGATCCCCGCGTTCGGCAGCGGCGGTAATGTAGGGCATGGCCTCTGCCTGCCGGCCATCCTGAAACAGCAGCAAGCCATAGTTGTCGGCGGCCTTGATATGGCCCTGCGCCGCCGCCTTGGCGTAGAACACCTCAGCCTGCTTCGCATTGGCTTCGACCCCGCGGCCAAGACGATAGGCCTGCGCCATGTTGAACTGCGCATCGGGATCGCCCTGCGCCGCCGGACCCTGCCATTCCCGCACGGCCGCCGCGTAATCGCCCTGAGCCCAGGCATCGACGCCGCGCTTGACATCGGCGAGCGCCGGGGCCGCCACGGCCATCAGGCCGCCACCGGCAAGCAGCAACAAGGTTTTTCGGATCGACATACCGGTCATTTCGCCCCTTCGAACACGGTCGAGTAGGAGCCTGTCATAGTGAATGCCCCGTTAGCAAAAGGTTTCTTGTGACCGGTCTTCCCGATCCGGCACACAACCGCAGCACAATTTACCCGCAGGCCTGGCCCGCATGGCTCGATGTTAACCCTAAATTAGGGGTATCCTGCGATCCCATCGCTCGATCCCGCATTTTACGCGGGAAAGCACGGCAGCTTTTAACGGGGGACCAGCCTTGCGGGTACTGGCTTTGGCATCGCAGAAGGGCGGCTCGGGAAAGACCACTCTTTCCGGGCATCTCGCAGTTCAGGCGCAGCGCGCCGGTGCGGGGCCTGTTGTCCTGATCGACATCGATCCGCAAGGATCGCTGGCCGACTGGTGGAACGAGCGCGAGGCGGAATATCCCGCCTTCGCCCAGACCACCGTGGCCCGGCTTGCCAGCGACCTTCAGGTCCTGCGCCAGCAGGGCTTCAAGCTGGCAGTCATCGACACCCCCCCGGCCATCACTATGGCAATCCAGTCAGTCATCGGTGTTGCGGAACTGATCGTGGTGCCCACCCGCCCGAGCCCGCATGACCTGCGCGCCGTGGGTGCCACCGTCGATCTTTGCGAACGGGCCGGTAAGCCGCTGGTGTTCGTGGTCAATGCCGCGACACCCAAGGCCAAGATTACCTCCGAAGCCGCTGTCGCGCTCAGCCAGCACGGCACGGTTGCGCCGATCACGCTTCACCACCGGACGGATTTTGCCGCCTCGATGATCGATGGCCGCACCGTGATGGAAGTCGATCCTGACGGGCGCAGCGCTGCCGAAGTGGCCGCCCTGTGGAAGTACATCAACGACCGGCTGGAAAAGAACTTCCGCCGCACGGTGTTTGCGGCTCCCAATACGGTATCGCAGATGCCCGGCGCGCAGCGCCCGATGGGCGGCTTCGGTCGCCGGGTCGCCCAGTAGGGGACCGGGCCATGGCCGAGCCGACTTTCGCCTCTCTCAATCCCTCGCTTCTGGCGCGCAAGGGCGGCGCCAAGCCTGCCATGCGCCCGCAGCACGGCCTGGTGAACACCCCTGCGCCATCGCCCGACCATCTCGAGGACCTCGGCTGGAACGACATGGGCGGCTCCGAGCCCACGGTGTCGGCTTCACCGGCACAGGACGTGTCGAACGTGGTCAACCTGACGCCGCAAGACAATGAAGTTCATCGCCAGCAGCACGAGATCGCCGAACGGGTGGCACGGCCAGCGCGCAAGCGCAAACCGGCCCTCGAACGGGGCAAGCGGGCAGCGTTCACTTTGCGGCTCGATGCCGAGCGCCACCTCAAGCTGCGGCTGGCCTGCACGATCCGTAACCGCAGCGCGCAGCAGATCGTAACCGACGCACTCGACCGCCTGCTCGGCGATATGCCCGACGTGGCCTCGCTCGCTGCGCACGTGAACAAGAATTGACCGGACTGATTTCCAGGGGGAAGATACGATGACCCGTACGGCCGCAAGCACCCGCATGATCGCCCTGGTGGCATCGACCGCGCTCGCCTCGCTCGCGCTGGGCGGTTGCGCAACCAATGCTGCCCCGCGCGCCGACCTTTCGGCCAGCAAGGCCCAGCAGGCCTTGCAGAAGGGCCGCGGCGACCAGGCCGTGACTCATGCCGAAGCCGCTGTGCTGGCAGAGCCCCAGAACGCCGGTTATCGCGCGATGCTGGGCGCTGCCTATATGGAAGCCGGCCGCTTCCAGTCCGCGGCGACCAGTTTTCAGGACGCGCTGACGCTGGGCGACAGCTCGCCCAAGACCGCCCTCAGCCTGTCGCTGGCGCAGATCGCAGGCGGCAACAACCGCGCGGCGGTCAGCACGCTGGAACAGTGGCAGGATTCAATCGATGCGGCAGACCTCGGCCTCGCCTTTGCGCTCGCCGGAGAGGCCCGGCGCGGGGTGGAAGTGCTCGGCTCGCAGCTCCGCGCAGGCAACAACACGCCCAAGGTTCGCCAGAACCTGGCCTACTCCTACGCCCTCATGGGTGACTGGCGCGCTGCCCGGCTGATGGCCGCGGAAGACGTTCCCGCAGACCAGCTTGATGCCCGGCTGAGCGAATGGGCAGCCGTTGCCACCCCGGAAGACCATCACCGGCGCGTTGCGACGCTGCTCTCGGTCCCGGTGGTGGGCGACAGCGGGCAGCCGGCTGCACTTGCCCTCAACAACAACCCCGGCACCACCGGCCTCGCCATGGAAGCCGTGCGCGAGCTGCCCGGCAGCGGAGAGCTCCCCCCTGTTGGTACCCCGGCCCTGGCCGAAGCATCCGCCCCAACGGGCTACCCCATGGCAGTGCCCGCTGCGCCTGTAGCCAGCGATTTCCGCACCGCTTTTGCCGAACCGGAAAAAGTGGCAGCCCCGGCGCCGGTCCAGTCGGCTTACGAAACGCGCCCGGTGGTCCAGCCTGCCGCGCCGACGACCACCGGCACACCGCGTCGCAGCGGGCGCAGCGCCCTCGCTACCGCACCTGTAACCGAGCAGACCCGCAGCAGTGCATCTGCCCCGGTCACGGCGCAGGCGGGGACGCACCTGATCCAGCTCGGATCCTTCTCCAGCGAAGCCAGCGCCAAGCGTGCCTGGGGCATCTACGCCAAGCGGTATCCGCAACTGTCCGCGCATGACATGGTCATCACCAAGGCCGTGGTGCGGGGCAAGAGTTACTGGCGCGTCTCTGCGGCCGGTTTCGAGCGCGCCAGTGCCGGATCGATGTGTTCGACCGTCAAGCGCAGCGGCGAAGGCTGCATCACCTGGGCAGCCAACAAACCGCTTCCCGGTGCTGTCGACAGCGGTGTCCGCATGGCCGCGCGCTAACGCATAGTCTTCCGCGACATTCCAGCGAGTGGAATCGCACCTTCACCCCTCCCGGCAACGGGAGGGGTTTTCTTATCCGATCGCCACACCGCCCTTGTAGAGCGCGAGCACGCGCCCTTGCGCAGGCTGCCCGTCGAACGGCGTATTCCCGGCGGTCGCGGCCATCCGGGCACTGCTCACGATCCACGGCTTTTCCGGATCGACCAGCGCGATATCCGCTTCGTATCCGGCCCGCAGCACACCGGCTTCGACCCCCAGCAGTCGGGCAGGGGTGGCAGCCAGCAGTTCGAACGCCCTGACCAGGTCGATCACGCCGTCGCGCACCAGAGTGAGGGTCATCGCCAACAGCGTTTCCGCCCCCGCCATGCCCGGCTCCGCATCGACGAACGGCAGTCGCTTGTCCTCCGGCCCGCGCGGGTCGTGGCCTGAGGCGATCACGTCGATCGTACCGTCGCCGATGGCCTCGACCACTGCTTTGCGGTCCTCGTCGGTGCGCAGTGGCGGGGAGAGCCGCGCAAAAGTGCGGAATCCGACCAGGGCGAGGTCCGACAGCATGAAATGGGCAGGCGTTACCCCGCAGGTCACCGCCACGCCGCGCCCTTTGGCAGAACGGACAAGGTCGAGCGCCGCCCGCGTCGTGACCTGCCGCAAATGCAGCCGCGCACCGCTCATCTCCGCCAGGGCGAGATCGCGCGCCACCGCCAGCGCCTCTGCCTCTGCCGGCGCGCTGGGCAGGCCGAGGCGGGTCGCCATCTCCCCTGCGGTAGCCACGCCTTCGCCGGCCAGGCCGCCATCCTCTGCATGGGCCACCACCACCAGATCAAGCATTGCGGCATATTGCATCAGCCGCAGCATGACGCCGGTATCGGCCACCCAGCGGCGGCCGGTGGCCACTCCGCGTGCGCCAGCTTCCTTCATCAGCGCAAGTTCGGCCAGTTCGCTCCCGGCCAGCCCCCGCGTTGCTGCGGACAGCGGGTGGACCCACAGGTCCGGCTTGCCGCTCTTGGCGATGTACGACACCCGGCTCGGCAGGTCGAGCACAGGCGACTGATCGGGCATCAGCGCAGCCCGGGTAATCCCGCCAAAATGGAAGGCCGGCTTGTCGACTGCAAACACTCCGAAATCGACCAGACCGGGGACGACCAGCGCCCCCTTGGCATCGATCACAGAATCGCCGTCTTGCGCAGCAAGATCAGCCAGCGCGGAAATCCGCCCGGCTTCGAGCCGGATCGCCCCGTTCTGCACCCCTAGCGGCGTTACCAGCCGGGCGTTGCGGATCGTCAGCGGGGTCGGCATGGTCATGCCCATTGCCCTCCATGACCCGGTTCGCTGGCCCAACCGGGCACTCCGCGTGCGGGGCGGGTGAGCACGTCGAGGCATGCCATGCGAATGGCGACGCCCATCTCGACCTGACGCGTGATGATCGACCGGTCGAGCATGTCAGCGACATCGCTGTCGATCTCCACCCCGCGGTTCATTGGCCCCGGATGCATGACCAGCGCATCGGGCGCATGGCGTTCCAGCCGCTTGCGGGTGAGCCCGTAAAGGTGATGATACTCGCGCGCCGAAGCGATGAACTGCCCACTCATCCGCTCGGTCTGGAGCCGCAGCATCATGGCAACGTCCGTGCCTTTCAGCGCGGCATCAAAATCGTGGAACACCTCTGCACCCATCGCCTCGACTCCGGCAGGCATCAGCGCAGGCGGGGCGCAGACCCGGACCGAAGCGCCGAGCGCGGTCAGGCACAGGATGTTCGAGCGCGCGACCCGGCTGTGGAGAATATCGCCGCAGATGGTCACCACCAGCCCGGTGAAATCTTCCGCACCCTCGCCCCGTTCCTCCAGTGCCTCGCGCAGGGCCAGGGCGTCGAGCAGGGCTTGGGTCGGATGCTCGTGCTGCCCGTCTCCGGCGTTGAGCACCGGGCAATCGACCTTGCCCGCAATCAGGTCCACCGCGCCGCTGGAACCGTGGCGGATCACAATTGCATCGGCGTGCATGGCGTTGAGCGTGATCGCGGTGTCGATCAGCGTCTCGCCCTTCTTCACGCTCGACTGCGCGGCGTGCATGTTGACCACATCGGCGCCAAGCCGCTTGCCGGCGATCTCGAAACTGAGCAGCGTGCGGGTCGAATTCTCGAAGAAGGCATTGATCACCGTCAGCCCGGCCAGCGCATCACAATGCTTGTTCGGCTGCCGGTTGAGTTCGACCCATTGCTCGGCCTCTGCCAGCAGGAACAGGATTTCGTGCCGTTCAAGGTGAGCGATACCCAGCAGGTCACGGTGCGGAAAGGCGTGGCGCCCCGCCGGAAAGCGGCTCGCCTTGCTTGAGGGTTCCGTCGAAGTCATTAAAGCGAAGCCCCTAGTCGAGCGCGGTTGGCTGCTCAAGCTGTTTCCGGTGGCGCATTGGCCACACGCTCCCTACTTAGGCAACCTATCGGACAGGAGCATCATGAAATGGGTTTCGCAGGCAAGGTATGGCGGCTGCTGGTCGGCATCAAGGACGGGCTGAGCCTGATCTTCCTGCTGTTGTTCTTCATGCTGCTTTACACGATTCTGACTGCCCGGCCCAGCCCATCCCAGGTGCGCGAGGGCGCTTTGCTGATGCAGCTCGACGGCGTCATCGTCGAGGAGCAGACCCCGATCGATCCGTTCGCGGCGCTGCTCAGCGGCGCGGCACCGGTTACCGAATACCCCGCGCGCGAGCTGGTCCGCGCCATTGATGCAGCGGCGGAAGATGACCGGATCAAGGCGATCGTGCTCGACCTGACCAACTTCACGGGCGGCGGGCAGGTGCACTTGCAGGAAGTCGGCGAGGCGCTGGAAAAGGCGCGCAAGGCAAAGAAACCGGTGCTCACCTACGCCGTCGGCTACAGCGATGACGGAATGCTGCTGGCGGCCCACGCCAGCGAAGTCTGGCTCGATCCGCTGGGCGGGGCGATCATCGCCGGCCCGGGTGGCTCGCGCCTGTATTACGGCGAACTGCTGGAAAAACTGAACGTTAACGCACGGGTCTACAAGGTCGGCACCTACAAGAGCGCAGTCGAGCCCTATTCGCGCGGCGACATGTCGCCCGAAGCGCGGGAGAACTACGAATCGCTGTATGGCGCGCTATGGGCAGAATGGCAGGCGCGGGTGAAGAAGGCCCGGCCCAAGCTCCAGCTTGATGCCGTAACTCAGCGTCCGGTTGAATGGATCCAGGCCAATAGCGGCGATCTCGGCTCGGCTGCGCTCAAGGCCGGCCTGGTCGACAAGCTCGGCAGCAAGGTGGACTTCGGCGAGCGGGTCAAGAAACTGGCTGGTGAGGACACCTGGGACAAGAGCCCGGGTGCCTATGCCTACAGTGAACTCGATGCCTGGCTGGCCGACAAGGAACCGGTTGATGAAGGCAAGCCGATCGGGGTGGTGACCATCGCCGGTGAAATCGTCGACGGCGAGGCCGGGCCGGGCACCGCCGGGGGCGACCGCATCGCCGCTCTGCTGGACGAGGCCCTGGAAGAAGACTTAGCCGGGCTTGTGGTGCGGGTGGATTCCCCGGGCGGCTCAGTGCTGGCCTCGGAAGAAATCCGCCGCGCCATCCTGCGCCACAAGGCGAAGGATATCCCCATCGCGGTGTCGATGGCCAATGTCGCGGCCAGTGGCGGTTACTGGGTGGCGACCCCTGCTGACCGGATTTTTGCAGAGCCGGAAACGATCACCGGATCGATCGGCATTTTCGCCGTGATCCCCACCTTCGAGGACGCTGCCCGCGATTACGGGATCAATGCAGACGGGGTGCGGACTACGCCGCTATCCGGCCAGCCAGACCTGATTGACGGCTTCTCGCCCGAAGTCGATGCAATCCTGCAAGCTGCCATCGAGGATGGCTACAACGACTTCCTCACCCGGGTCGCCCAGTCGCGCAAGATGACGGTCGCGCAGGTCGATGCGGTCGGGCAGGGCCGCGTCTGGGACGGCGGCACCGCCCGCCAGATCGGCCTGGTGGACCAATACGGCGGCATGGACGACGCGCTCGAGTGGGTCGCCAAGCAGGCCAAGCTCGGCGAAGGCGAATGGCATGCAAAGTGGCTGGGCGACGATGCCATGCCCTATGACACACTCATCCAGCAGCTGGTGATGGGCGATCAGGCCACTGCGCCGCGTGGCGGCGGCGACCTGTTCGGCATGGTGGCGCAGAACCAGCAGATGCTGGTGGGCCAGGCCATGCACGATGCCGAGCGGCTGATGGGTGTCCGCGGAATGCAGGTCTACTGCCTCGAATGCCCTGCTTCGGCGCGGGTTCAGGCGGATTACCCCGCGTCAGGCACCTGGTTGGGCCGCCTCGCGGCGGCGCTGCTCAGGTAACGGAAGCGTCTTGCCAAGCGGCCCGGTGCATGGCAATGGCGCCCCCCTGCTGTCGAGGTAGCCAACCGGCCACCCGCGCGGGCGCGTAGCTCAGTGGTAGAGCACACCCTTCACACGGGTGGGGTCGCAGGTTCAATCCCTGCCGCGCCCACCATGGCCTGAGCCGCGCCAGGCTGGATTGCAATGGCCGCTGCAGTTCAGCCCGCCAGTGGCGGTGAACCGCCTATCGACCACCCGTGACATACAGGCACTGGCCGGTGACCCAACTGGCGGCAGGCGACGCCATGTAGACCACGGCCGCCGCGATATCTTCCGGATCGCCGTAGCGGCCGAGCGGAATTCCGATCATTTCGAGCAGCCGGGTGCGCTTTTCTTCGGTATCTGTGCCCATGCACTCGTCGAAATTCTCGGTCGGGACCGGCCCGGGCGCGATGGCATTGACGCGAATGTTCGGCGCCAGCTCCACGGCGAGCGTATTGGTCAGGCTGTTCACGGCCGCTTTGGCCGCGCCGTAGGGTCCATTCTTGACCTGAGGGCCGTAGGCTGAGCGGGAGGAGATATTGACGATCGATCCGCCGCCCTCGCCCATGCGGCGTGCTGCAACGGTTGCCCCCATCCACACCGCCTTGAGGTTGAGCGCGATCTGCGCGTCAAAATTCTCCTCCGGCGTGCGTACGAGATAGCGCGGGGTCCCATCGGGGATGCCACCGGCATTGTTTACCCAGATTGTCAGCTTGCCCAGCTGTGTGACAGCCTGCTGGGCGAGGTGTTCAAGCGCGGCAAGGTCCGTCGCGTCCGTGACGACAGGCAGTGCGCGGCGGCCCAGTGCGCGGATCTCTGCCGCCACTGCATCAAGGTCCGACCCGGTGCGCGAGGCCAGCGCCACGTCGGCACCAGCCTCAGCGAGACCGATCGCAATTGCCCGACCAATGCCCTTGCCCGCGCCAGTCACGACTGCAACTTCACCATCAAGCCGGAAGCGGTCCAGAATGCCCATCGTAATCCTCCCGATCCGCTTTGCCTGCGGTTCCGGAACAGCTTACGTCCGGCAAGGCCGGGCAACACTGGCGCTTAAGCTAGGGTCGGGCCTGAGGGTCGGGCCGCCCTGTTCAGGACTTGCGCTTCTTGCGGGCGGCGTAGCGAGCGTCGCGCGCGGCCTTTTTCTCGGCCTCGGTGAGCACGGGCGGCTTGGCGGCCTCGGCGGCCCGCTTTTCTTCAGCGCGGCGAGCGTGCTCTTCGAGCAGCGCCTGCTCCTTCGCTGCCCGCGTGGCTTCGCGCTTGGCTGCTTCCCTGGCTTCCCGTTCCTGCTGACGGGCAGCGCGGGCGGCGATTTCGGCTTCGTCGAGCTTGGGCGCGGCCTTGAGCCGTTCGAGCGCAGCTTTCTTGGCGTCAGCCGCCCTCGCGGTCCGGTCCTGAAAGCCTGGCTCCTTGTAGCCCTTCATTGCTCGTTACTCCTGCTTTTTCTGTGTGGGTGCCCGATCATGGACAGGCTGTGGCGCCTCATACCGGTCCGTGACGCTGTGGGAACCACAAAACGACGGGTCGGCCACCCGAAGATGCCGACCCGTTCATCGCTGAGGCTACATAGTCAAGGCAGTCGGCAGGATCCTTTACCCTGCCACAGTTCAGCGCGCGGTGGAATTGACGCCGTTTCGCAGCTCGCGCTTTTCCATGTGGCGCTTAAGGAAATAGCCGCCAGCGGTCAGTGCCACGAGCGTGGGCAGGCTGGCACGTCTGGCCAGGGTTGCAGCACCTGCACCCAGCAGCGCGCCACCCGTACCGCCAATGGCGCTGGTGTTCTTGGCAAGCTGTGAACCAGCGAAGGCGCCGAGTATCTTTCCGATCATTCCAATTTCTCCTTCGTCTGGAAAGCAGAACGGAAAGGGCGCCGGATTGTTCCCTTCATCACCCCCGCCCAAGGCCGCGCGCGACGAGATCGTTGCCGACCGCTGCGATGCTGTCAGCATCCCACTCTCCGTTGCCCCAGATGGCATAGCGCAGGCCGAGGAACACGTTCATGCCCATGAGTGCCCAGGCATGGGCCTCGTGGATATCGGGCCGCAGTTCCCCGCTTGCGGCACCATCAATCAGCCGCTGGTGAATGCGGACGGCAATGGTTTCATAATGCGTGCGGTAGCTGGCCGGATCGACGAATTCCGCTTCGTCGATGATGCGGTAGATTTCCTTGTGCTCGGCAGCAAAGCGCAGGAACGCCGCCAGGGCGGCCCGCTCTATCTCCAGTGCACCCATCGGCTCTACCAAGGCCTCGCGCGCGGCCCGCTTGACCGCATCGCTCATGTCGCTGACGAGCGCGCGAAAGATCGCGTCCTTGCTGTCGAAGTAGGTGTAGAAACTGCCCAGGGCCACGCCGGCCCGCCGGGTGATGCCACTGACCGAGGCTTCATGAAATCCCCGCTCGCCGAACTCGATGGCGGCTGCATCAAGCAGCTTGCGCAAGGTGCGCCGCCCCCGTTCGGTCCGCGGGACTTTCGACTGGTCCACCCCGATCTCTGCCACTGAAACTCCCCGCTCCATGGCACCGGACTAGGGCGAATGTGAATCCAGCACAAGACAGAACTTGAAAGGTGGTTCAACTTTCAATAATGGGTGTTGGATAAGGTTTCATGGGAGAACACTGATGGCATTCCTCGACAGTCGTTACGTTGCCCTGCTGATGGCAGGTTCCGCCGCAATCGCGCTGGCTCCGGCAAGCGTGGCCGCGCAGGAAACCGGCGCAAGCGAGGCTGATGACAGTGTCATCATCGTCAGTGCCCGCCGCCGTGATGAGCGGATTACCGACGTTCCGGTGGCCGTTACCGCCATTTCCGGCGCCGCGCTGGAGGCGGTCGGCGCTATCGACATCACCGACATCCAGGCACAGGCACCCAACGTGACCCTGGAAAATTCGCGCGGGACCAATTCCACCCTCACCGCCTTCATCCGCGGTGTCGGCCAGCAGGACCCCGTCTCGGGGTTCGAATCGGGCGTCGGCATCTACCTCGATGACGTCTATCTCAACCGCCCTCAGGCGGCTGTGCTCGACATCTACGAGGTCGAGCGGGTCGAGGTGCTGCGCGGGCCGCAGGGTACGCTCTACGGCCGCAACACCATTGGCGGCGCGGTGAAGTATGTCACCAGGCAGCTGCCGCAGGAATTCGCGCTCAAGGCCCGCGCCAGCTACGGCACCTATGACCAGGCCGACCTGGTGGTGACCGCGAGCGCGCCGATCGGCGAGATCGTCCGCTTCGGCGTCTCCGGTGCGCGCCTGTCGCGCGGCGGCTTTGGCGACAACCTGACCCTGCCCGGGGTCGAGAACTACAACAAGGATGTCTGGGCCGGCCGCGCCAGCCTCGAGCTCGGCGGCTATGGCGAGCCGGTGTTCATCCGCATCTCGGGCGATTACACCCGCGACAAGTCCGATCCGCGCAATGGCCACCGGTTGATCCCGGGCCTGCTCTCGGGCGCGCCGGTGCTGAACGACGTGTTCGACACGCGCGCCGGCCTCGCCAAGCCTGAACAGGATGTCGAAGCCTATGGCCTTGCCATGAATGTCTCGGTCGATCTGTCGGACGCGCTCACCTTCCGCTCGATCAGCGCCTGGCGTGAAGACACCAGCCTCACCCCGATCGATTTCGACAGCCTGCCGGCGATCGATGTCGATGTTCCGGCCGTCTACAAGAACGAGCAGCTCAGCCAGGAACTCCAGCTGCTCTACAGCAGCGACCGGCTCAATGGTCTGGTCGGGTTCTATTACCTGACCGCCAACTCCACCACGGACTTCGACGTGATCCTCGGCACCACCGGCACGCTGCTGGGCTTGCCGGGACTCAACGCCTTCACCTCGGGTGACGTGGACACGGAAACCTGGTCGGCCTTCGGTGACTTCACGTTCGACCTGACCGATCAGCTCAGCCTGTCGGCTGGCGGGCGCTACACCAGCGACCGGCGCACCTCGCGCATCCTTCGCCAGACCAAGATCCTGGGTGCCTCACCGATCTTCGGCGGCAACGCGGTGGCCATCGCTACGGTGACCGACTTTGAAGGCAGCGCGAAGTTCACCGACTTCAACCCGCGTGTCTCGCTCAGCTTCAAGCCGAGCCAGGACCACATGGTCTATGCCTCCTATGCGCAAGGCTTCAAGGGCGGCAGCTTCGACCCGCGCGGCGATGCCCGGATTGCCCCGGATACTGACCGCAACGGCGTGCGCAGCTACGAGGAAATCTACGACTTCTTCCTGTTCGAGCCGGAAACGGTCGATACCTATGAAGTCGGCTACAAGGCCACGCTGATGGACGGCGACATGCGCCTGGCGCTGACCGGCTTCTACAGCGACTACAAGGACGTGCAGATCCCCGGCTCGGTCGGGGTGGACGCCAACAATGATGGGGTGTTCGAAAGCTTCGCCGGGGTCACCACCAACGCCGCCAAGGCACGGTTCAAGGGGATCGAGCTGGAAACCTACGCCCGCTTCGCGCGGGATTTCGCTGGCGCCGGTTCGTCGCTCACCTTCACCGGGATGCTCGGCTACATCGACGGCGAGTTCCGCGAATACATCGTGAGCGGGGTGGACCTTTCCAATGTCCGCAAGATCCAGAACACGCCGAAGTGGACCACTGCAGGAACGCTCGGTGCCGAAGTGCCGGTTGGCGCGGGCGATCTCGCCCTGTCCACCACGCTGAGCTATCGCAGCAAGACCAACCAGTTCGAGACGCCGAGCCCCTATCTCGACCAGAAGGGCTATGCCCTGCTCGATGCTTCGATCGTGTGGACCGCGCCGGATGACCGGTTCAGCCTGGGCGTGCATGGCCGCAACCTGACCGACAAGCGCTACATCACCTCGGGGTACCAGTTCGTGCTCGCAGGGGCGGATGGCACGCCCGTGCTGAACGCAGCCGGCAATCCTGCTCCAACGCTAGGCCGCGAAGGCGTTGTCACCGCGTTCTACGGCAACCCGCGCCAGGTCTACGCGACCGCGACCGTCAAGTTCTGATCTGACCAGCTCCTAAGGCACGGGGCCGGAAGCGAGGTGCTTCCGGCCCCGTTGTCTTGTCCGGGCTGCTGGGGCATAGGCTGCGGCCTATGCATGATATCCGCTTTATCCGCGAAAATTCCGACGCTTTTGACGCCGCACTGGCGCGGCGCGGGGCAGAGCCGCTCTCGGCAACCTTAATCGCGCTCGACGAAGAACGCCGCGCGCTGACCACGCAGGTCCAGCAGGGCCAGTCGCGCCGTAACGAGGCCTCGAAGCTGATCGGCGCGGCGATGGCGACGGGCGACAAGGACGCTGCCGAGGCGCTCAAAGCCGAAGTCGCCGCGCTCAAGGAAGAGATGCCCGCGCTGGAAGCGCGCGCAGACGCAGCCGCAGCGCAGCTCAAGGCGGCGCTGGAGATCATTCCCAATTTGCCCGCTGATGACGTGCCCCTCGGTACAGGCGAGGAAGAAAACGTCGAAGTCAGCCGCTGGGGCACGCCGCGGGTGTTCGACTTCACGCCCCGCGAACACGCCGACCTTGCCCCGATGCTGGGGATGGATTTCGAGACAGGCGCCCGGCTGTCCGGCGCGCGGTTCACCTTCCTGCGTGGCGACATGGCCCGCCTCCACCGCGCGCTCGGCCAGTTTATGCTCGACGTGCAGACGCGCGAGCATGGCTACACCGAATGTAACCCGCCGGTGCTGGTCAAGGACGAGGCGATGTACGGCACCGACAAGCTGCCGAAGTTTGCCGAGGACAGCTTCCGCACGACGGACGACCGTTACCTTATCCCCACCAGCGAAGTCTCCCTCACCGCCAGCGTCATGGGCGAATTGCTCGACGAGAGTGCCCTTCCCATGCGGCTGACTGCGCTCACCCTGTGCTTCCGCTCCGAAGCAGGCGCGGCGGGCAAGGATACGCGCGGGTTCATCCGCCAGCACCAGTTCGAGAAATGCGAGCTGGTCAGCATTGTCCGCCCCGAAGACAGCGAGGCGGAGCACCAGCGCATGACCCGCGCGGCGGAAACGATCCTCGAGGAGCTCAACCTGCCCTATCGCAAGCTTCTGCTGTGCACCGGCGACATGGGCTTCGGCGCGCGCAAGACCTACGATCTCGAAGTCTGGCTGCCCGGCCAAGGTGCTTGGCGCGAAATCAGCTCATGCTCGAACACTGGCGAATTTCAGGCGCGGCGGATGAACACCCGCTACCGCGTGGCGGGCGAGGGGAAGAAAACCGCTTTCGTCCACACCCTCAACGGTTCGGGTCTGGCCGTGGGCCGGACGCTGGTGGCGGTGCTGGAGAACTACCAGCAGGCCGACGGGACTGTCATCATCCCGGAAGCGCTGCACAGCTACACTGGCGGCCTGACCAAGCTGGAGCCTGCCGCCTGATGCGCATTCTGGTCACCAATGACGATGGCATCAACGCCCCCGGCATTGCCCTGCTGGAGGAGATCGCCCGCCAGTTCAGCGACGATGTATGGGTGGTCGCCCCGGCCGACAACCAGACCGGCGCGGGCCACTCGCTCACGCTGTCCACCCCGGTGCGGCTGCGCAAGCATGACGAGCGGCGCTGGTCCGTCACCGGCACGCCGACCGATGCCGTGACCATGGGCCTGAAGGTCGTGCTGGATTCCCCGCCCGACCTGATCCTCTCCGGCATCAATGCCGGGGCGAACCTGGGCGACGACATTACCTATTCCGGCACCGTCAGCGCGGCGATGGAAGGGGCGCTGGCAGGCATTCGTTCGATTGCGCTCAGCCAGGTCATGCACGCCGAGGCCCCCCGTTCGGGCGACCGGTTCGAGGCGGCACGGGCGTGGGGCGCGCGCGCAATAACCCCGCTTTTGGGGCTGCCCTTCGCGCCGCGCACGCTGGTAAGCGTAAACTTTCCCGCGCTTGAGCCGGACGCGATCCAGGGCATCAGGGTTGCGCGGCAGGGTTTCCATGATTACTCAAGGGGTTCGGTGGTGGAGAAGCGCGATCCGCGCGGCTTTCGCTACTACTGGTTCGGGCTGGATGCGGTCGAGCATACGCGCGGCCATGACAGCGACCTGGAAGCAATCGAGGACGGTTTCGTGTCGGTGACACCCCTGCAACTCGAACTGACCCATCACGCTTCGCTCGACGCGTTGCGGGAAAGGTATCGCGGATGAAACGCCTCGCTCTCGCCCTCCTCGCGCCTCTGCTGGTGGCGAGCGCCAATCCGGCAACGGTGACGGAATACGAGGTGGGCGAAGGCGAGACACTGGGCGGCATTGCCAACCGCACAGGCGTGCCGGCGGCGGTGATCGCGGCGGCCAATGGCCTGGCAGAGCCGCACACGGTTCAGAAGGGCCAGAAGCTGGTCATCCCGCGCCAGCGCAGCCATACGGTCAAACCGGGCGAGACCGGCTTTTCCATCGGGATGCAATACGGCGTGGCCTTCGAACAGATCGCCATCGCCAATGGCCTTGCACCGCCCTACACGGTCAAGGTCGGGCAGACGCTGATCATTCCCGCTGTTCTGAAAACCCCGCCCCCGCCGGTGAAACAGCGCTCGGAACCCTATTTCCGCTGGCCCCACGATGGCAAGGTGCTGGCTCGGTTTACCGGGCTGAACGACCAGGGGGGGCATGACGGGATCGATATTGCGGCCAAGCCCGGAGACATGATCCGCGCCGCCGCCAGCGGCACGGTAGTCCGCGTCGCGGAAGGCCACCAGCGGTTCGGGCGAATGGTGGTGATCGACCACGGCGGTGGATGGCTGACCGCCTATGGCCCGCTGGCACGGGCGACAGTCAGGCGCGGCGAGTTCGTCAAGACAGGCGAGCGGATCGGCATTGCCGGGGCGGCCGGACCGGTGAAAAAGCCCGATCTGCACTTCCGCATCCTGAAGGACGACAAGGAGGTCGACCCCGCACCACGGCTGCCGGAGCGCAAAGGATCGTGAAGAGATTTACAGACCGGCTTGCCCTGCCCACAGGCAGGCGAAAGCTCCCTGCCTCTGAGCGCAAGCCTCTTCGCCGTGCTGTCGGCGTGCCGGTGTGGGGCGATGTCGCCATCCGCATGGGGCTGGCGTTCTTCCTGATCGCCATGGTGGTTCTGATTCACTGGTGGGACCGGGCCGGGCTGATCGACCACTATGATGGCCATGTCAGTTTTCTCGACGTGGTTTATTTCACCATGATCTCGGTCACCACCACGGGCTTTGGTGATATTGCCCCGATCAGCGACCGCTCACGCCTGATCGAGGCGATTATCGTGACCCCGGTGCGGATTGCAGTGCTCTTCATTTTCATTGGCACCGCCTACACCTTTGTCATCAAACGCAGCTGGGAGACTTGGCGCATGGCGCGGATACAGAAGCAGCTTTCCGGCCACATCGTCGTGCTTGGCTACGGCATTTCCGGTTCGGAAGCGGTTGCCGAACTGATCGAGCGAGGCATCGATCCGCGCCAGATCGTGGTGGTCGACCCCGGCGAGGACCGTATTGCCCGGGCCGAAAAGATGGGCTGCAACGTGCTGGTCGCCGACGCCACCCGCGACGATACGCTGGAGGCCGTCCGCATCCGCGAGGCGCAGACGGTGCTGGTCTCGGCCGGTCGTGACGACACTTCGATCCTGATCGTCCTGACCGTTCGCCACCTGGCCCCGGACGTTCCCATCAGCATGGTGGTGCGTGCAGCAGACAACGAACTGCTGGCCCGCCAGGCCGGCGCCACCAACGTCATCAACCCGGTGCGCTTTACCGGCCTGCTGCTGGCCGGAAGCGCCAAGGGCGCGCACATTTCCGATTACCTCGCCGATCTCGCCTCGGTCAGCGGCCGGGTGCAGCTGGTCGAGCGCGTCGTGACCGCCGAGGAAGCTGGCTGTCCGCTGACCTCGCTGCGGTCGGGCGGGCGCGGGTTGAGGGTCTACCGCGACGGGAAAGTCCTGGGCTTCTGGGAAGACGAATGCCAGACGCTGCAAGAAGGCGACGTGCTGGTCGAGATCATACCGACGGTGGACGGCACGACCAACGGCGACGGTTCGGAGTTCGCGTAACACCGGCCTACTGGCGCGGCAGCCCGCAGCCGTGTAAGGGCGCACCCCATCATGAACGCTACAACCACCCTCCCCGACCAGAAGAAAGTCGGCATGGTCTCGCTCGGCTGCCCCAAGGCACTGGTCGATTCCGAGCGCATCCTCACCCGCCTGCGGGCCGATGGCTATGCCATGAGCTCCGACTATGCGGGAGCGGACGTGGTGCTGGTCAACACCTGCGGCTTTCTGGATTCCGCCAAGGAAGAAAGCCTCGCCGCCATCGGGGAAGCCATTACCGAGAACGGCCGGGTGATCGTGACCGGGTGCATGGGCGAAGAGGCGGACGTGATCCGTGCCAGGTATCCGCAGGTCCTGGCCGTCACTGGTGCACATCAATACGAACAGGTGGTCGAGGCCGTTCACCAGGCCGCGCCGCCATCACAGGGTCCGTTTATCGACCTGATCCCCCAACCGGACATCAAGCTCACGCCGCGCCACTACAGCTATCTGAAAATTTCCGAAGGCTGCAACCATACCTGTGCCTTCTGCATCATCCCGCAGCTGCGCGGCAAGCTCGCCAGCCGCCGGGTGGACGCGGTGCTGCGCGAGGCGGAAAAGCTGGTTGCAGCGGGGACAAAGGAACTGCTGGTCATCAGCCAGGATACCAGCGCCTACGGGGTTGATATCCGGCACGAGGAACGGTTGTGGAAGGACCACCCGGTCCGCGCCCACATGACCGATCTGGCGCGCGAACTTGGCCAGCTGCGCACCCCGCAGGGCGAGACGCCCTGGGTGCGGCTCCACTATGTCTATCCCTACCCGCACGTCGACGCGGTGATTCCGATGATGGCGGAGGGCCTGCTGACCCCCTATCTCGATATCCCGTTCCAGCACGCCAGCCCTTCGGTCCTGCGCGCGATGAAGCGCCCGGCGAACGAAGCGAAAGTGCTTGAACGGCTGAAATCGTGGCGGGAAATCTGCCCCGAGATCGCGGTGCGCAGCAGCTTCGTCGTCGGCTTCCCGGGCGAAACCGAGGACGATTTCCAGTATCTCCTGCGCTGGCTGGAGGAAGCCCAGCTGGACCGGGTCGGCGCGTTCCGGTTTGAACCGGTGGAAGGCGCGGCGGCCAACCTGCTGCCCGATCCTGTGCCCGAAGCGGTCAAGGAAGAACGCTACGCCCGGATCATGGAAGTGACCGAGCGGATCAGCGCGGCCAAACTGGCGGGCAAGGTCGGTTCGACAGTCGATATCATCATCGACGAAGTCGGCGAACCGGACGAGGACGGCGACATCGGCGCCACCGGCCGCAGCCAGGCCGACGCACCCGAGATCGATGGAGCGGTCTACCTGCGCAATGTTCCCGCCACGCTGGCACCGGGCGATTTCGTAACCGCGAAAATCGAGGATGCCGATGCCCATGACCTGTTCGGCGTCATAAGCCGCGCCCGGTGACGGAAAGCCGAGCGTCGGAACCCGAAGTGACGGAAACCGGAGCGCCCTGTGCCCGTTCCCCCGCCATGCCCGTTACCGTCACTGCCCGCTTCGCCTTCACAACGGATGCACCAACCGATGTGCTTCTGCAGTTCGAGGCCGCCGCCATTCCCGAGCAGCGCATTGTCTCGTCCGAGTGCAGGATGAGCGATGCCGACCACCTGGCCCGCGTGACGGCCGAGGATGACATTGGCGAGCGGATCTGGCTTGACGTGAATGGCCGGTTCGAGGTCGCTTATCAGGCCGTGGTCGAAGTCCGGCGGATCGTGCCGGATATCACCGCCCTGCCCGGGCTGGCCCCGCACGACCTGCCGGGTGAAGCGGTCAAGTATCTGCTCGATTCCCGGTACTGCCCGGCTGACAGCTTCCAGTCGTTTGTCGGGTCCGAGTTCGACGGCACCTCCGGGGGGGAACGGGTGGAGGCCATCCGGCGCTGGCTGGCCGAAAACCTGGTCTATGCGTCTGGAGCGAGCCATTCCGGCACTGGTGCCCGCGATACCTTTGTCGAGCGGCGCGGTGTGTGCCGGGATTATGCCCATCTGCTGATCACCATGGCGCGGGCATCGGCTATCCCGGCGCGTTATGTCGCCTGCTATGCGCCCGGAGTGGAACCACCCGATTTCCATGCCGTGGCCGAGGTGTTTCTGGCCGATCCTTCCATTGCAGGCGGCGGGGCGTGGTACCTGGTCGACGCCACAGGAATGGCCGATCCCGCCCAGACGGTGAAAATCGGGGTCGGGCGTGATGCGGCCGATGTGAGTTTCCTGACCAGCTTCGGGGACAGCGAGTTCCACGGCGCGACCGTCTCCGCCCGTATTACCTGAATATGTATGCGGCGCGTGGGCATTGTGCCGGCAGCCTGCTAGTCTTCCTGAGGTGAGATCGGAGCGGCGGGAGCGGCACTATGGACCTAGTAGCGGTGGATATCGGCGGCACGCATGCCCGTTTCGCGCTGGCGCAGGTGGACGCTGCCGGTGCGATTACACTTGGCGAACCGGAGACCCTGCACACGGTCGACCATGCCAGCTTCCAGACCGCATGGGAGGATTTCCGCCGCCGCATGGGCGGCAGCCTGCCCCGTGCGGTCTCGATGGCGATTGCCGGCCCCGTGGGCGGTGACGTTATCCGCTTCACCAACAATCCGTGGATCATCCGGCCCGCGCTGGTGAAGGAGAAACTCGGGGTCGACCGTTTTACCCTGGTGAACGATTTCGCCGCCGTGGCCCATGCCGTGGCGCGCGCCGATGACAGCCAGTTCCTCCATCTCGCCGGGCCGGACCAGCCCCTCGGCCAGGACGGCACGATCAGCGTGATCGGCCCGGGCACCGGCCTTGGCGTAGCCCACCTCTGGCGCTCGGGCGCGCAATACCGGGTACAGGCTACCGAAGGCGGCCATATCGACTTCGCCCCACTCGACACGATCGAAGATGCCATCCTTGCCCGGCTGCGCAGGCGGCATAACCGGGTCTCGATCGAACGGGTGGTGGCAGGGCCCGGGATTGTCGACATCTACCAGGCTCTGGCCGCGATGGAGCATCGCGCCGTGCCCGAATGCGATGCCATCGACATCTGGACAACTGGCACCAGTGGCGAAGACAGTCTGGCGGCCGCCGCCGTGGACCGGTTCTGCCTGTCTCTGGGGTCTGTTGCCGGAGACATCACGCTCGCCCAGGGCGGGTTTGCCGGCGTGGTGATTGCCGGCGGCCTGGGCTACCGTATCCGGGACACCCTGCTTTCTTCCGGCTTTGCCCAGCGGTTCCGCGCCAAGGGGCGGTTCGAGAGCCTCATGGCCTCGATCCCGGTCAAGCTGATCGTGCACCCGCAGCCGGGCCTGTTCGGGGCAGCGGCTGCCTATGTCTCGGAACATGGAGCCGTCTGATGAAGACAGTTGCGGACCTGACCGAGCGGCTCGGCGAACTTCACCAGCGTACTCAGGAAACGCCGCTGTTCAACCCGGTTTTCCAGCTCTCGCTCGATCTCTCGCGCGAGCTGGAAAGCGGGGAGACCGATCTGGCGAAACTGGCCGGAATGGTTGCCGAACTCGAATGCGACGGCCTGAAGAGCCGCGCGGCGCGCTTGCGCGGGCTGGTCGGCCCCTTTGGCAGTGACAACGGGCTTGTCACCGATGCGCTGGATCAGGACGGTGCGGAAGATTTCGAGACGTTCCGGGCGCGCTGGGAAATGCCGCAACTCCATGCCGTGTTCACCGCGCACCCGACTTTCCTGCTGACGCCAGACCAGTCGGCAGCAGTCGCCCGGGCCGCCTCCGGCGACGATCCGATCGACGAAACGGTCTGCGCGGTGCCGGGTGTGCGCCCTGCCATCACGCTTGAGCACGAACACGGGGAGGCCATGGCAGCCATCGCCCGTGCGCAGGACGCGCGGGACCGGATTGTGGCGTCGCTCCTCGGTGCAGCCCGCAGCCGCTGGCCGGAACAATGGCTTGCGTTCCAGCCGCTTCCTTTCCGCTTCGCCAGCTGGGTCGGCTATGACATGGACGGGCGCACCGATATCGGCTGGCACACCTCGATCGCGTTCCGGCTTCAGGAGAAAGCCGAACGCCTTGCGCGCTATACCCGGCAGCTGGAGGCAATCGACCCGGGCCACCCCCTGCTTGCCACCCTTGCGCCCGCCACCGACTTTGCAGCAGAGCGCGCAGCGGATTTCGCCGCCGATCTCGACGAGGGATCGGTATTCGCCAGTGCCGCCAACCGGCTGACCCGTGGCGACCCCGCCAACCTGCTGAGCCTCGCACCGATAATCGCGGCGCTGGAAGATGAGGCGAGCACGGCTAAGGCGGACCGCGCAATCGCCCTGCGCACCCTTGCTGCAGCGATGCGCGCGGACGGGCTCGGCATGGGCTGGATCCATTTCCGGGTCAACGCCAAGCAGCTGCACAACGCCATACGCCGACGCCTGCCTGAGGGTGACACGATAGAGCTGGCGAGCAAGGGCGCGCTCGCAACACTGCGGCGGATGGTGGACGAGGCCCGCCCGCTGCGGACAAACTTCGCCGCGCTTGCGACCGAAAGCTCGACCGCAATCCGCCAGTTCATCGCGATGGCGCAAATCCTGCGCCACATCGATGCCGATGCGCCAATCCGGATGCTGGTCGCCGAGTGCGAGCAGCCCGCCACCATGCTGGCCGCGCTCTACTTCGCCCGGCTCTTCGGGGTCGAGGGCAAGGTCGATGTCTCGCCCTTGTTCGAGACCGAAACTGCCCTGGAGCATGGCGGACGGTTTCTTGACGCACTGCTCGCCGAGCCGGCCTACCGGGCCTATGCCCGCACCCGCGGCCGCGTTTCGATCCAGACCGGCTTTTCCGATGCCGGGCGGTTTGTCGGCCAGATTCCGGCCAGCCTCGCCATTGAAAGGCTGCAAGGCCGCCTGGCCGAGGCGATGGCCGCCAACGGGCTGACCGACATTGCCGCGCTCATCTTCAACACCCACGGAGAGAGCATGGGCCGCGGGGCGCACCCGGTTTCGCTGCGTGACCGGCTCGAGTGGCCGCTCTCGCCATGGACCCGGCGCAGGTTCGCCCGCGCAGGTATCCGGATCGAGCCGGAAGCCAGCTTCCAGGGCGGGGACGGATACCTGTTCTTCGCCACACCTGAGCTGGCGCTGGCCACCCTGGGGCAGATTGCCCGGCTGCGCCCGGCAGAGACGGATGCGGCAGGGGCCGCCGATCCGTTCTATCGCCGGACCGACCTCAGTCTCGACTTCTACCGGGCGGTCAAGGAGCACCAGCGTGACCATCTGGAGAGCCGCACCTATGCGCGCGCGATCACCGCGTTCGGGCTGGGCCTGCTGAACCAGACCGGCAGCCGCGTTTCGCGCCGCCAGAGCGACATCAATGCCGACCGCGAGATGAGCCTGCGCCAGATCCGCGCGATCCCCCACAACGCCATCCTCCAGCAGCTTGGCTATCCGGTCAACGTGATCGCCGGAGTCGGAAGTGCAGCCGAAGGAAACCGCGAGGAGCTGGCCGGGCTGCTGTCAGACAGCCCGCGCGGGCAGCAGATCGTGCGCCTGGTGCGGGCCGCCAATGCGCTTGCCAGCATCAAGACCGTCGCCGCATTCGGCGAGCTGTTCAATTCCGCCTACTGGGCCAGCCGCACCTATCGCGGCACAGAGGATCACCTCGCGGGGTCATGCGCCGCGCTGGCCGAATATCTGGTTGGCGATGACCGGACCGGGGTATTCCGCCGCCTGGCCTCACGCCTGCGGATCGATGCGCTGAAACTTCACCGGTTGCTCGAACTGGTGCCCGAGGAAGCCACCGGGCCTGACCGCGAGGCCGTGCGGCGAAGGATCGGGGTGCTCCAGGCTCTGCGCTTGACGCTGCTCCAGCACATGTTCCTGCGCGCCGTTTCGGTTCCTGCGTTCAGCCGCGCGAACGATATCAGCCGCAGTGACGTGATCGAGATGGTCCTCACGCTGCGGATCGATGAAGCGCTGGCCCAGTTGCGGCGGGCGTTCCCGGTGCGGGTACCGGGCCCCGGCGACTTCCCGCTCGACGAACCTTCGGATTATCCTGACGGGGGCGAGGAAGGCTATGCTGCGATCGAGCGCGACTTCATCGCCCCGATCGAGCAGGCGCAGGCGCTAAGCTTGCGGATTGCCACCGCCATCGCCAACGAATTCGGCGCACACGGTTAGGCCTGGCCGTCAGCCGCTGCGGGCGGTGCTCGCCCGGGCGATCAGCGTGACCGGAACCCGTCGTCCGCCCTCCGCCCTGCTCCGCGCATCCTCGCCGCCCAGCACCGCCTCGACCAGCGCAGCGCCCGCTTCCGCCGGATCGGGGCCGATGGTCGTCAGCGGCGGTCGGCTGAACCGGCCGGCCAGCAGATCATCGAACCCGATCACGCCCATGTCCTGCGGCACTGCAATGTCGGCAGAAGCAAGCGCCTCCATCGCGCCGAGAGCCATCGCATCGCACGCAGCAAAGATGGCGTCGACATCATCAGCCCGTTCGACCAGTCGCCGGGCCGCCCGGCGCCCCTCTTCTTCCCGGCTGGGCGCGTTGACCGTGGCAACCAGGCACGGCTCCAGCCCGGCATTGCGCATGGCGCTGGCATAGCCCTCGTACCGCTCGGTAAACTGGACCTGCGGGGTGTCGAGCGCGCCAAGGAAGCAGGGCCGCCGGTAGCCCGCCTTGAGCAGATGCTCGACCGCCAGCCGCCCGGCAGCATGATTGTCCGACCGGATCCATTCGAGCTCGTCGAAGGGGGAGCCCCAGTAAACCACCTTGCGTCCGCTGGCCTCGATTCCGCGGAAATAGTCCCATGCGGGCTGGTTGGTGGTGGTGCCGATGACGACAAGCCCGTCCGCCCAGCCGCGCTCCTGGTAATGGCCGAACAGCCGGTCCTCCGCAGCCTGGAAGGATACCAGCGTTTCGAAGCCGCGTTCGGAGGCGGCGAGGCAGACACTGCCGAGCAGGGCATAGGCAAACGGGTTGATGGACGATGCACTCTCGCCCGGTCGGCAGATGACCACCACGGCCAGGGCGCCGGTCGAGCCGCGCCGCAAGCGGGCAGCCCGTTCATCGACGAAATAGCCCAGTTCCTCTGCCGCCTTGAGCACCCGGTTGCGGGTCGGTTCGGCGATCACCGGTGAACCGGCCAGGGCACGGCTGACGGTCGACTGGCTCACGCCGGCCCGTTCCGCGACATCAAACGATGTCGGTCGCCTGTGTTCCCCTCCGCTCATCGGGCCATGCTCTACGACCGGGCAGGGCCGAGTGGCAAGCGCAGGGTGCGCGGATTACGCTGCGGCCGGGCAGTACTTGTCCAGATAGGCCGCATGGGTCGGCATGTGCTGGACGAGGTAGCGGATGGAGCTTTCCATCTCGTCCAGTTCCTTCTTCAGGTCCGGGCCGGCAATCTTGTCCGCAATCGCGTTGTGGCCGCCCATCGCGATCCGCTGCCCCATCATCACCGCGGCCCAGCTGGTTTCGGTGAACAGTTCGTCTTCCTCGCGGAAAATCTGCCCGTTGGCGCGGAACAGTTCGACCTTCTCGGTGAGCGTATCGGGCACAGGCATGGTCCGCACGTGGTTCCAGAACGGGGAATCGGTCCGCTCGGTGGCGTTGTAGTGCAGGATCAGGAAATCGCGGATGCGCAGGTATTCCTTGGTGGTCAGCCGGTTGAACGCGTCGATCTGCGCCTGAGTAATCCCGTCGAGCGAAAGCAGCGCGATCAGCTTGTTGATGCCGGTGTGGACGAGGTGGATCGAGGTCGATTCGAGCGGCTCCATGAACCCCGCGGCGAGGCCCAGAGCCACCACGTTGCGGTTCCAGAACTTCTTGCGCCGCCCGGTGATGAACCGGAGGAAATTGGGCTCGGCCGCAGGCTTGCCCGCAAGGTTGCTCACCAGGATGCCATGCGCCTCGTCATCCGACATGTGTTCGCTGCAATAGACATGGCCGTTGCCGTTGCGGCGCTGCAGGGGCACGCACCATTGCCAGCCGGCGCTGTGGGCGGTGGCGCGCGTGAAGGGCGGCGGGCCGCTGCCATCCTCGCGTTCGCAGGGCAGGGCCACGGCACGGTCGCACGGCAGGTAGTGGCGCCAGTCCTCGTATCCGGTCTCCAGCGCCTGTTCGATCAGCAGGCCGCGGAAGCCAGAGCAGTCGACGAACAGATCGCCGGGGATCACGCTTTCGTCAGCCATCGTCACCGAAGCGACGTAGCCGCTCTCCGCATCGAGGGTCACGTCGGCCACGCGCCCCTCGCGCCGCACCACGCCGCGCTGTTCGGCATAGCTGCGCAAATAGCGGGCGTAGCGGGTCGCATCGATGTGGTAGGCGTAATTGATGGGCGGCAGGTCTTCCCGGGCATAATCCTCGGTGCGGGAGAATTTGCCGAAGTAGGCTGCCATGGTTTCCAGGTTGAAGGCCTGGATCGGGCGCTTGTCCCCCATCTCGCGGAAGCGGTGCCAGATCTGGTGAAACGCGATCCCGCCCATGTGATAACCGTAGGCGCCGAAGGGATGGATATAGCTGTCACCCACCTGCCCCCAGTTGACGAACTGGATGCCCAGTTTGAAGCTCGCCTGGCACGCGGCCATCATCTCGCGTTCGTCGATCCCCAGCAGGTTGTTGAATTCGACGAACGGAGGAATGGTCGCCTCGCCCACGCCGACGGTGCCGATTTCCTCCGACTCGATGAGGGTGATTGTCACCCCCCTTGCGCCGACGATCCGCGACAGCGCCGCTGCCGCCATCCACCCGGCGGTTCCACCACCCACGATAACGATCTTTTCTATGGCCATGTGGCACCTTCAACCATGCTCTCCGACCTTTGTCACTAGCATGGAAGGAACCTTGATGTGAACGTTCATTTCCACTTGTGAACGCTCACAATCTGGGTTACCTCAAGCTGGAAGGGGTCCGGATTCGTCCGAAGGCCTCGGGTTATGGGAGGATACCTTGGCACTCACCGACACTTCCGCGCGCACGTTTTCCTGGCGCTCCACCGCTCTCGGCACCGCGTCGGCGCTGGCCCTTGCCGGGGTCGCCCAGCCTGTATGGGCGCAGGAACAGGCAGCCGCCGAGCCGGCTGACGAAACTGTAGCGGAAACCGAAGACGCCGAGATCGTCGTATCCGGCTTCCGTGCCTCGCTCCAGTCGGCGCAGAACGTCAAGCGGCTGGCGGATACCGTCGTTGACGTGATCACGGCTGAAGACATCGGCGCCCTGGCTGACCGGTCGGTCGCCGAAGCGCTGCAGCGGGTACCCGGGGTCAACATCGGCCGGTTCGAAAAGACCACTGACCCGACCCGGTTCTCGGTCGAGGGCACCGGCGTGATCATCCGCGGATTGCCCTACACCCGTTCGGAGCTGAACGGCCGCGACATTTTCTCCGCCAACGGCGGCCGCGTGCTGAGTTTCGAAGATGTCTCGCCCGAGCTCGTCGGGCGGGTCGAGGTTTTCAAGAACAGCACCGCCGACCAGATCGAAGGCCAGATCGCGGGTACGGTCAACCTCGTCACCCGCAAGCCGCTGGACATGCGGGGGCTTCGCATCGCCGGCTCGATCGAGGCCAACTACGGCGACTTCCGTGACGAGATTTCCCCGACTTTCAACATTCTCGGTTCGAACACGTTTGAAACCGGAGCGGGCACGTTCGGCCTGCAGCTGAGCTACTCCAACTCGAAGCTCAAAAGCCGCACCGATGCTTCGCAGATCATCGACACGTGTTATCGCCCGGCTGACCTGAGCGGGGCCTGTATCCGGGTCTTCGGCATCAATTCCGGCGGCTTCGGCGACGTACCCAACTTCACGCCGGACCAGTTCCCGCCGGCGAACTCCGTGCTGGTGCCGCAATACGCCGGGGTCCGCTCGACCACGCTGGACCGGGATCGCGAAGCCTTCTCCGGGGTCGCCCAGTTCGAAACGCTCGACGGCGGCCTGGTGATGACCCTCGAATACCTGCGTTCGAACACCAGCTTCTTTACCGAAGAATTCGCGCTGATCGGCCGGATAGACGACGGCGTCTCTTCCCCGAGCCCCCGCCCCGGGACCAATTTCGAATTTGATGCGGATGGCCGGTTCGTCAGCGGCATTCTGACGCAGAACGTCGGTAATGCCTACGCGACCCCGTTCGGCCTCGGGGGCATCCCCATGGATTCGTTGCGCTTCCTGCGTGACACCGATTCGATGACCCAGGATATTTCCTTCGATGCCAAGATGGAATTTTCTGACCGTTTCCGTGGCAGCGTGGAAATGCAGTACGTCAATTCCAGGCTGACCCGCGATTCCGTCTTCGGCGCGATGAGCACCTGGGCCGATATCGGCATCGACCTTTCCGGCGCGACGCCGGACATCCAGTTCCTTGCGCCTCCGGGGGCACCGGCTGATTACTTCTCCAGCGGCTTCTACACCTACTACTGGTTCGGCCTCGACAGCCGCGAAGAGAACGACGGCGATCTGTTCAGCCTTGCAGGCGATCTGGAATACGATCTCAGCGATACGGGCTTCCTGCGCAAGGCAGTGTTCGGTGCTCGTTGGGCCGCGCGTGACCGCGTCAACCGCAACACCAACTTCAGCACCTGGGGGAACCTTTCCGCCCCCTGGGCCGGGCGTGCAGGCTGCGCGCCCTGGGGTGAGGGGCCGGGCTGCGGTCAGGGTCCGGGCCCATTTGTCCCCGACTGGTCCGGCTTCACGCCGGGTCGCTTCTACACCGGCCTGCCCGGTCAGGAATTCGCGATCGCGGGCGGCGCCTTTGCGGACGAGTTCCCGAATTACTCCCAGCTGCGGTCGCCGTTTGCCGGCAACTTCCAGCGTGGTCAGGCCGGAGCCCCCATCGCCAACGGAGCAGCCTTTTTCTACGGCGGCGACGATTTCCTGCAGGATTACCTGAACGGCACGACCGACCGCGAGTGGGACGAAATCTCGACTTTCGGCCAGTCGCCTGAGCGCTTCAACCTGGGCGTAAACGGACGCACGCGCACATTGCTTGACGGCTCGGTGGTGCAGTGTGACCCCTACTGCCCGGCCGAAATCTCTGACGTGACCGAGATCACCTCGGCCGCTTACGCCCGGATCGACTACGGGCACGACTTCGATGGCGGCTGGGCCTTGGCCGGCAACATCGGCCTGCGTTATGTCAGGACCAAGGTCAGCAACAACTCGTTGCTTGCCTTCCCCAATCCGGGCTTCTTCGACAATCCGGAAAATCCTGCTGCCAATGGCGACGGCATTGTCCAGGTTGCGGAAATCAACGCCTTGTGCGCCACCCCGGTGCCGCCGGGGCAGCAGCGGCTCTATTGCAACCTGACCGGTGCAAGGCAGGCGCAATTTGCTGCACTGCACACCGGTGAACTCATTCCGGACAACCGGGACATCACGTTCGACCACTGGCTGCCTTCGTTCAATATCCGCCTCGACAGCGGGACGGGCGTGGTCATCCGCGGCGCTGTGTCGAAGGGTATTTCCCGGCCTGACCTGAACCTGTTCAACGCCGGCGGCGTGCTGGGCTTCAGCGGACGGGTCGACAATGGTCCGCTGCTGTCGATTTCGACCGGAAACCGCGGGCTGCGGCCGATCGAATCGTGGTACTACGACCTGAGCGCCGAATGGTACTTCGACGATGTGGGCTCGATAACGGCCGCCTTCTTCCTGAAGGACATCGACGGGATCATCCAGAACGGCACAGGTCTGGTGAATTACGAATCCCCCAGCGGCATTTCCGAAGACGTGATCATCTCCGGTCCGGCGAACGATCTGTCAGGTGTGCTCAAGGGCGTCGAACTGGCCTATCAGCAGACCTTCGATTTCCTGCCCGGCTTGCTGGGCGGACTGGGTGCACAGCTTTCCTACACCTATGTCGACGCGTCGGACTTCGTAACGCCGAACATTTCGGGTATCGGTTCACCGTCGGTCAATTCATCTGGTGGCCCTCTCAACGGCGGGCCGTTTGTCGGGGAAACGCCGAACTCGGGCACGTCCAAGCATACGGTGAACGCGGTGGCGTTCTACGAGCGGGGGCCGATCTCGATCCGCGCAGCCTATAACTGGCGCAGTGCCTTCCTCGTTACACCGAGGGACGACCTGTTCCCGTTCTCGCCGACCTATCAGGAAGCCGGCGGCCAGCTCGATGCCTCGATCTTCTTCACTGTGAACGACCATCTGAAACTCGGCGTCCAGGGCGTGAACCTGCTCGACGAAGTTACGACGCTGTCGACGCTGGTCGATTATGACGGAACGAGGGTGCTCAGCGCGGCGTTCCGCAACGACCGCCGGTACACGTTCCTGGCCCGGTTCAACTTCTAGCCGGGGCTGCCCGGTATCGACCGACACCAGGCGGGCCCTTGCCGAGCGCGAGGGCCCGCCTTTTTGTTGGAAATCCCCCGCAGCTTTCCCCTACGGCGCAAACTCTGGAGCCTGACCGATGATGACGTACCGCCGCGCCGCCCTGATCGCCCTTGCCGCATCGCTGGCCGCCTGCCAGACCGCGCCCGAACGCGAGCGCAAGGTCATTTCCACCGTCGAGCGGCCCGAGCCCGGCACTGCCCGGACGCCCGGCAATGAAAGCGGCTGGCAGATGGTCTGGGCTGACGAATTCGACGGTGATGAAATCGACATCGGCAAGTGGCAGTTCGACGTCGATTGCTGGGGCGGCGGCAACAACGAGCGCCAGTGCTACACCGACAGCTCGCGCAATGCCCGGATCGAGGACGGGATCCTGCGCATCATCGCCCGCAAGGAAAGCCACACCGGCCCCGCCTACCCGCCCCACGTAAGGGCCAGTCAGGCCGATCCCGATGCCTTGGCGACCAAGCCGTTCACTTCGGCCCGGCTGGTCACCCGCGGCAAAGCGGCCTGGCAATATGGCCGGATCGAGATCCGGGCCCGGCTGCCGCAAGGCCAGGGCACCTGGCCGGCAATCTGGATGTTGCCGGAAGACAATGCTTACGGCACCTGGGCGGCATCGGGCGAGATCGACATCCTCGAGGCGGTCAACCTGGGCGTACCCTGCGCAAAGTGCCCCGGCGGGGTAGAGAACACGATCCTGGGCACGCTCCACTTTGGCGGACTGTGGCCGGACAATGCGCTCAACAGCAGCGAAATGCACGCGCCGGAAGTGCTGGAGGGTTTTCACACCTATGGCATCATCTGGGCGCCGGGGGTGATCGAGTGGACCCTCAACGGCCAGGTCTTCGCCCGCAAGGAGGCTGGCAGCTGGTGGAGCGTCAATTCCGCCGATCCGCTGGCACCGTTCGACAAGCCCTTCCACCTGATCCTCAACCTGGCCGTCGGCGGCGGCCTGCCGGAAGAACGCGGCCTCGGCGGGGTTGACGAAAGCGGGTATCCCAAGTCACTGGACGTTGACTGGGTCCGGGTCTGGCAATGCCGCCCCGAAGGCGCCAGCGATGCGGGCTGCACAGGGAAACGCTAAGTCATGGCGAGACGCCGCCAGGCCGTCACGATCAAGCATGTTGCTGCCGATGCAGAGGTTTCCCTGCAGACGGTCAGCCGCGTCATCAACAACGAGCCCAATGTCCGCCCGGAAATGAAGGCGCGGGTCCAGGCGTCGATCGACAAGCTTGGGTATATCCCGTCAATTGCCGCGCAGCGGATGAGCGGGTCCCGCTCATACCTGATCCTGGCGCTCAATGACCGCGAACGGACCATTGCCGACTGGCAGGCCAGGCAGGGGTCGGACTGGGTCGATCAGATGCTGCTCGGCGGAATGCTGAAGTGTGCCGAATACGGCTATCGCATGATTATCGAGCTGGTCGACACACACAACGACCATGTTGCCCGCGAACTCAACGCGGCACTGGTCGCGCTTCAGCCGGATGGCGTGATCCTGACACCGCCGCACTCGGACAACCCGCTGATCACCGGCCTGCTCGAGGAACGCCGCATCCCGTTCGCGCGGATCGGATCGCTCGGCAATGGCGGGGGCATTCCGCTGGTCATGGGCGACGAGCAGGCGGCCGAGCGCGCCACCCGCCACCTGCTCCGGCTGGGCCATACCCGGATCGGTTTCATTACCGGGTCGAAGGAATATGCCCTCAGCAGCTGGCGCGAGAACGGCTGGCGCGCCGTGATGGACGAGGCGGGCCTTGCCACCGAAGGCCTCTGCGTGACGGGGGACTTCAGCTATGTCTCGGGCACGGCGGCAGCGGAGCAACTCCTCTCCCTCGCCCACCCGGCCACCGCCATCGTTGCCAGCAACGATCAGATGGCGATTGCCGTGCTGGACCATGCCCGTGCCCGCGGGCTCGACGTGCCGCGCGACCTGTCACTGGTAAGCTTTGACAACACGCCGGTCACGATGTTCAGCCAGCCGCCACTGACCGCCATAGACCAGCCCATTGCCGCCACCGTGGCCCGCGCCGCCGAACTGCTGATCGCGGCCAAGAAGGGCGATAAACTGCCCGCCGGGGTGACCGTGATCGAGGCCAGCCTGATCGAGCGCGGCTCCACCGCGCCGCCGGCACCTGCATGAACGGAACCGGCGTGGCAGACGCGCCCCTGCTGCGACAGGATACGCGCTTCCTGCTGCTCTATGCGCTGGCACTGGCTGGCGGTGCGGTCGCCTATGTCCCTTTCCTCACCATCCTGCTGCCGATGCAACTGGCGGGGATGACCGGGGCGGACAAGGTCGAGTGGCTCGCCTATGCCACCTTCGCTGGGGCGGTCACCGCCAGCCTGGCCAATATCGGCTTCGGCTGGCTGAGCGACCTGACCCGCAGCCGGGTGCCGTGGATTGTCACCGGCCTCGTTTCGTCCTCGCTGGTGCTGGTGGCATTCGGCCAGATCGACGAACCCGGCACACTGATTGCGCTGCTGGTCGTGTGGCAGTGCACCCTCAACATGATGCTCGCGTCGCTGATGGCATGGGCCGGGGATTGCGTGCCGGACCACCAGAAGGGCTTGCTGGGCGGACTGATGGCGATCTCGCCTGCTGCCGGGGCGCTGGCGACAACCCTCATTACCCTGCCGGGACTGGCATCACCACAGGAACGGCTGTGGCTGGTCGCCCTGCTGGTCGCAGGATGCATCGGGCCTGCGCTGCTGTTTGGCGCCCCGCGCCGGTTTCCGGAACTCACCGCCAGCCGCCCGGGCGCGGATGAAGCAGCAGTTGGCACGCCCCTGCCTGCCAACCCGGCCCTGATCCGGATGTGGCTGGCCCGTCTGCTGATCCAGGTCTCCGAAGCGGCGCTGTTTGCCTTTCTCTACTTCTGGTTCCGCTCGGTTGACACGGCCATGGATGATGCCCGGATCGCGCAAGTGTTCGGGGCTGTTCTGGTCTGCTCGATCCCGGTCTCGATTGCGGCGGGGCGCTGGTCCGACCGGATGGGGCGGCCCTTCCTGCCGCTGCCCATCGCATCGGGAATAGCCGCACTGGGCCTGTTGCTGATGGCCTGGTCATCAACCTTGCCCGGCGCCATTGCGGGCTATGCGGTGTTCGGCCTGGCGGCGACCGTGTTCCTCTCGCTCCATTCGGCCCAGACCCTGCGCGTGCTCCCCAGCCCGGAAAAGCGCGGGCGGCACCTGGGGTTCTTCAACCTGACCAACACCACACCCTCGCTGGTGATGCCGTGGATGGTGGTCACGATCGAGCCACTGTTCGGCTTCTCCGGCCTGTTCGTGGTGCTGGCCTTTTGCGCCATGGCCGCGGCCGCCTTGCTGGCGACGATTCGCGCCCGGACATAGAGGCTTGCAATCGCTTTGAACCCGTGCGAGGACTCCTATTGGGAACGTTCACAGAGGGTGCGTACTGAGGATGCGGTTCTGGATGATATCACTGGCGAGCCTCGCGCTCGCCACGGGTTGCAGCTCGTATGGGCAGGATGTGGCGTCAACCGGCGCAGCGGCAGCGGCGACCCAGCCCGCGCAGGACATCGACGCCCTCGTTGCGCGGATGAGCCTGGAGCGCAAGGTCGCCCAGCTGATCCAGCCGCAGATCAATTCCTTCACCGCCGCCGACATGGAGCGGTACCGTTTCGGCAGCTATCTCAATGGCGGCAATGGCGGCCCCTATGGCGACGAGTTCGCGCCGCCGGGCGAATGGCTGCGCCTCGCTGACCAGATGTTCCTCGCCTCGGTCAAGCCGCTCCCCGATGGCGAGCCGGTGATCCCGACCATGTGGGGGACAGACGCGGTCCACGGCCACACCAACGTGATCGGGGCGACCATCTTCCCGCACAACATCGGCCTTGGCGCCACCCGCGATGCAGACCTCGTCCGCCGGATCGGCGCGGCGACCGCCGTCGAGATCGAAGCCACCGGCATTGACTGGAACTTCTCCCCCACCGTGGCGGTGGCGCGCGATGACCGCTGGGGCCGGACCTATGAAAGCTATTCCGAAGACCCTGTGCTCGTCGCCGAACTGGGCGCGGCGCTGGTCGAAGGCCTTCAAGGCCGCAAGGGCGATGCCGACCACCTCGGCGATGGGCGGGTCATCGCCACCGCCAAGCACTTCTTCGGTGATGGTGGCACGGCGCTGGGGATCGACACCGGTGACGTCAACGGCGACATCGAGGATCTGAAGCGGATCCACGCTGTGCCCTACCCCGCTGCCATCGCGGCCGGGGCGCAGGTAATCATGGCCAGCTTCAACTCGATCAACGGCGAGAAGATGCACGGCAACGAGGCGCTGTTGAGCGGCTACCTGCGCGGCGAACTCGGCTTCGACGGGGTTGTGGTTGGTGACTGGAACGGCCACGGCCAGGTCCGCGGCTGCACTGTGAGCGACTGCCCGCAATCGCTCAAAGCCGGGCTCGACATCTATATGGTGCCCGATGACTGGAAGGCGCTGATCGACACCACGGTGGCGCAGGTTCGCGATGGCACCATCCCGATGGCCACGCTCGACCAGGCCGTCGCCCGGGTGCTGCGGCTGAAGCAGCGCGCCGGCCTGCTCGACCCGGCCGTCCGCAAGCCGTCCGAACGGGGTGTGGGCGGCAAGCTCGACCTGATCGGTTCGCCCGAGCACCGCGCCCTGGCGCGCGAGGCAGTGGCGAAATCGCAGGTGATCCTGAAGAACAGCGGTGTCCTGCCGCTCAAGCCCGGCGCGAAGCTGCTGGTCGCAGGCACCGGTGCCGATGCCATCTGGCAGGCTGCCGGCGGCTGGACCCTGACCTGGCAGGGCGGGCGCGAGCTGACCAACGACCAGTTCCCCGGCGCGACCTCGATCTGGGCCGGGATCCGCGATGCGGCGAAGGCCAGCGGCGGCCAGGCCGTGCTGTCGCCCGACGGCAGCTTCACCGAAAAGCCCGATGCTGCGATCGTGGTGTTCGGCGAGGATTCCTACGCCGAATTCTACGGCGACCGGAAAAACGCCGTGTTCACCGATGCCGAAGGCCTTGGCCTGCTGCGCACGCTGAAGGCGAAAGGTGTGCCCACGGTTGCGGTGTTCCTGTCCGGCCGCCCGATGTGGATGAACCGCGAGCTCAACGCCGCCGACGCGTTCGTTGCCAGCTGGTTGCCCGGCGGCGAAGGGGCAGGCGTGGCCGACGTGCTGTTCGGCCAGCGCGAGGCAAGCGGGCGATTGTCGTTCAGCTGGCCCGCGGCCTGCAACGGCCATCCGGTCAACGGGCCGCAAGGCGCGCTGTTCACCCTTGGTCACGGCCTTGCCACCGGACAGGTCGGCGGCACCGGCAAGCTCGACGAAAGCTGCGACCTGCTCAACGAGGCTCCGGCCAATGACTGGTTCGCCAGCGGCCGCCTCTCGACCGGGATCACCGCCACCGCCGGCGGCACCGCCCTGCCCGGCCTGCGTGGTGAGGCGAACGGGATCATGGCCAGGGGCCTTGACCGCACGCGGCAGGAAGATGCCCGCGCGATCACCTTTGCCCCGGGTTCCTCGCTCACGCTGACGGGGGACGGCAAGGCCAGGGGCGCATTCGTGCTGCAATACAACCTCGCCGCCAGCCCGGCCGCGCCGGTGACCGTGAAGGTGGGCGACACGGTGCTCGACGTCACCGCCAATTTCGCTGTCAGCGGCGGCAAGGGCTGGCGCGAAATGGTGCTGACCGCGAGCTGCATTTCCGAAGACGCCAACAGCCTGACCCTGACATCTGAGGGGCCGATCGTGCTGAGCGTGTCGCAGATTGCCCGCACGCAATTGCCCGCCGGGACGGACTGCTCGTTCTGACGTCCTGCATTCGAATACACATGGACGACGCGCAAGGGTGCGCTAGTCTTATAAACCCGCCGGAAGAGCGGAAACTGGGAGGTTGAAGGACTATGGCACTGGCACCCGAACTTGCGACCAGTACGGACCCTAACCCGCTGGAAAGCGACGCCCCACAGGTTGACGCCCCCGGCCTCAACTACTTCGTCTTCGCGCTGTTCTTCATCTTCGGCGGGATCACCAGCCTCAACGACGTGATCATCCCCAAGCTGAAAGAGCTGTTCACCCTCAGCTATTTCGAGGCGAGCCTGGTCCAGTTCTGGTTCTTCATCGCCTATGCCGTGGTTGGCATCCCCGGCGCGCGGCTGGTCAAGAAGCTGGGCTACATGCGCGGAGCGGTGGCAGGGCTGGTGACCATGCTGGTCGGCTGCCTGCTGTTCATCCCGGCCAGCCAGACGGCCGTGTTCGGCATGTTCCTGTTCGCCTACTTCATCCTCGCCACCGGGGTGGTGCTGGTGCAGATCGTCGCCAACCCGCTGATCAGCCTGCTGGGGCCTGCGCGCACGACCCACAGCCGACTGACCTTTGCCCAGGCGTTCAACTCGCTCGGGACAACGATCTTTCCCTTCTTCGGTTCGATCCTGATCCTCGGCAGCCTCGCCACGGTGACAGCGGCGGAGCTGTCCGGCGCGGAACTCGCTGCCTACCGGACGGCGGAGAGCCAGGCGATCGTCAACGGCTACCTCGGCCTCGCCGCCGCGCTGGCGGTTGTCGCCGGAGTGGTCTGGCTGTTCCGCAACCGGCTGAAAGGCGAAAAGCATGAGCACACCAGCCTCGCCGAGGGTCTGGCCCTGCTCAAGCGCCCGCGCTTCGGGTATGGCGCAGCCTGCATCTTCCTTTACGTCGGCGCCGAAGTCGCCATCGGCAGCTTTATCGTCAATTACCTGATGCAGGCCGAAGTCCTGAACCTGCCCGAACAGTCGGCAGGCAAACTCATCTCGCTCTACTGGGGCGGCGCACTGGTGGGCCGGTTCATCGGGTCCGGCCTGCTCCGTATGGTCAGCCCCGGCCTGCTGCTGGCGACCGTGGCGGCGGGCGCGATCACCCTGATCGCCATCTCCGCCAATTCGACCGGCGTAGTGGCAGGGTATTCGTTGCTCGCGGTCGGCCTGATGAACGCGATCATGTTCCCGACCATCTTCAGCCTCGCCTGCGAGAAGCTTGGTCCGCGTGCAGCGGACGGGTCGGGCATCATCAACGTGGCGATTGCGGGGGGCGCGGTGGTGCCGGTGCTCTACGGCGCGCTGGCCGACCAGACCAGCCTCGCCTTTGCCCTGGTGCTGCCCGCCCTGTGCTATGCCGTGATCGCCGGATTCGGGATTTTCGCCCGGCGCCCGGCCTGAAGCGGCCTCGCCCTGACCTGAATATGTATGCGCCCCACTGGCGCGCGGGCACGGGCCTCTCTAGGTAGGACGCACTCTTGGAGAGGCCCGTGTCATGAGCTTTACCGCTGACCGCCTGCTGCTGTTCGGGGCCACCGGCGACCTGGCCCAGCGGATGCTGCTGCCCAGCCTTGCTGCGCTGCATGCCGACGGGCTGCTCGGCCCAGACCTGCGTATCATCGGCACCGCCCGGACCGAGATGACCGATGGCGAGTTCCGCCAGTTCGCCCGCGCCGCGCTGGAGAAGTTCCTGCCCGCCGACCGGCGCGGCGGCATGGCTGATTTCCTTAACCGGCTGACCTATCAGGCGCTTGATGCGACACAACTGGCTGGGTACGCCGACCTTGCCGCAAAGGTCGGCGAGCCGAAGCAGGGCCTGGCCATCTTCCTGTCCACCGCACCAAGCCTGTTCGAGCCGACCATCAAGGGCCTGAAGAGCGCCGGGTTGACCGGCGAGCAGGTCCGCATGTGCCTCGAAAAGCCGCTCGGCACCGATCTTGGCTCCAGCCGCGAGATCAACGACGCGGTCGCCGGGGCCTTCCCCGAACACCGCATTTTCCGGATCGATCACTATCTCGGCAAGGAAACGGTCCAGAACCTGCTGGCGCTGCGCTTCGCCAACCTGATGTTCGAACCGTTGTGGAACGCGGCCCATATCGACCATGTCCAGATCACCGTCGCCGAGACGGTCGGGCTGGAGGGCCGGGTGGCGTTCTACGACGATGCCGGGGCGCTGCGCGACATGGTGCAGAACCATATGCTCCAGCTGTTGGCGCTGGTGGCGATGGAGCCGCCGGGCCATTTTGACGCCACTGCGGTGCGCGACGAGAAGGTCAAAGTGCTGCGATCCTTGCGCAAGGTCGATGCCGCCCAGACCGTCACCGGCCAGTACCGCGCCGGTGCGATCCAGGGGCAGGCGGTGCCCGGCTATGACGAGGAACTGGGCAAGGAATCGGGCACCGAAACCTTCGTCGCGATCAAGGCCCACGTCGATAACTGGCGCTGGAAAGGCGTGCCGTTCTACCTGCGCACCGGCAAACGCCTGCCCAAACGTGTCACCGAAATCGTCATCCAGTTCCGCTGCGTGCCGCATTCGATCTTTGCCGGTAAAGGCGCGACCATGCAGCCCAACCGGCTGGTGATCGGTATCCAGCCGGAAGAAAACATCACCCTCTCGCTGATGGCGAAGGTGCCGGGGCTGGACCGCGAGGGCATCCGCCTGCGGCAGGTCCCGCTCAACATCGCGATGGCCGACGCCTTCAGCGGGGCAGTGCGGCGGATCGCCTACGAACGGCTGCTGCTCGACCTGGTCGAAGGCGACCAGACGCTGTTCGTTCGCCGCGACGAAGTGGAAGCCCAGTGGGAGTGGATCGACGCAATCCGCAGCCAGTGGCAGAGCGAAGGGCAGGAGCCGAGGACCTACACCGCCGGCAGCTGGGGACCGAGTGCCGCTATCGCGCTGGCGGAGCGTGACGGGGTGACCTGGCATGAGTAAGCCGCTTCACGACACACTGCACCGGGTGACGCAGCGGGTGATCGAAAACTCCCGCGCCAGCCGCAGCGCCTATCTCGATCTGGTGGCCCGCGAGGCGGACAACCAGGGGGACCGCAACGCGGTGTCCTGCTCCAATCTCGCCCATGCCTATGCCGGGGCGCTGGAGGACCAGGCAGCGCTGGTCGCAGCCAAAGGCCCCAACATCGGGATCGTCACCAGCTACAACGACATGCTGAGCGCGCACCAGCCCTATGGCCGGTACCCGGATCGGCTGAAGATCTATGCCCGCGAAGTCGGCGCGACCGCGCAGGTCGCGGGCGGGACGCCGGCCATGTGCGACGGGGTAACCCAGGGCGAGACTGGCATGGAGCTGTCGCTGTTCAGCCGCGACGTGATCGCCCTCTCGACCGCCGTGGCGCTGAGCCATGCCATGTACGACGGGGCGCTGATGCTGGGCATCTGCGACAAGATCGTACCCGGCCTGCTGATCGGCGCCCTGCGGTTCGGCCACCTGCCGGTGATCTTCGTGCCCGGCGGGCCGATGCCGACCGGGGTGGCGAACAAGGAAAAGCAGCGCATCCGCCAGCTTTACGCCGAAGGCAAGGTCGGCCGGGCCGAACTGCTGGCGAGCGAGATGGGTAGCTACCATTCGCCCGGCACCTGCACGTTCTACGGCACCGCCAATTCCAACCAGATGATGATGGAGCTGATGGGGCTGCACATTCCCGGCAGCGCCTTCATCCAGCCCGGCACGCAATTGCGCCAGGCGCTGGACCGGGCAGCGGTGCACCGGGTGTCACAGATCGGGCACAAGGGCGATGACTGGCGTCCGCTTGGCCATTGTGTTGACGAGAAGGCGATCATCAACGCCGCTGTCGGCCTGCTCGCCACCGGAGGATCGACCAACCATGCGATCCATATTCCCGCGATGGCGCGGGCAGCCGGGGTCATCTTCGACTGGAACGACCTGTCCGAACTGTCCTCTGCCGTGCCGCTGATCGCCCGGGTCTATCCCAACGGCGCGGGCGACGTGAACCACTTCCATGATGCGGGCGGGATCGGCTTCGTCGTTGGCGAACTGCTCGAAGCAGGCCTCGCCCACCGCGATATCATGACAGTCGGCACCGGCGACCTGTCGGAATACGCGCGCGAGCCGGGGTTGGATGGAAACCTCCAGGAAGGAGGGGCCCTCGTATGGCGCGATGTCGGGGATAGCGCCGACCTTGAGATGCTGCGGCCCGTATCGAAACCGTTCCAGCCCGACGGGGGCATGCGGCTGGTCACCGGCAACCTGGGCCGGGCCTGCTTCAAGTCATCCGCAGTCGAAGAGTCACGCTGGACCATCGAGGCGCCCTGCCGCGTGTTCGAGGACCAGCCGAGCGTTGCGGCCGCGTTCAAGGCAGGCGAACTGGACCGCGACGTAATCGTGGTCGTCCGCTTTCAGGGGCCGCGCGCCAACGGCATGCCCGAACTGCACAAGCTGACCCCGCCGCTCGGCGTCCTGCAGGATCGCGGCTACCGCGTCGCGCTGGTCACCGACGGGCGGATGTCCGGGGCCAGCGGCAAAGTGCCCGCCGCCATCCACTGCACGCCCGAGGCACTCGGCGGCGGGCCCCTTTCCCGGCTGCGCGATGGCGACGTGATCCGCCTGTGCGCCGCAACCGGCGAGCTTTCCACCACCGCAGACCTTGCGGCGCGGGAGCCTGTGCCCGATCCGTCCGACGCCAATGGTACCGGGCGCGAGATCTTCGGCATGTTCCGCCGATTTGCGGACGGGGCGGAACAGGGCGGCAGCGCCATGCTCGCCACAGCAGGACTGTAGAACGATGAACGCAATCGATACCCTGATGCGCGTCGCGCCGGTGATCCCGGTGATCGTGATCGACGAGATCGAACACGCCGTGCCCTTGGCCGAAGCCCTGGTCGCGGGCGGGCTGCGGGTGCTCGAGGTGACGCTGCGCACCGAAGCGGCGCTACCAGCCATAACCGCGATGAAGCAGGTTCCCGGCGCCATCGTCGGCGCAGGCACCGTCACCAACGCGCACGAGCTGGACGCGGCGCTGGCAGCGGGAAGCGAATTCATCGTCTCCCCCGGCCTCACCGAACCGCTGGGCAAGGCGGCGATCGCGAGCGGTGTGCCGTTCCTGCCCGGCATCGCCAATGCGGGCGACATCATGCGCGGGCTCGACCTGGGGCTCACCCAGTTCAAGTTCTTCCCCGCCATGGCCGCTGGCGGCCTGCCAGCCTTGAAGGCCCTCGCCGCGCCGTTTGGCCAGTGCCGGTTCTGCCCGACTGGCGGCATCGGGCCGGACAACGCCGGCGAATGGCTGGCATTCGATCCGGTGCTGTGCGTCGGCGGAAGCTGGGTTTCCCCCAAGGGGGCGCCGGACAAGATCGAAATCGAACGGCTCGCCCGCGAGGCGGTGGCGCTGCGGCGGCGTTAACGCTTCCCCCAGCTTCGTCCCGCTATGGGATGCGGCGGAGGCGGTGCTGGCGCTAACTGCGCCATTCCAGCATATTGGTGCTTATGGACCCGATGCTCAAATGGATTGGCGGCGCGACCGCCGTGATCGTGCTGGCGCTGGGCACCGCAACGGTGGCCGGCAGCGCCTTCAGTGCAACTGAACCGGCAGAAGCTGTTTCGCTGAGCGAGGCCATTCCGGTTGATGCGGAGTTGGTAGCATCGGCCACTGCTCCGTCTGATCGCGCGGCCGCTATTTCGCAGCCCGCTGCCACTCAGGATACTGCCAAACCGGCGGACGAGCGCTTCGTCATCAAGCGCGTGTTGCCGATCGAGGGCCCGATCAAGTACGGTGAGTGGCACTGGAACGAAGAAGGCGTGCCCGAAGGCCCGCTGGTGGTCACGGTAGACCTTGAGGCCCGGGTCATCTCGGTGTTCCGCGGCGGTTACGAGATCGGCGCAGCAGCCGTGCTGCTCGGCACGCAGGACCATCCGACCCCGCTCGGCACCTTCCCGATCCTGCAGAAGAAGCGCCACAATATCTCGTCGATCTACAATGTGCCCATGCCCTACACCATGCGGCTGACATGGGACGGCATCGCCATCCATGCCTCTGAAGTCGAGAACGGCTATGCCAGCCACGGCTGCATCGGCACGCCTGAAGGGTTTGCTGCAAAGCTGTTTGCGGTTGCCGACAAGGGCGACAAGGTGATCATCACCCGCGGCAAACGCATCGGTGTGGGCGACCCGATCGTTTCCTGACCTAACCGGTGGTGCGCGGGTTCTCGCGCGTGAACAGCCACGTCCGCTCGCCCGCGGCATCGCGCGTGCAGCCAGCAATTCCCCCGATATTGCACCGCTGCCCGCGAAGCAGCGCGGACGCCATCTGGGCCGCCTCGCCGGTATCGAGTGAACCGCCCAGTGCCCGCGCGGCAGCCTGGATCACCCCGATGCGGACTAGGTTGGGCCCCGGCAGACCGGTGCGAAGGGCGGCGTAGGAAAAGCCGTCACCATGCGGCACCACGCATTGGCTCCATTCCCGCCCGACTGCGAATTCGAGCACGTTTTCAGCTTCGGCGAGCAGCGCCGCGCTGCGGGCCAGCCCCGGCACCACGAGCCAGTCAGCCGCAGCGAGAGCCTGGCGGACGCGGACCCGGTCAAACCGGGGATCCGCGTTCGACGGGTCGTCAACAAACGGCAATCCGCCAGCGCGGACCACCGCCTCCAGTTCCGCCCGGCGCCAGCCGAGCAGGGGACGCAGCAAGGGTCGATCGCCATCAGGAACACGAGTTCTGGCCCGGATGCCGGCCAGCCCCCTCAGCCCGCTTCCCCGGTTAAGCCGCATCACCAGCGTTTCGGCCTGGTCATCCATCTGATGCGCGGTGAGAAGGACCTCCAGCCCGCGCTCTTCCAGCCAGCCTCCCAGCGCGGCATAGCGGGCCGAGCGAGCACGGTGCTGGATATTACCCGTGCCCACTTCAACCTTCAGCACCCGGTGCGGGACAGCCAGACTGGCGCAGACCCGCCCCACCAGCGCCGCTTCGTCAGCGCTTTCAGGCCGCAGCCCGTGATCCACCGTAGCCGCCTCGATCATGTCGGGGAACGCGGCCTTGGCCAAGAGCAGCAATGCCATACTGTCCGGCCCGCCGGACACGGCCAGCCCCAGCCGACCTCCCTCAGGCCAGAGCTGTTCGAAATTCGCCCGGAAGCGGGCGACTAAATCGGGATCGATGCCGCTATCAATTGCAGGTCACCTTTTTCCGGTTTGCTTCATACTGGCCCGAAAGCCGCCCGGTGGCGAGCGCCGGATAGGTCTCGGCGAATTCCGCCAGGGCGATGCACGCGCGGTTGGTGTCCTTGAGGGCGATCATGGCTTCGGCCAGATAGAGCAGGCTGTCCCCGGCCCGGGCGCCGTTCTTGTCAGCCTGATAATTGCGCAGGAACCATGTCGCAGCATCGCGCGGCTTGCCATCGTCGAGGAACGCCCGCCCGAGCAGGTTGCGCCCGAAAGAAATCTGCGCGTGACGCGGATGCTTATCGACGTACAAAGCGAGTTGCTGCTGGGCTTCGGGATAGAACTTCGCATCCCACAGACGGAAGCCGTAACTGTATTCATCCCCGCCGGCATCGTCCGTCTGCGGCTTGGCGATGGCCTGAACGGCGGCAAGTCGCTGGGCCGAGGGGCCAGTCGCCGCTGGTGTGGTAGGAGGGCGTGTGGCGGTGCTTGCTGCGGGCGCGGTCGTGGCGGGCACGGACGTGGCAGGCACGATGGCCGCCGGTGTGGCTGCCACCCCGCCAATCGCCGGACCGGCAAGCGGCGCTGCAGGCGCTGCGCCGCTTTCCAGTGCGGTCAGCCGGCCCAGGACTTGAGTAAGCGCATTCGCGTTCTGCTCGGTCTGGGCGGTCAGCGTCTGGATCTGCGCTTCGAGCGCGTCAAGGCGAATAAGGATATCGGTAACCGCAGTCGTGCTCGGCGTGGCCGGGCCGGTACGCGCCGGGGCGCTGTTGTTGATCTCGGGCTCGAAAAAGCGGCCGTCTCCGCCCGGGAATACCTGCCGCTGAAGCGCGCGCACTTCAGCCTCGAGCTTGCGGATGCGGGCTTCGCCGGTCGCATCCTGGGCCAGTGCCGGGAAGGCGGTGACGCCTGTTGCCAGCATTGCAAGGGCGCCGACCATGGCGCGGCTGCTCCGGGTGATCATCGTTAATCTCGCTCCTCGACCGTCATCGTCCGCTACTATGCGGCGGCGGCGCCAACGCAAGCTGAACGACGGGTCTGTTCTGTGCCGAATTGGGGCACCTGTGTCGAGCCAACACCGCGCAAAAACGGGGGAAATTGTCAGCCGCTGGTGCCACCACGCGCCAGCAGATCCTGAGCCGAAACAGGCATGTCCTTGACCACGGTTTCGCTGTCGGAGAGCTTCGGCACCGGTTTGCCATCAACCGTGATGCGCAACGCGTCTGGCCGCCCGGTCCAGATCTGCGGCCCTTCAGCGTCGGCTGGCAGGACGTAACGTTCGTTGAGCGCCATCTGCTTCTGCATCAGCTGCGCCCCGCTGGCGTCATAGAACTTGACCCAGACGCCGTCTTCCAGCGAGGTGAAGACCACCTGGCCTGCTGCGGCACCAGCGCCCGGAGCCGGAGATGCCGCAGGATCGACCGGCGCAGCCTGCTCGGCCGGCTCGTCGAGCGGGGCCGGGCCGCTGCCCGGCGCCCAATAACTGCGGTAGAATGCAAATCCGCCGATCAGCAAAAGGACGGCGGCCAGGGCACTGAGCCAGGCCAGTCCGCGTGAAGGGACGCGGGCCGGATCACCCGGCTCGTAACGGGGCGCCATCGGCCGGTCGTTGGGATTGTGGCCCAGCTCCGCACGCAGCTGCGCGCCGACTTCCTTGTCGTCCAGCCCGACCGCCTTGGCATAGGTGCGCGAAAAACCCATCGCGTAGGTGCGCGACGGCAGGCTGGCGAAATCGCCCCGTTCGATCGTTTCGATGTGCCGCAGGGGAATGCGGGTTTCAGCGGCAACCTGCTCCGCTGTCATACCGGCAGCCTCGCGCGCTCGGCGCAGGCGCTGCCCGGTGTTATCGAGCGGAAGCTGTTCCGCCGAGATGTCGTTATCCTCTGTCATTGCGACCCTATCACAGAATATTTTTTCTTTGCGGTGACAAGAGGTCGCACAAGGCCGCGTGTCAAGCGTGTCCGGACGGCAGGTGTCCGAACTCGGCCAGGACGCACGGAACTGCGGCATGGTCTAATCATGCTCAATCCCTCGCTCGCTGGCCCATTCCGAAAGGGCGGCGCGCATGTCAGGCGGAGGGACTGCGAGCCAGTTGTTCATCGCGGCGGTAATTTCATCAAGGTCGACCTTGCGGACCAGTTCCTTGATCGGTCCGACCGATACAGGGGTAATGGACAGCCGCCGGAACCCGATGCCGAGCAGGGCAAGCGCTTCAAGGCGCCGCCCCCCCATCTCGCCGCAAACCCCCAGATCGACTCCCTGGCCCGCCACCGCCTGCGATACCCGCCGCAGAAACCGCAGGATCGCCGGGCTGAGCCAGTCATACCGCTCAGCCAGCTTCGGGTTGGCCCGGTCCGCCGCAAACAGGAACTGGGTCAGATCATTGGTCCCGACCGACAGGAACGACAGCTTCGGCATAAGCAGGTCCAGCACTTCGGCCAGAGCCGGCACTTCCAGCATCGCGCCGTAGCGGATCGCTTCGGGCAGAAGCTTGCGATGCCGACGCTGGAACTGGAGCTGTTCGTCGAACACAGCCTTGGCGGCGTCAAACTCCCATGGCTCTGATACCATCGGGAACATGACGTTCAGCGTGCGGCCAGCAGCCGCGTCGAGCAAGGCACGCGCCTGCGCCTTGAGCAGGCCTTCGCGTTCCAGCGCCAGCCGCAGCGCGCGCCAGCCCATGGCCGGGTTCTCGTCACTGGCAGCCGATTCCTGCCGAAGATAGGGCACTGCCTTGTCGCCGCCGATATCGACCGTGCGGAAAATCACCGGCTTGTCGCCTGCCGCTTCCAGCACGTCGCGGTAAAGGCGGGTCTGCCGGTCGCGCTGCGGCAGCGTAGCCGAGACGAGGAACTGGAACTCGGTGCGGAACAGGCCGACCCCGTCCGCACCCGACAGCTGCAGCGCGCTCATGTCGTCGCGCAGGCCCGCATTCATCATCACCTGGATGCGCGTGCCGCAACGGGTGAACGGTTCGACATCGCGCATGGCGGCATAGAGCGCCTGGCGTTCGCGCGATTTGGCGAAGCGACCGTCGAAGGCATCGGCCATCGGCGCCGAGGGGCGGATTGTGGCCGTGCCCTTTTCGGCATCGAGCAAGACGGCGTCGCCTTCCCGCACCGCGCCGCGCAACCCGCGGATGCGGCCGAGCACCGGCACCCCCATGGCGCGGGCGACGATCACCACGTGCGCGGTGAGCGAGCCTTCCTCGAGGATTACCCCCTTCAGCCGCCGCCGGTCATATTCCAGCAGCTCGGCAGGGCCCAGGTTCTTCGCAATCAGGATCGTATCCTTGCGCAGGCCTTGGCTGGCCGCAGTGCCCATCTGGCCGCTGACAATCCGCAGGAGGCGGTTCGACAGGTCCTCCAGGTCATGCATCCGGTCAGCCAGCAGGGGATCGTCGATCTCCCGCATCCGCATCCGGGTGCGCTGCTGGACCCGTTCGATCGCGGCTTCGGCGGTCAGGCCGGAATCGATCGCCTCGTTGATCCGGCGCGACCAGCCTTCGTCGTAGGCGAACATCTTGTAGGTCTCGAGCACTTCCTCGTGCTCGCCACCGCCGCCGAATTCGGCCTGGCTGGCCATCGATTCGATCTGTTCGCGCATCCGGTCGAAGGCGCGGAACACCCGCTGGCGCTCGGCCTCGGTGTCTTCGGCCATGACGTGCTCGATCGTGACCCGCGGCTGGTGGTAGACGGCAAATCCCGCGGCCAGCCCCTTGACCAGCGGCAGGCCGGAGACCGTCTGCGGCTCGGTGTTCAGCTGCGATGCACCGAAAGCGTCTTCCTCGTCGATCAGCTCGGCATTCGCGATCATTTCGGAAAGAACCATTGCAGTGGTCTGCAACGCTTCGATCTCGACATCTTCGTAACGGCGTGGATCGACGTGCTGGACGCACAAAGTGCCGACCGCCCGCTCGCGGTAGACGATTGGCACCCCGGCAAAGGAGTGAAACTTGTCCTCGCCGGTTTCGGGCCGGTACTGGAAGTCGGGATGGGCCTTGGCCTCGGCCAGGTTGAGCGTCTCGACGTTTGCGGCGATCGTGCCGGTCAGCCCTTCGCCAATCGCCATGCGGGTGACGTGGACCGCACTCTGGTTCAGACCACGAGTGGCGAAGAGCTCGAGCATCCCCTCCCGCAGGAGGTAGATCGAGCAGACCTCGCTGTCGAAACTTTCGCCGATGATCTCCACCACCCGGTCCAGCTTGGACTGGGCAGGAAGGCGCGAGGCCATGACCTCGTGCATCCTTGTCAGGATGGTGCGTGCGGCGGCTGCTGCTCCCATGGCACGGTGCTATAGCACATGCAGTCGATCGTGAAACCGACACGATTGCCGTATTTCGACCAGTGGAAGCCTTGGGCCGGGGGTGGCGACGGGCACCGCACAAGGGCGCCCGGTCGCCGCGAGGCCACTCAGATGGTGGCGAGTTCTTCCTTGATACGGAGTTTCTGGCGCTTGAGTGCCTGGACCCTCGCCGCATCCGGTATCGGCCGGCTCATTTCCTCGCGCAAGCGCGATTCAAGTCCGGCATGCTTGCTTTCGAGGGCGTCTGTGTGGGCTTGCACTGGGCTCGATGCCATCGGCTTCTCCTTCCATGGGTTGATCCCTGGAGCGACTCGCCCGGGCGGACGCGCCGCTGAGGGCATAGAACCACATCGATACCCCCTTGCGAACCCCCTGCGGCTCCGTAAACGGCAGATACGCGCCTGGGTGCGACGGATGGGGGTGGTTGGTGACCGAACAGGAAATGCGCAAACGGCTGGCGACGCTGCGGATCGAGCACCGCGATCTCGACGCTGCCATCAACGCGCTGACCGATTCCGGATCGACTGATCAGTTGCAGATTGCCCGGCTGAAGAAACGCAAGCTGATGCTGCGGGACCAGATCGCCCTGATCGAGGACCAGCTAATCCCGGATATCATCGCCTGAACCGTCCCCCTGCGGGACAGGGCAGAACTTGATGGTTACTTCCGGGAACCAATTCTGGCCAAAGCCCGATTGCGGTCGTAGCGCTGGAGGCAGGATGAACCAACCGAGCGACATCAGCGAGCCGATCATCGAAGCGCTCTACAGCGAGGCCCTCGTGCTGGCCGACGAGGTGCGCTCGGTGTTCGACCTGCGCCATGTCGCCGGTGCCGACTTCGATGGCGACCGGCTACGCTTCGCCATGTCGGTTGAAGGCCTGCGCACCACCACCCGGATCATGCATGTGCTCGCCTGGCTGCTCAACCAGCGCGCCTACCTGAGCGGCGACATGACCGAGTTCCAGTTGCGGCGCCATGGCACCCTGCCGCTTGACCGGCCATCCGATCCGGAAAACCTGGCGATCCTGGAAAAGCCGACCCGGGACCTGATCGAAGCGACCGAAACGCTGCACGGCCGGGTATCCCGGCTCGACAAAGCCTGGCGCGCCGGGTTCGCCGGTCGTCCAAGCGGCATACGCGATCTGCACGAGCGGCTGGGCCGCGAACTGCGCGTGGTCGGCCACTAATTCCCTCGTCAGACGGCAGCCATCGCCCTGTGCCAGGCAGCGAGGCGCTGCTCCCGCAGCCCCGGCTCCATTGAAGGTGTAAACCCGCGTACCGATCCGCGCATGGCCGCAGCGGCCTGTTCGAGCGAGAGGTAAAGGCCCGCCCCCACCGCAGCGAGCATGGCAGCACCCAAAGCGGTGGTTTCGACATAATCAGGCCGTTCGACCTCAAGGTCGAGCATATCGGCAAGATCCTGCGCCATCCAGTCGTTGGCGCTCATGCCTCCGTCGATCTTCAACGACCGCCAGGGGGCACCGTCCGCCGCGAAGGCAGTCGCCAGGTCCACGGCCTGATGGGCCATCGCTTCCAGCGCCGCGCGGGCAATTTCCGCGCGGCCGCTCGAGAAGCTGAGCCCCGAAATCGACCCGCGCGCCGCCGCATTCCAGTGCGGCGCACCAAGACCGGACAATGCCGGCACAATCGTCACCCCGCCGCTGTGCGGGATCGAGCGCGCCAGCGCCTCGGTTTCCGGCGCACTGCCGATGATACCCAGTGCATCGCGCAGCCACTTGATCAGACTGCCCGCCACGAACACCGAGCCCTCGATGGCGTAAGTCCTCTGCCCTTCGTGTTGCATCAGCACCGTGCCCAGCAGGCGGTTGTCCGAGCGCGGCAGCCCGTGGCCCTTGTTGGTCAGCACGAATGCGCCGGTGCCGAACGTGGCCTTGGTCTCTCCCGGGGCGAGGCAGCCCTGCCCGATGCTGGCCGCCTGCTGGTCCCCGGCCATGCCGCAGATCGGGATCGCCCGGCCGAACAGACCGCGGTCGGTTTCAGCCAGCATCCCGTGGGTATCAACCACCCGAGGCAGCGTTTCGGGAGGAACGCCCAGCAGATCGCACAACCCCGCATCGAACACGGCCCCGTCCAGCGCCAGCAGCAACGTGCGGCTGGCATTGCTGGCGTCACTGACATGCGCGGCACCATGGCTGAGCTTCCACACCAGCCAGCTTTCCACTGTCCCCAGCGCCAGACATCCGGCCCGCCGTGCCTGCGCCACGGCCTCATCATGGTCGAGCAGCCAGCGCATCTTGGTGCCGGAGAAATAGGGGTCGAGCAGCAGGCCGGTGCGCGCGGTGACGTCCGGTTCGTGCCCGGCTGCCTTCAGGCTCTCGCAGAACGCCGCCGTGCGGCGGTCCTGCCACACGATTGCCCGGGTCAGCGGCTCGCCGGTGCTGGTGTCCCACGCCACCACGGTCTCGCGCTGGTTGGTGATGCCGATGGCGGCAATGGTGTCCGCCCCGCCGGCCTGCTCGATCGCGCGGCGCGCGCAGGCCAGCGACTTGGCCCAGATTTCGCCCGCGTCATGCTCAACCCAGCCGGGCTGCGGATAATACTGGGTCAGCTCTTCCTGGCAGACCGACAATTCCCGCCCGTCAGGCGCAAACACGATCGCGCGGGTGGACGTGGTCCCTTCATCGAACACCAAGATATTATCCGCCAAGCGGTCTCTCCCCTTTTGTCAGGCGTGACATGCCGCAAGCCTGCCCCCATATGCAAGCAATGGCAGGAGCTCCCCCCAAACCATGGCCGACCGGCCTGTCCGAACAGTGCGAGCCGCTGGTGCGGCGGGTGCTGGCACCCAACCCCTCGCCCTATACCTACACCGGCACGCAGACTTACCTGGTCGGTGCGGGCGCTGACGTGGCGGTGATCGACCCCGGGCCGGCAGACCCGGCGCATATCGACGCGATTGTCGCAGCCGTGGGCGAGGCCCGCATTGCCGCGATCATGTGCACCCATACCCACCGTGACCACTCCCCCGCTGCCCGCCCGCTGGCCACACGCACCGGTGCCCCGATCGTTGGCTGCGCTCCGCTCGCGATCGACAGCGACCTGCCCCGCTCTGACGAGAGCTTCGACCATGACTACGCACCTGACCGCGTGATGGAAGACGGCGAGGCGATGACCGGAACCGGCTGGACCCTGCGCGCAATCGCCACGCCCGGCCATGTCTCCAACCACCTGTGCTTTGCGCTGGAGGAAAGCGGCGCGCTGTTCACGGGCGATCACGTGATGGCGTGGTCGACCAGCGTGGTCGTGCCGCCGGATGGTGACATGGGCGACTACATGAAGAGCCTCGACCGGCTCTACGCGCGTGAGGACCGGGTCTATTATCCGGCGCATGGCCCGGCGGTGGACAAGCCGCGCCAGCTGGTACGCGGTATGATCGGCCACCGCCGCCAGCGCGAGGCGCAGATCCTGCGCCTGCTCGGCGAAACCGCGCGCACCGCCGGCGAGTTCGTGCCCGCAATGTACAAAGGGCTCGACCCCCGCCTCAGTGGTGCCGCGGAAATGAGCGTGACGGCCCATCTGATCGATCTGGAACGGCGCGGACTTGTCGCGCGTTCGGATGGCATATGGCAGACGATCTGAAAACGTCCGGGCCCGATTCAACCCGGCCTGCGCTCGCCCGGGTGCAGGCAGCGCCATGGTTGATCGTGATCGGGCTGATCGCGCTCAGCGCCTGGCTGGGCTGGCGCGCTTTCGGACCTGATCCGACTGAGGGCGATCCGATTGCCACAACGCTGGTTGCCTTCCAGGAACAGAACCGCCTGACCGTGTTCAGCGCGCAGCTTTCCCCCGTCGTCGCCAACGAAGACAGCCGCTTCTTCGGCGCCCTCAAGAGCCGCCAGGTCGCAGTGATCCCGGCGCGGGTCGACTATTCGATCGACCTGTCGCGGATCGAGGCAAGGCGCCTTCAATGGGATGCGGCCAGTACGACCCTTTCCGTCCAGCTTCCCCCGGTGCGCGTCGGAGTCCCCAATCTTGACGAGGGCCGCGCCCAGTATTTGCGTGAAGGCGTGTGGATCACCCGCGAGGCTCAGGACAAGCTGACCCGCGCCAACACCCGCCTGGCGGAACAGCAGGCGATGGAACAGGCCGCCAACCCGGTGCTGATGCGGCTTGCACGCGAGGCCGGGCGAACCGCCGTGCGCCAGAACCTCGCCATTCCGCTCCACGTGGCCGGGTTCGGCGACGTCAAGGTGGAGGTTCGCTACGACGGCGAGGCAGCGCCACGGATCGGGCCAAATTGACCTTGCCCAGCTTGCGGTAGTATATTGCCGAAAAAGGGTCGCAGTTCCACGGGAGAGGGGGATTGCGCCATGGCAACCACTGCACAAGCACGGACGGCACAAGCCGAAAGCACACGCTTCTTCACGACAATGGCCTTCGTCATGTCGGCGGTGATCATCGCCGGCTTCTCGCTTCACCTCGCAATGGGCCGCTCAAGCTTTGACGCCCCCTTGGCCTATCACGTCCACGGCGTAATCTTCATGAGTTGGATCGGTCTCTATCTTGCGCAGCACGTGACGATGGGAGCGGGCAATCGTGCGCTGCACATAAGCCTCGGAAAGCTGGCCTATGTCTGGATTCCGGTGATGGTGGCGGCGGGAGGCATGATCATCCTGGTCTCGGTTCGCTCCGCTGGCAGCCCGCCTTTCTTCGATCGGAACGAATTCCTCGTCAGCAATACGGCGCTGCTGCTGTGCTTCGGCGGGCTCTGCCTCTGGGCGCTGCGCCAGCGGCGGTATACCGGCTGGCATCGCAGGCTCATGCTGGTGGCGATGGCCGTGCTGACGGGCCCGGGGCTCGGCCGCCTGCTCCCGCTTCCTCTGATGATGCCCTGGTCATGGACCGCGACATTTCTTGCCACGCTGGCCTTCCCCGTGATCGGCATGGGCTACGACCTGCGCCGGCACGGCCAGGTCCATCCGGCTTACTGGTGGGGTACGGGGGTCTATGTCGCTGTCTTCGTCGGCTCGATGCTGCTCGCCTATTCGCCGGTCGGCTATGCGATGACGGAATGGGTGGTCGCGGGAACGCCCGGGGCGGAGCGGCCGATGGAAGCCTTCATACCGCCGGGGTTCGCCATGTAATCGGCTTGTAGACAGGGCAACCCCGGTTGCCCGGAACGCACTCGCATTACGGTCCGTTCGGTTTATAGAGGGCGCCAAATCGACGCCCCGAAAAAGGACGGACCATGACTGCCGAAACCCGCCTGCCCACCGGAACCGACCTGCTGGCCGAGATCGACCGCCTGCGGAAAGAGCGCAATGCGGTGATCCTGGCGCACTATTACCAGAAGCCGGAAATCCAGGACCTGGCCGATTTCGTCGGCGATTCGCTGCAGCTCTCGCAGATGGCGGCCGAAACCGATGCCGACGTGATTTGCTTTTCCGGGGTCAAGTTCATGGCCGAGACCGCCAAGATCCTCAGCCCCGACAAGATCGTGGTCCTGCCCGACATGGACGCAGGATGCAGCCTGGAAGATTCCTGCCCGCCGGAAAAATTCAAGGCCTTCCGCGAGGCACATCCCGATCACATCGCGCTGACCTACATCAACTGCTCGACCGAGGTGAAGGCACTGTCGGACATCATCGTCACCAGCTCCAGCGCCGAGACGATCCTTGCCCAGATCCCGCCGGAGCAGAAGATCATCTTCGGGCCCGACCGGCATCTCGGCGGCTACCTCAGCCGCAAGTTCAACCGCGACATGCTGCTGTGGCCGGGCGTGTGCATCGTGCACGAGGCCTTCAGCGAGACCGAGCTGCTGAAACTCAAGGCGCAGCACCCTGATGCGCCGATTGCCGCGCACCCGGAATGCCCGCCCTCGATCGTCGACCACGCCGACTATGTCGGCTCGACCAGCGGCATCCTGCAGTTCGCCAAGACCTTCCCCGGCCAGACCCTGATCGTCGCCACCGAGCCGCACATCATCCACCAGATGGAAAAGGCACTGCCGGAAAAGACCTTCATCGGCGCGCCCGGCGCTGACGGGAACTGCAGCTGCAACGTGTGCCCCTACATGGCATTGAACACACTGGAGAAGATCTACACCTGCCTGCGCGATCTGGAACCCCGGATCGAAATCGAGGAAGGCCTGCGCATCCAGGCGAAGAAAAGCCTCGACGCGATGCTGACCATGGCCAGCGGGACAGTGGGGCAGGGGGATCTGGGGAAGGTCTAATCTGCCTTTTCGGTTTGCGGCGAGGCAGCACGCGCCAGCACCAGCGCGCCGCCGAGCAGCGCCATCCCGAAGACGTCGAGCAAGGTCATCGTCTCGCCGAACACCAGCCAGCCGGTCAGCGCACCGATGGCCGGTTGCGTCAGCAGCGCCAGCCCGATCACCACCGCGCTGAAGTGGCGCAGGGCGAACACCAGCAGCCCCTGCCCGATCAGCTGCCCCAGCACGGCCAGCGCGATCAGCGGCCCCCAGTTGGTCGGCCAGACCGGCTCGCCCAGGGCCAGCGCAAGCGCAAGCAGCAAGGGCGCGCCGGCCAGGCTTGACCAGAACAGGATCGTCCAGCTGCCCAGCGTGCCCCGCTGGCGCTGCAGCACGATCAGGTAGATCGCGTAGAGCAGCCCGGCGAGGAGGCAGAACAGGTCACCCAGCAGGGTGTCGGGTGAAATCTCCAGGCTGCGGCCCAGCAGGGTCGCGGCGCCCGCCAGCGCCATCAGGATCGCGCCGGTCTCGCCCGCATGGGGCAAGCGGCGCAGGGCGATGAAGGCCCAGACCATCAGGATCAGGCTGCCCGAATTGCCGAACAGGGTGGCATTGCCGATCCGGGTCAGCCCGATGCCGACATGCCAGCTGGCAAGATCGAGCGCAAAGGCCATCCCGGCCACCGCCAGCAGCACCAGCCCGCGGCGGGGCACAGCCAGCGGGCGTTCCCCCTGCGCCTGCGCCAGCCACAGCACGAACGGCAGGGCGAGGGCGAGCCGCCAGAACCCGCTCGATACCGGACCGGTGTCCGCCAGCCGTACGAACCACGGCCCCAGCGCCAGCGCGACATTGCCCCCAAGCAGCGCCAGCAGCAGCAGCCAGCGCGGCCAGATTCGGCTATCGCTATTCGCGGTGGTTGCATTGCCCATCGCCGCGCAATAGCTGTGATTGCGCAATTGCCAATCATCTTGCGATTTGCGGGGCCAAAACAAAAAGAAGGGGCATTCCTGACGTGCACGAAACGCTGTTCCAACCACTGACCATGGGCGCCCTCGAGGCCCGCAACCGCATTTTCATGGCCCCGCTCACCCGCGGCCGGGCGAGCCAGCCGGGCTCCATCCCCAATGAAATGATGGCGACCTATTACCGCCAGCGCGCCGGATCAGGCATGATCCTTACCGAAGCGACCGGGATCAGCGTGGAAGGGCTCGGCTGGCCCGCCGCACCCGGCATCTGGAGCGAGGAACAGGTCGAAGGCTGGAAGCTCAGCACCCGTGCGGTGCATGAGGAAGGCGGGCTGATCGTGATGCAGCTGTGGCACATGGGCCGGCTGGTCCACCCCGATTTCCTCGGCGGGGAGCCGGGTGTCTCGGCCAGCGCCACCACCGCGCCCGACCATGCCCATACCCCTACCGGGCGCAAGCCGCATGAACAGGCCCGCGCGCTGGAAACGGACGAGGTCGCCCGCGTGGTCGATGACTATCGCAAGGCGGCCGAAAACGCCAAGGCAGCCGGGTTCGACGGGGTCCAGCTGCACGGCGCGAATGGCTATCTGGTCGATCAGTTCCTGCGCGACAGCACCAACCTGCGCACCGACCGTTACGGTGGCTCGCCGGAAAACCGCACCCGCTTCCTGCGTGAAGTGCTGGATGCGCTGATTGGTGTCTGGGGTGCGGATCGGGTCGGCGTGCGGCTGTCGCCCAATGGGGAGACGCAAGGGTGCGATGACAGCAACCCGGCGGCCACCTTCGGCGCAGCGGCGCAGGTGGTCGAAGACCTGGGCCTCGCTTTCCTCGAACTGCGCGAACCGGGGCCGAACGGCACCTTCGGCGCGACCGAGGTGCCCAAGCAGAGCCCGCTGATCCGCTCGATCTACAGCGGCGCACTGGTGCTCAACAGCGACTATGACGCGGCTCAGGCCGACGCCGATCTCGCGGCGGGCAAGTGCGATGCGGTGAGCTTCGGGCGGCCCTATATCTCCAACCCGGATCTCGAGGTGCGGATTGCCGAAGGCGCGCCCTTCGCCCCCAACATCGACGTGCCGCGCAGCTGGTACCTCCCGGGGCCGCAGGGCTATATCGACTATCCGAGGCTCGCCGAAGCGACTGCCGGGGCAAACAGCTAGAAACCATGCGCTCGTGGCTCCACATCCCGGCCGGCAATGCCGCCCGCCTCGACAAGGCGGCAGCCTTGCCGGCCGACGTGATGGTGGTCGATTTCCATGCCGGGCCGGGCGAAGTCACCGGCGAGACGAGGGCGCAGGCTGCGGCCTGGCTGTCAGAACATGGCACGAGCAAGGCAGGCTTTGCCCGTTGGGTGCGCATCAGGCCGGTTTCGGCTCCCCAATGGCGCGAAGATCTGGTCGCGGTCATGCCCTCCCGCCCCGACGGCGTGGTAATGACCGGGGTCGAGACTCCGGACGATGTGCGGCAGCTCGGGAGCGAGCTCTACGAGCTGGAGCAGCGCCACGGCCTTGCGCCCAATTCGATGCCGCTGGTGCTGGAGCTGGGTGCGAGCGCCCGAGGCGCGCTCGCGATCGAGCGAATGGCGCTCGATCCCCATCCCCGCGTGTTTGGAGTCACCTGGAACCCGGCTATGCTGGCGCGCGACATCGGTTCGGCACATGCCCCGGGCAAGGTTGGCTGGCCGGCTCCCATGGCGCATGTCCGGGCGCAGACGGTGCTGGTCGCCAAGGCCCTGGGAGCCCTGGCGCTGGAGGCGGCTTATCCGGTCTGGCGCGATGCGGACGCGTTCGAGCGTGCCTGTGCGCTGGCCCGGCGCGACGGGTTCGACGCCATGGCCGCAGTCCACCCGGCGCAGCTTGGCCCGATCAATGACCGCTTTTCGCCCACCGAGGCGGAGCGCGCCGAAGCGGACATCATGGTCGCCCGGTTCGAGGAATCGCCTTCAGCCAACGTGCTGTCGATCGCAGGGCGCATGGTTGACCGGGCGCAGCTGGCGCGGGCACGCCGGGTCCTCGCCATGCCCTGCTAGCGGACTAGCCCTCGTCTGCCGCTGGCTCTGCGGTGTCGGCAGAAGGCGTTTCGGATCCGGTCTCAGGCGCGGCCCCTTGCGCTTCAGCTCCGTCACTAGCATCGGATGATACCTGCCCCGGACCGGTCACAGGCTGCACCCGCAGCGGGGGTGACTGCGAGCGCAACTGGTCAAGCGGGATCATTTCGTCGCTGATCGAACCGCCCAGCACTTCACCTTCGGCCCGCGCGCCCGCCGGTGCAGCGTTTTCGGGTGCCTGCTCGCAGGCCACCAGAGCAAAAATCGGCAGGGCCAGCAGGATCGGTCGAAAGAGGGCCGTCATCATTCAGTCTTTCCGGTCAAGCAGGGCGAGAAACTCGCCGAAGCGGCTCTGCAATGCCGCATCCCATTCCTCCGGCGCAAGCCCTATCCCGAGCCGTTCGAGGCTGGTCACGCCGAATTCCTCGATCCCGCAGGGCACGATGCCAGTAAAGTGGGCGAGGTCCGGCGCAAGGTTGACCGAAAAACCGTGCATCGTCACCCAGCGCCGCATCCGCACGCCGATGGCGCCGATCTTGGCTTCGCGCCCGTCCACGTCGCGGGTCCAGATGCCGACCCGCCCTTCGGCCGCCCAGCTTTCTACCCCGAACCCGGCCAGCGTGGCGATCACCCATTGCTCCAGGCCATGAACAAACCGACGCACATCGCGCCCCCTCCGGCTCAGGTCGAGCAGGACATATCCGATCCGCTGCCCCGGCCCGTGATAGGTGTAGCGTCCGCCGCGGCCGGCTTCGACCACTTCGAACCGGGGGTCCAGCAGTTCGTCGATCGCCGCGCTGGTCCCGGCGGTATAGACCGGCGGGTGTTCGAGCAGCCAGACCAGTTCGCCATCCTCGCCCGAGGCGATCGCCGCATTGCGCCGCTCCATCTCCGCCAGTGCAAGGCGATAGGGCACAGGCTCGCCCGCCATCTGCCATTCGACCGCTTCGGGTGACATCTGCTTCATTGGCAATTGCGTGGCGGCATGTTGACCGCTTATCAAGCATCTTCACCGCACGCTGAGGAGGAAGCGATGAATTTCGATATGGGGCAGGCCTGGAGCGAGGCCACTGCCAAGCTGAGCGCGAACTTCTCACTTCTCGCCATTCTGGGCGGGGTGTTCTTTTTCGTGCCCTCGCTGCTGATGTTCGTGGCAATGCCGGACGTGATGGGCGCCCTTATGTCGCCCAATATGGACCCGTCGGACATGGAAGCCATGATGGCGAACCTCGGCCCGACGTTCTTCGGTGCCTACCTGCTGATTCTGCTGGCCAGCTTCGTCGGCTATGTCGCGATGATTGCCTTGCTCGGTGACAACACGAGAGTCTCGGTCGGCGAGGCGATCGGGATCGGCTTCAAGGCCCTGCTGCCATTGCTGGCCATCATGATCATCCTCGCCATTGCCTATTTCATCATCGCCCTGCTTTTCGGCCTCGTGATCGGTCTGCTGGTGGCCGCAGTGGGCCAGGCTTCGACCGGAGCAGCGGCGGGCCTGACCTTCATCCTGGTCATCGCCATGCTGGTCGGCGTGCTGTGGGTGCTGACCCGGCTTTCGATGATCACGCCGATCATCGCCATCGAGGGAACAATGAACCCCTTTGCCGTGCTCAGCCGCACCTGGTCGCTCACCAAGCCGGCCCAGGGCCGCCTGTTCCTGTTCTACGTGGTGCTGTTCATCGCCTATATCGTGATCGCGGTGGTGCTGTTCATGGTCATCGGCCTGCTTGCCGCAGCGGTTGGGGGTACGAGCGTGCTGGGCTTCGTCAACGGCCTCATCGGCGCGTTTGTGGCCATGCTGTTTTCGGCCATCTTCGTGGCCGTCTACAACCAGCTGGCCGGCTCTACGGCGACCAAAATCGGCGCCACCTTCGAATAAGCGCGACGGCGGGGCGGCCCGGGCTGCCCCGCTTTGCCGCTCAGTCCTTCCAGCCCCAGAACAGCTTGCACGGCAGCACGTTCAGCAGTTCGAAGCCCTGGTCGATGCGGGCAAAGTGGGGTGCCATGAAATCGCGCGCGCGGGCCGAGAACTGGTAGACCAGGAAGGCGCCGCCCGGGCGCAATACCCGGTGGGTAGCCGCCGCGATTTCCGGACCGACCCCGTCTGGCAGGGTCGAGAATGGCAGGCCGGACAGAACATAGTCGGCCTGCTCGAAACCCAGAGACCGTACGATATGCTCGACATCTGCGGCCGAGCCGTGGACCGCATGAAAGCGGCTGTCGGTGATCGTCTTGCGGAGATAGTCGATGTAGAGCGGGTTGGTGTCGATCACCACCAGCGCACCGTCGCGCCGCAGCCGCTCCAGCACCGGATAGCAGAACGTGCCGACCCCCGGACCATATTCGACAAACAACCTGCACTGCTGCCAGTCCACCGGCGCAAGCATCTTGTCGATGGTAAAGCGGGAGGATGGGATGATCGAGCCGACCATTTTCGGATGTTCGAGGAAGCCGCGGAAAAACACGCCCCACTGCCCGAACAGGCGGGCCGCGCGCTGGCGGAGGCCTTGCGGCATGGCAAGTGCCCGGTTGGCTGAATTGTTCAAGAAATGCGCCTCGTCAGGTTGCGACGGCTGCTGGGCTGCCGTTCAATGGCTCTGAAATCGCAAATTCGCTGCTCCATTGCAAGCGCGGCCTGCCCGGCGTAGCGCGTCGATCATCATGGCCGAGTCCGACCGCCCCCTCCCCTGCCCCGATCCGCAGCCGCGTCAGCCGGCGATTTCGCGCGGGCGGATGGCCCTGCTGTTCGCGGTCATGCTGACCACGGCGGCGGGCAACACGGCGATGCAGTCGGTGATGCCGTCGATCGGAACGGCTCTGGGTGTCAACGACGTCTGGATCAGCCTGGCCTACACCTGGTCGGCGCTGCTGTGGGTGGTCTGTGCACCGTTCTGGGCCGGCCGGTCGGACCAGCGCGGACGCAAGGCGATGATGGCATTGGGCATGGTCGGCTTCATTGTGTCGATGGGTCTGTGCGGTCTGGCCCTGTGGCTGGGCCTGACCGGGACGCTGCCAGCGCTGTGGACCCTGCTTGCCTTTGCCGCCGCGCGCAGCCTGTATGGCGGATTCGGTTCCGCTGCGCCGCCTGCAGTGCAGGCTTATGTCGCCAGCCGCACTCCGCGCGCCGAGCGGACCCAGGCGCTGTCCCTCATTGCCTCCAGCTTCGGCCTCGGCACGGTCATCGGCCCCGCGCTGGCGCCATTGATGGTGCTTCCGGTGCTGGGCCTGACCGGGCCTTTCATCATTTTCGCGCTGATCGGGGTGGCAACACTGATTGCGCTCCGTTTACGCCTGCCCAATGACGAGCCGCAGTTTCCCGCACGCGGTGCCGCCTACGATGCGCCCTATTCCGGTAGTCCGTCAAGCGAACCAAGCGGGGATAGCGAGGACGGCGACACCCCATTGGCGCCGCCGACCACGAGGCTGCGCTGGTTCGAGCCGCGCCTGCGCCCCTGGGTTATCGTGGCGCTGCTCGGTGGCCACGCTCAGGCGATGACGCTCGGCATTGCCGGGTTCCTGGTGCTGGACCGGCTGGGCCTGCGGGAGACACCGGATGTGGGCACCGGCGCAGTCGGGCTGGTGCTGATGGCTGGCGCAATGGCAACGCTGCTGGCGCAGTGGGGCCTGATTCCCCGCTTCGACCTGGGGCCGCGCGCGGCGACTCTGTCTGGCATCGCGTTGGCCGCCGCCGGAACGGTCATGCTGGGGCTTGCCGACAATCTCCACCTGATCGCCCTCAGTTTCGCGATTTCCTCGCTCGGCTTCGGGCTCTTCCGCCCCGGCTCCACCTCAGGCACGTCGCTGGCAGTCACCCGCGCTGAACAGGGCCAGGCTTCGGGCATTACTGCCTCGGTTGCGGGCGCAAGCTATATCTTTGCACCGGCGCTCGGGGTGTGGCTCTACAACCATTCCGACTGGCTGAGCTTCGGCCTGATCGTGGCCCTTTGCCTGGTGGTGCTGCTCTATGGCTGGCGCGCGCTCCAGGCGGATGAAGTGCTGGTGCGCGAGCGCCGCTAGAGAATCTCGCGCACCTTTTCCTGCGGGCGGCACAGCCGCACGCCCTTATCCGTCTCCACCAGCGGCCGCTCGATCAGGATCGGGTCGGCGGCCATGGCTGCCAGCACGGTGGAGTTATCCGCCTCCGGCAGTCCACGCTCTTCCGCGTCGGTACCGCGCAGGCGCAACCCCTGCTGCGGGGTCAAGCCGGCATCGCGGTAAAGCCGGGCAAGCGTTTCTGCCGATGGCGGGGTCTTGAGGTATTCGACGACGGTCAGCTCAATTCCCGGCGCTTCCTCGAGAATAGCGAGCGTCTTGCGCGAGGTGCCACAGTTCGGGTTGTGCCAGATGGTTGCCTTCACTGCGGATCTCCTCGGTCGCCTCGTGCCGGCGCCGGTAATTCATTGCGAAATTCGCCGCAATCCACATTTCTGCTTGTAAATGCGAATTACTCGCAATAGCAGGCCTGCAGATAATTGATAACGATTCGCAAATGAGGAGCACCCATGTCCTTCCGTTCCGCCCGCCTCCTGCTGCTGTCCAGCGTAGCACCTTTTGCCGCCGCGAGCCCGCTGGCGGCCGCTGACAATGCGGCGGCCGATCCGGAGCGCGTCTACTTGCCAAGCGCCATTGTGGTGACCGGCGAACGCGATCAATACGGCACCAGCGACGGATCGAGTGGGACCAAGACACCGACCCCCCTGATCCGCGTGCCGCAGACCATTTCCGTCATTACCGACGACCAGCTGCAGGACCAGGCGATCACCCAGCTGGGCGAAGCGCTGCGTTATATACCCGGGGTCAGCCTGGAAACGGGCGAAGGGCACCGGGACGAAATCTTCATCCGCGGGCAGGAAACCACCGCCGACTTCTATCTCGACGGCTTGCGCGATGACGCACAGTATTACCGCTCGCTCTACAATGTAGAGCGGATCGAGGTGCTCAAGGGTGCCAATGCGCTGATCTTCGGGCGCGGCGGCGGTGGCGGGGTGGTCAACCGGGTCAGCAAGACCGCCCGCATCGACGAGAGCATGGTCGGTTTGCGCGGATCAGTCGACACCTTCAGCGCCTTCGATCTGGCAGCCGATATCAATCAGCCACTGGGCGATGGCGTCGCCCTGCGACTGAACGGCACCTACGAGGAGTTCGACAGCCACCGCGACTTCTACGAAGGCCGGTTTTTCGGTGTCTCGCCCACCATCACGGCCGAACTCGGTGCGGACACCCGCCTCCTGGCCAGCTACACCTATGATGACGATCGCCGCGTAACCGATCGCGGCCTGCCTTCGCTGGCGGGGGCACCCTTGCGCGGGTTTGACCGGGCCTTCCTGGGCGATCCCGCGTTCAATCAGGCCCTCAACCAGGCGCATATCGCGCGGATGCGGCTGGAGCATAGCTTCAGCGATACGTGGTCGGCCAATGCCTCGATCCAGTACGCCAATTACGACAAGATCTACGCCAATCTGGTGCCTGACAGCACCAATGGCACCACCGTCCGCCTGTCGGGCTACGAGGATTCCCAGCAACGCGAAAACTGGATCGCCCAGGCCAATCTGGTCGGCGAATTCGAGACCGGTGTGCTGGCACATACCCTGCTGGCCGGGGTCGAAGCCAGCTGGCAGGATTCCTTCAACGGCCGCCGCAACGTGCAGTTTGCCAACGGCACCGGTGGTTTCACCAGCCGGGTTGACGTGTCGCTGGAGCGGGTGCTGACTATTCCTGCCTTCTCCCTGACCGCCCCGGTCCGCGGCAACGACAGCAGCCTCAAGGTCCTGTCCGGCTATGTGCAGGACCAGATTGCCATCGGCGATCATGTGGAGCTGATTGCCGGTCTGCGGTGGGACCGGTTCGATCTCGACACCACCAACTTAGCCGGTGCACGCACGGCACGGGTGGACGAGAAAGTGAGCCCGCGCCTGGGCCTGGTGGTCAAACCAACTGAGGCGCTGTCACTCTACGCCAGTTACGCCACGACCTTTCTGCCTCAGGCGGGCGACCAGTTCTTCCTGATCGCTCCGGGCGACCAGGGTTTCGAGCCCGAGAAATTCACCAATTATGAACTCGGCGCGAAATGGCTGATCAAGCCGGAGCTGTTTTTCACGGCGGCACTGTTCCGGCTCGACCGGACCAATACCAAGGGCCCCAGCCCGCTTGATCCAACCCTCGTCGCCCTGGTCGGCGAAAGCCGCACCGACGGGCTCGAGCTGAATCTCGTCGGCAAGATCCTGCCCGGCTGGCAGGCCAATATCGGCTACACCTATCTTGATGGCAAAGTGCGGACCACCACCAGCTCCGCCCCTGCCGGACGAAGGCTGGAGCAGGTGCCGGAGCACCAGTTCGCGGCATGGAACCATGTCGAGCTGACCAGCCAGTTCAGCCTCGGACTCGGGGTCATCTACCAGGACGAACAGTTTGCCAGCCTGACCAATGCGGTCACCCTGCCCGACTACGTGCGGGTGGACGCAGCGGCCTATTACCAGCTCAACGACCGGATCGGCTTTCAGGTCAACATCGAGAACCTGTTCGACGAGGGTTATTACCCGAGCGCCCATGGTGACAACAATATCCAACCGGCACGGCCGTTCGTGGCCCGTTTCGGGGTGAAAATCGACCTTTAGGCGCCTTACCTATTCCCCGGCGGGCGCAGCCATGGCGGGAACCTCCCGGGCGGCGTCCGCCGGATCGATGCCCGGCGCAGGTGCAGCGCTGATCGTCTCGCGGCGGGCCATCACCCTCCCGGCGCGCTGCACGGCGCGGACCAGCCGGGGATAGACCCCGCAGCGGCACAGGTTGGGGATCGCGGCGCGGACTTCGTCATCGGTCGGGGCAACCGTTTTGCGCAGCAGCGCTGCCGCAGCGATGGCGATACCCGGCGTGCAGAACCCGCACTGGATCGCACCTTCGGCAACAAGTGCCTGCTGGACCGGGTGCGAGCGATCGCGGCTGAGCCCCTCGATCGTGGTGATGTAGCGGCCCTCGGCCTCATCCAGTGTGATCAGGCAGCTGCGCAGTGCCTCGCCATCGACCAGCACCATGCAGGCGCCGCAATCACCGTTGCCACAGCCATACTTTGTGCCAGTGAGGTTGGCGGCGTCGCGCAGCGCCCAGAGCAGCGGCGTCGCTCCATCCATGTCGAATTCGAGCGGTCGCTCGTTCACGGTTATCCGCGGCATTGGGGCACCTTGTCCTGCTACGCCCAAGGCTATCGCACGCGGGGCAAGTCGCGCACAAGTGATGCGATAGCGCTTCCCACTACCGGCACGGCAAGCTAGGCCCGCAGCCAATGAGCGAGACCGCGAAACTGACCCGAGGCTCCATTCGCGGGCATCTCGTATCGCAGACCCTCCCCAATATCCTCGGCGTTGCGGCGCTGATGTCTGTCGCGCTGCTCAACGCCTACTACATCGGGCGGCTGGGTAGTGCACAGCTGGCGGCAGTCGCCTTCATCTTTCCGGTGGTGATTGCCGTGTCGAGCCTCGGCGTGGGCGTGATGGTCGGGATCAATTCGGTCATCGCCCGTTCGCTCGGCGCGGGCGATGTCGAGCAGGCGGCGCGGCGAGCCAATTTCGGCGCAGTCTTCGCGCTGGCGACCGGGGCAGTGCTGGGGCTGGCGCTCTACCTGCTGATCGACCCGCTGTTCCGCCTGATGCAGGCTGATAGCGCTCTGCGCCCTCTGATCCGCGAATTCATGGCACCTTATGCGCTGGGGCTGCCGCTGCTCCTGTTGCAGATGGCGCTGAACGGCGTGCTGCGCGGACAGGGCGAGGCGCGGATGAATTCGCTCATCTCGCTGGCCTACGCGGCGATCAACTGGGTGCTCAATCCGTTCCTGATTACCGGGGCGCTGGGCATCGGCGGTCTGGGCCTTGCAGGGGCAGCCTATGCCATGCTGGCCGGATACGGCTTTGCCTGCCTGCTGGCATTGTGGTTCATCGCGCGGACCCACCTCCCGATAAACCCCGCTCTGATTCGCCAGTGCCGGATGGGCGAATCCGCCCGCGCGATCATGCGGGTGGCGGGCCCCGCCGCGCTCTCAAACGCAATCAACCCGGTCGGCCTAGCCGTGCTCACTGGCCTGCTGGCCTCCGAGGGGCAGGCCGCCGTAGCCGGATTTGGCGCAGCGGGCCGGTTGCAGAGCTTTGCCGTGGTCCCCCTGCTCGCCCTGTCGGGTTCGATCGGGGCGATAGTCGGGCAGAACTGGGGCGCAGGCGAGCATGACCGCGCGCGGCTGGCCCTGTTCGAGGCAGGGCTGTTCTGCCTCGCCTATGGCCTTGGCACCGGCGCACTGCTCTGGCTGTTCGGCGACTGGTTCGGCGGCGTGTTCAGTTCCGATCCGGCTCTGATCGAGGCCTTTTCGACCTACCTGGCGATCTCGGTCTGGGGATATGCCGGCTTTGGCCTGCTGATCGTCGCCAACGGCGCGCTGAATGCGGTCGATCGCTCGGCCTATGCGCTGGCGCAAAGTTTCGCCCGGGTGTTCTTCCTGATGCTGCCGTTCGCCTGGCTGCTGCGCGGAACCTGGGGCGCGGACGCGATCTACGGCGCCGAGCTGGTCGCCAATCTCGGCGGCGGCATCGTGGCGGCCTTCGTCGCCTGGCGGGTGCTCGCCGCTCCGCCCCGGCCCGCTCTCTCGGGCGCCTCCGGCCGGTGACCGAACGTTAACCAAGCCCGTCCATAAACCGTTTCCGACCAACCGGGGGCGATAACATGGACGATCTGCTGGCGGAGTTCGTGGCCGAAACCCGCGAAATGCTGGCCGCAATAGAAGGCGAACTGGTCGCGTGGGAATCCGACCCGGGCGACCGGGCGCGGCTCGACGCCATTTTCCGCTTCGTCCATACCGTCAAAGGCAACTGCGGCTTCTTCGACTTTCCCCGGCTCGAACAACTCAGCCATGCGGCTGAAAGCGCCCTTTCCGAAGTGCGCGCCGGGCGGCGTCAACCGGGCACCCATCTCGTCAACGCGGTGCTCGCTGTGATTGACCGGATCGGCGAACTGGTCTCCGCCATTGAGGCTGGGGCAGATTTGCCCGCCACGAGCGATGAGCGCCTGATCGCAGCTCTCGAACCGGACACTGCGGCGGATCTGGTGGAACCGGACGGCAATGCCGGCGCGGATCAGGAACGGCGCGGCTCGGGCCCGGCCGCAGGCCGACGCTCGATCCGCCTGCCAGTCGACCTGCTCGACCGCCTGATGAGTGGCATTTCCGACATGGTCCTGGCCCGCAACGACCTCGCCCGCCGCCTGCGCGAGGCCGGCAACCAGCCGACAATCGACGGGCCGTTCGAGCGCCTGTCTGCCATCCTCGATGATGTCCGCGAAGGTGTGACGCGGATGCGGATGCAGCGGATCGAGCACCTCTACAATTCGCTGCCCCGCCTGGTGCGCGATCTGGGTGCCGAACTCGGCAAGCAAGTCATGCTCGACCTGCAGGGCGGCGATGTCGAACTCGACCGTGAAATGGTCGAGATGGTGCGCGATCCGCTGACCCATATCATCCGCAACGCCATCGACCACGGTATCGAGCGCCCGTCCGACCGGCTTGCCAGCGGCAAGCGCGAAATCGGGCTGCTGACCGTCTCGGCGCGCCAGGCGGGTAACCGCATCCTGCTGGCCGTGAGCGACGACGGGCGGGGCCTCGACCTCACCCGGATCACGGCCAAGGCCGCAGCCCAGGGGATGGGCACCCGGGACGAGATCGAGGCACTGTCCCACGAGCGCAAGCTGGCCCTGATCTTCGAACCGGGCCTGTCCACGGCGGAGACGGTCAGCGGCGTTTCGGGCCGGGGCGTGGGGATGGACGTGGTGCGCGCAAACCTGGAAAAGGTCGGCGGGGCCATCCGGGTGGAAAGCGAGCCGGGCGAAGGCACACTCTTCATCCTCGAACTGCCGCTGACCCTGAGCATCATCGCCGGACTGACCGTGGAGAGCGGGGGGCAGCGCTATGCCATCCCCCGCTCCTACATCGAGGAGATCGCCCGCGGGAACGCCGCGGGCATTGCGGTGGAAGAACTGGGCGACGCCCGCTTTGTGACTTTCCGGGATAAGAGTGTGCCCGCCATCGCGCTGGCGCACGTGCTGGGGCAGGTCGAGACTGTTCCGGTCCGGCAGGCGGTGTTCGTGTTCGTCCGCCTGGCCGCAGGCGATCTCTACGCGCTGATCGTTGACCGGGTGCTGGACAACGAAGACCTCGTGGTCAAGCCGCTCGCCCCGGCAGTGATGGCCGCAGGGGTCTATGCCGGCTCGACCCTGCTTGACGACGGTCACCCGATCCTGATGCTCGACATGCCGAACATCGCGGCCCGCCACCGCCTGACCAACCCCCTCCGTGCCCGGCGCGCGCAGGACACTGATCAGGGTATCGGCGCTGCGCAGATCGAAGCCGAACAGGTAATCCTGTTCACCGATTTCTCGGGCAGGCGGCGCGGTGTCCGGATGGCGACGGTGCGGCGCATTGTTACGCTTGAGCGGAATGCAGTCACCATCGAAGGGGCGCATTGCCGGGTCACCATTGATGGCAGAACGCTGCCGATGGCGGGGCTGGAAGGCCGCGAATTGCCGCTGGCTGGTTTCCCGGCCTTGTGGCTATCCGACGGGGCGACCGACCTTATCCTTGCCGCTGCGGCGATCGACAACACGGCCGACCTGACGGGTGACATCATTCCCCTGCCTGGCGACGACATTCTCGAAGGCACGGCCGTGATCGAGGGCGAGGCAACAGTGATCGTCGACAGCCATGCCCTGTTCGCCCGCCATGTCGGGCTGGTACCTGCGGCCCGGCCCCGGACCTGCCGTCTGCCACAGGACGATGGCTGGGCCGGGACTTTCCTGCGGCCACTGCTTGAAAGCGCCGGTTACGCGGTGATCGGCGCGGATGCACCCGATCCCTGCGACATCGTGATTGCGGCCGAGACCGAGGAGCCAGCACAGCCTACAGGCGTGCCCGTCATCCGGCTCCGCGCCACCCCGGAACCAGTGGCTCAGGACCCGGGCTCTATCTACCGCTACGACCGCGCGGCGCTCCTCGCCGCGCTGGGCAATGCCGCGAGGACAGCGTGATGGGCGATCTGCTTCTGCTTGTGACCATCGCAGGACGCTGCGCAGCCATCCCTGGCGCAGCGGTGCAGTCAGTGGTCGAACTCGACCAGGTGGCACCGGTGCCGCTGGCCCAACCCCATGTCGCTGGCCTCACCGCGCTGCGTAGCCGGGCGCTGACAGTCATCGATACGCGCGCCGCCATCGGTCTATGTCCGACGGACTGGCCCACCGAAGGGCGGGCTGCCGTGGTCGAGGTGGACGGTCATGCCTATGCCCTGCTGGTTGACCGGGTTGTGGATGTTGCCGAAGCCCTTTCGGCGCCCGCTCCGTCCGAGGCTTCGCTTGGCCGGAACTGGGACGATGTTGCCGAAGGACTGATTGAAACGGCGGCCGGCCCGGCCGTGCTGGTTTCCATTCCGTGCCTGGTTGCCGGACCAGACGGAGCGCAGGCCCGTGCTGCGTAAGGCCTACGTTAACCTAAAGGCCATAGCCTTCCGGCCTGACCACAAGGAACTGAACCAGTGAAAACCTGCCTGATCGTCGACGACTCGCGGGTAATCCGCAAGGTCTCACGGCATATTCTCGAATCGCTGGGGTTCTCGGTCGATGAGGCGGAAAACGGCCTTGTCGGGCTGGAACGCTGTGGCGAGGCCATGCCCGACCTGATCATGCTGGACTGGAACATGCCGGTCATGACCGGGATCGAATTCATCGTCCAGCTCCGCCAGCGGTCTGGCGGCGACCGGCCCAAAGTGGTGTTCTGTACGACCGAAAACGACGTGGCCCACATTCGAGAAGCGATCGAAGCGGGGGCCGACGAATACGTCATGAAGCCGTTCGATCACGAAACCTTGCAGATCAAACTCCAGCTGGTGGGCATGGGCTGAGGCCAGGATGATGGCCCCGACTGCCCTGAGCGAAACACCTGAAAGTGCGGCAAAACAGGCTGATGCGCGCCCGATCCGGGTGATGGTAGTGGACGATTCGCTGATTGTCCGCACCATCCTGTCCCGGGTAATCGACCCCGAGCCCGACATGGAAATCGTCGCCAAGGTCAGCAGCGGAGAGCTCGCTCTGAGCGAGCTGGCCCGCACGTCTGCAGACGTCGTGCTGCTCGATCTGGATATGCCGGGAATGGGCGGGCTGGAAACATTGCCGCGGCTGCTGGCGGCCCGGCCCCGCCTGCCGGTGCTGGTGGTATCTTCCCTGACTGAGGCCGGGGCCGAACATACGCTCGCCGCGCTGGCCATGGGCGCGGCCGACACCATGCTGAAGCCCCGTTCAGGCCAGTTCGATGAGGAATACCGCCGTGCCCTGGTGCAGCGCGTCCGCGCCCTGGCAAAGCTGGAGCCGATGCCGGCGTGCGAGAAAGTCACTCCGCCAGTACGCTCTGCGCCGGGCCGGCCCCATGCTCCCGCGCTTATACCATCCGTGATTGCGGTGGGCGCATCAACGGGCGGGATTCATGCGTTGGGGCAGCTCCTGCGGCATCTGCCCGGTGGGGTCAGCCAGCCACTGGTCGTGGTCCAGCACCTTCCGGCGTCGTTTGCCAAGGTGTTTGCCCGGCAATTGCAGCTGGCTTCGGACCGCGAAACGATTGTCGGTGAAGATGGCATGCAGCTAATGCCGGGTCGTATCTACGTTGCCAGCGGCGCCAGCCATCTGCTGGTACAGCAACATGGCGACGCGCTCGTGCTTGGCAGCTCAACCAAGCCGGCACCGAGCGGCTGCACCCCCTCGGTCGATCCCCTCTTCGAATCTCTCGCCCGCACCGCCGGTGCCAGAACCCTTGCCGTCGTTCTTTCCGGCATGGGCCGCGACGGCGCCCTTGGTGCGGTGGACCTGGTCAGGGCTGGAGGTCGCATTCTCGTGCAGGACCAGGCCAGCTCGGCTGTCTGGGGGATGCCCCGGGCGATCGTCGAAGCAGGTCTGGCCGAAGCTATCCTGCCGCCAGACCAGCTTGGCATCCGGATCGCCGCTTTTTGCGGGCTCGGGCGATGAGCGGGTTCAGCGCCTCTCACAGCGTTGTGGCGGATCTCCTGCGCGCCCGCACCGGGCAGCAGCTGACCGAAGGGCGGCGCTGGCGCATCGACACCGCACTTGCCGGGCTGTTCCGCGAACAGGGCATCAGCAATGTCGACCAGCTCGCCTGCCTGCTGGCCGAATCCGGTGCCGACATTCTCGCCCGTGACGTGGTCGAGGCTCTGCTCAACAACGAGACCTACTTCTTCCGCGACCGGCCGATGTTCGAAATGCTGGCGGGCAAGGTCCTGCCCGATCTTGCCGCCCGCCGTGCCGGCGCCCGCCGCCTGCGGATCTGGTCGGCCGGTTGTTCAACCGGACAAGAAGCCTACACCATGGCGATCCTGTTCGCCCAGGAACCGGAACGCTGGCGCGGCTGGAGCGTGGAGATTGTCGGTACTGACGTTTCCGGTCGGGCCGTCGCTGCGGCACACCATGCCTGTTACAGCCAGTTCGAGATCCAGCGCGGCCTTTCGGTCGGTCAGATGCTCGGCTGGTTCCACGAAACCCCGAATGGCTGGGCACCCAACGACGCCTTGCGCGCCATGGTCCGCTTCGAACGGCGCAACATCCTTGACCCGTTCGACCATGCGCGTCCGTTCGATCTGGTACTGTGCCGCAACGTCCTGCTCTATTTCGACGGCCCGACGCGCGAACGCGCCTTTGCCCGGCTTGATCAGGCGCTTGCGGAAGACGGCTGGCTGATGCTGGGCGCAGGCGAGACGGTCGTAGGGCGCACCGGCATTTTCGAGCCGGTCGAAGGCAACCAGGGCCTCTGCCGCCGGAAATCGGCAAGCAATGCGCCCGTCCGGCAAGCCCGGGCTAGCATCAGGTGACCGGATAACAAGGTAAAATCCGGCTTAACAGTTCCTTAGTCGCAGCAAGGTAGCACAGAGGCACGCCGCACCACGCGAGGGATGACAATTGGCCACCATTCAGGACGAAAACAGTCTGGGTACGCGCGCATGGGTTCATGCGCCGTTCCTGGTACTGACCGTGCTGTTCGCGACCGCGTGCGGCCTGGCCCTGCTGGGGGACCGGCTGGATCCCGCACTCGGTCAGTGGATCCTGTTCGTCACCATCCTGATCTATGTGCCAACCGCCATCATCCTCGGGCGCATCAATCTCGACTACATTGACCGTCTGGAAGGCTTCGGCCTGACAGACAGCCTGTGCGGCCTGCCGAATCGCCGTGCCCTGCACGCCCGAGTACGCCGGGAACGGGAGGATGGCGGTGAAGTCGCTGTGGCTCTGATCGACCTCGACGATTTCAAGATGCTCAACGATCTTTACGGCCACAGCGTCGGCGACACCATGATCAAGCTGCTCGCCGGGAAGCTGCGCGAGGTATGCGGAATTCATGCCACAGCTTTCCGCCTGGGCGGCGACGAGTTCGCGATCACCGTATGCGGCCCAGTGGCCGGCACGGTGCTGGAAGGCATCTGCCGGACATTCCTTGATCGCCTCGGTCACCCCCTGGCAGTGGACGACCGTCGCATTGCCATCGGTGCCAGCATCGGCCTGGCCCGCTCGGCAGGTGCAGAGAACCTCCCTTCATCCGAGCTGCTGCGCCGGGCCGATATCTCGATGTATGTCTCCAAGCGCAGCGGAAAGATGCGCTGCAGCTGGTACCAGCCCGATTTCGACCGCAGCCTCGAGGCGATGCGCGATCTGGACCACCAGTTGCGCACAGCCCTGCTGAATGACGAGTTCCAGGTGCATTATCAGCCGCTGGTCGATGCCTGCAGCGGCGAGGTAGTAGCGGTCGAATCGCTGATCCGCTGGGTCCGGCCAGACGGCACTGCAATCGGGCCCAACGTGTTCATTCCGGTGGCCGAGGAGTCCGGGCTGATCAACGCAATCGGGCTGTGGGTCCTGCGGCGGGCTTGCACCGATGCCCTTGGCTGGAACGGCATCAAGATGTCGGTCAATGTCTCGGCAGCGCAGCTGCGGAACTTCGAGTTCCCGGTCGAGCTTGGCAATATTCTTGAAGAAACGGGCTTCCCGGCCGAGCGGCTCGAACTGGAAATCACCGAGACTTCGCTGGTGCTCGACCCCGTCGTGGCAGAGCGCAGCCTGGCGCTCATCCGAAGTTTCGGCGTCAATGTGTCGCTTGACGATTTCGGCACCGGCTATGCCTCGATCGGCTTCCTGCGCCGGTTCCGGTTCGACAAGCTGAAGCTCGACCGGTCACTGGTGGTGGATTCGGCGGCCGACGAAAGCAGCCGGGCCATGATGCTGTCCAGCATCTCGATGGCGCGGGCGCTGCACATGAACGTGGCAGCCGAGGGCGTCGAGACTGAAGCCCAGGCCCAGATGGTCCGCAGCGCGGGATGCGACCAGATCCAGGGATGGCTCTACTTCAAGGCCATGCCAGCTGACCAGATTGCCCAGCATCTCGCACCGCCCCAGATGAAACGGAGTGAAGCATGAACGCGCATACCAACGTTCTGACCGATGCCATGGCGTCGGAAATCGCCGCCATCGAGACCGCTGCCGACGGCCTGGCAGAGGAACGCTCTGCAGTCGGGCGGGCAACGCGCTGGTTCAATGACCAGCCGTTTTCCGCCAAGTTCCGGCTTACCGTCGGCATCAGCGCGGGCACCACGTTTGCCCTGCTGCTGATCGGTGCAGCAGGCATGTGGCAAGCCAGCAATGCCGCCGACATCGACGAAGCGCGGGCCGTGTTGTGGAACACCAGCCTGTTCGCCCTTGGTCTGGTGGCGTTCGTCTCGCTGGCAGGGTTCGGCTGGTATGTGCGTTTGCGCGACCACACCTCAGGGGCGCTCGGCAAGCTGGCCAGCGACATGACCCGCCTTGCCAGTGGCGAGCGCGACATCGCTGTAACCGGGCTCGACCGGCAGGATGAAATCGGGGAGATGGCGCGGGCGCTCAATGTGTTCCACAAGTCGGGCTTCAAGCTGGACGAGTTGTTCGCGGAGCGCGAACGGGCGCGGGCGGAACGCAAGCGGATCCTGGCGCAACTGTCCGAACAGTTCAGCCACACGGTCGGCGAAGTGGTCGCCAGCGTTGCAGCCGCATCGAGCCAGCTCAAGACCACAGCCAAGTCGATGGCCGATGCCGCAGAGTCCGCTTCGCACCAGGCCGGGCGCGTAGCCGGTGCAATGCATGAAGCGTCTGGCGGCGCCACGGCAGCGGCTGCCGCAAGCGACGAGTTTGCCATGTCGATCGGGGAAATAAGCCGTCAGGCAGCGACCTCAGCCGAGCTTGCCCGCAGGGCATCGGATTCGGCCGACGAGGCAGATGCGACGATCTCGCGCCTGTCCTCGGCAGCGGTCGAAGTCAGCCAGGTGGTCGAACTGATTCAGACCATCGCCCGGCGCACCAACCTCCTCGCGCTCAACGCCTCGATCGAGGCCGCTCGCGGCGGCGAGGCCGGCCGGGGATTCGCAGTCGTAGCGTCGGAAGTGAAGGAACTGGCCGCGCAGACCAGCCGGGCGACGGAAGATGTCGCGGCCCAGATCCGCTCGATGCAGAACTCGACCGACGCCAGCGTTGCGGCGCTGCGCAATGTCAGCCAGCAGATCGAACAGCTCGAGGCCACCGCGATCTCGATTGCCTCTGCGGTGGACCAGCAATCCGTCGCCGGACAGGACCTGGCCCGGAGCATCGATCTGGCCGCGCGCAGCAGCGACCAAGTGCTTGGCGATGTCGAAGGCGTCCGCGAGACAGCCCTGGCGACCGGCGCAGCAGCTGCACAGGTTCTGTCATCCGCCAGCGACCTCGAACGCCAGTCGACCACCCTGCGCGACCACGTTGACCGGTTCCTGTCCAAGGTTCGAGAAGGCTAGCGCGCACCGGACCGCATCGCGGTGGCGCGTCAGGCCGGGACTGACAGGAAGTCGATTGCGATAAGGAAATCCTGATCCTTCGGTTCGAGGTGGTGGGGCACCAGAGGCGGGACGGTAATCGCCTGACCTCGCTCAAGGACGGACCCTGCGCCGTCGTTCCCGGCATCGTCCCACAGGAATGCGACCGCGCCCGAAAGGACCGTCACCTGTGCCCAGGTACCATCCTTGAGACTATGTTCGCGGAGCAGCCCCTTGGGCAGACTGCCCCGGTCAAACGGGCCAATGCGGCGGTAGACTTCCGCCTCAGGTGGCAGGCTGAACCGGGAATGCGAGCCTGCGTCATGCTGCACGCTCATCCCTGCACCGAGAGAATTATTGCGGACACGGCGAGCCCGAACAGGGCAACGGCCACGGGGACGACCAGGATCTGGCCATAGACAGCCTTGCGGTCCATCGGCCCGAAGTGGGTCATGAGAACGCCATTTCGATCCAGCGGAGACGGTGCGCTGGCCGGGTTTTGGGCCATCAGCACGCGGCTGGCCGCGAAGAACACGACGACGTAGACCAGCGATATCACGATGGCGAACAAGGCCCGGCCGTTCGAGCCAAGGGCAATGGTGAGGGCACCCAGAAACACGCCGTAGCATCCGATCATGATGCCCCATATGCGGGCCGGCAGCTCAAACCCACGCGCTTCAGGCTGGGCCGCCTCGGGCACCGGTGGAGCGACTGACACCTCCGGCAAAAGCTCGGCAAGCCTATCGGCAAGGTCAAATTCGCGGCTGTGGTTGGCATGATCAAACATGGGGCAGGCTCCTTTTCTCGAGGGCTCCGGTGACGCCGCCCCGGTGAACGGCGATCCCGGTCATCAGGCTGTCGGCGATCATGCGTGCGCGCTCCCCGACCAGAGGGGCAGCCCGGGGGTCTGCCTCCAGTGCGCGCAGGTTGCCGTAAAACAGCTCCAGCCAGCGGCTGAAGTGGATCTCGGCTAGCCCGGGAATGGCAATGTGCCGGGCCATCGGGCTGCCGGAAAATTCGCCGCTGTTGTGCAGGATCGAGCGCCAGAATTGCTTCATCCGGGCCAGGTGGTGGGGCCAGTCAGTAATCCGGGCCTCAAAGATCGGGCCAAGCAGGGCGTCGCCGCGGACCTCCGTGTAGAACCCTTCGACCATGGCATCGATAAATTGTTCGTTGATGCCGAGACGCAAAGCCTCGTCACGCTTTGCCTGCCTTGCGCGCGCTACGCCTAGGCTTGCAGGGCGGGGGCTTCGGGGAGCGGGGGCTTTGCGGAGCACGGGGGTCATCGGGACGACTCATATAGCGGTATCTGGAATACCTGTTTACCGCCCTTGCCGCGTAAATCAATATCTCATATACCTGTTTAATGCAGTTCAGCCTGAAAACCGATTACGCCTTGCGGATGCTGATGGCGCTGGCGGCCACCGACGCGATCCTGTCGGTCGACTGGATGGCGGAACATTACGGAATTTCGCGCAACCATCTCGCCAAGGTCGCCCAGCAACTGAACAGTGCGGGCTATGTGACCACTACCCGCGGGCGAAGCGGCGGGATGCGCCTTTCGCGCCCCGCGCCCGATATCAACGTGGGCAGGCTCGTTCGGGATTTTGAGCGCCTCGATGGTTTCGTGGGATGCATGGGGGCCGACGGCCGCTGCACAATCAACGGGGTCTGCGGCCTCAAGCCTGCACTTGCAGGCGCGCTGGAAGCCTTTCTGGCGCATCTGGATGGCTTCTCCCTGGCCGATATCGCCTCGCAACGATCATCCATCTGGCAGCGTCTGGAAGATTCAGCGGCCTGACACACCGGCCTGCCGCGACAAGGGGTCAAGCCGTCGCTCTGGCGGAACCATCACCTGCTTCATGCGTAAGTTCTGTACCTCCCCCAGAGGTAGAAAGAGAGGATGTCATGAACAATCAGAACAACCACAACAATCCGAGCAATCCCGGAAGCAACCAGCAGGGCGAGCGTAACCGCCAGCCCAACGAAGGTGGCCAGAATCCGGGCCAGCGCGAGCAGCAGCAGGATCGCAGCAAGCAGTCGAACGAAAGCGACGGCCGGCAGAGCGATGAGCAGCGCAACCGCTGATCGGATATGCAGAGAGAGGAGGCCGCCCTGGGCGGCCTCTTCCTTTTTCAACGCCAGTCGTCCTTAGCGAACGACCGACAAGTATGGGTGAGACTTTCGGCAAGGTCGAAGCAGTCCGACTGCCTCCCCACTGAGTGCGCCTGGCACAGGAGAGTTTCCCGTGACCAACCGGCAGAGACAGCCGCAGCCGCCCTTCCCGGACCAGCAGCAGGAGATGCCGGGCGAGACCAGCAAGATGGATCCGGCCCCGGACCATGGCGAACAAAGCTATCGGGGGCACGGGCGTTTAGAAGGCAAGACAGCCGTAATCACCGGCGGTGACAGCGGTATAGGCCGCGCAGTCGCCATCGCCTTTGCCCGTGAAGGCGCTGATCTGGTCATTTCCTATCTGTCCGAAGACAAGGACGCGCAGGAAACGGCCAGATGGGTGGAAAAGGCGGGGCAGAAATGCACGCTCGTACCGGGAGACATCGGCGATCCTGCCCACTGCCGGGCGATTATCGACCAGGCCGTTTCCACCACTGGGAAGATCGACGTGCTGGTCAACAATGCCGCCCACCAGATGACGTTTGAAAGCCTGCAGGATATCGACAATCAGGAGTGGGAAAAGACCTTCGCGGTCAACATCCACGCCATGTTCTACCTCGCCAAGGCTGCCCTGCCGCACATGAGCGCTGGCGGGTCGATCATCAACACGACCTCGATCAACGCCGACGATCCCAATCCGACCCTGCTGGCCTATGCCACCACCAAGGGCGCCATCCAGAACTTCACCGCCGGGTTGGCGCAACTGCTCGCCGAGAAGAAGATCCGCGTGAACTGCGTTGCGCCCGGACCGGTGTGGACCCCGCTGATTCCGGCCACGATGCCACCTGAGGAGGTTGCGGAGTTCGGCAAGGACTATCCGCTCGGACGGCCCGCCCAGCCGGCCGAACTGGCCCCCGCCTACGTGCTGCTCGCAAGCGATGAGGCCAGTTACATTTCCGGCGCGACAATCGCGGTGACAGGCGGGAAGCCACTCATTTGACCGGTCAACTAAGGAGGCAATGATGCCGCAAGGCGACAAGTCGAGCTATACCGACAAGCAGAAGCGCAAGGCGCAGCACATCGAGGAAGGGTACGAGGAGCGCGGCGTGAGCCACGACGAGGCCGAGCGCCGCGCGTGGGCAACGGTTAACAAGGACTCCGGCGGCGGCAACAAGTCCGGTTCCGGCCGGGGCAAACCCGATACCAATGCCAGCGCACGCAAGGGCGGCAAGAGCCACTGACAGGGCCGTAACGTGATCCTGAAGGAACCGTTGCCCCTGCGCGGCGGTTATCCTCCTGACAACGATACCTTACGGAGGCGGACAATGGCAGCGCGCGCTTACTGGCAGGGCCATATGAGGCTCGCCCTGGTGAGTTTCCCCGTTGAAATCTATTCTGCCATCCAGACCGGCGCAAAATTGCGATTCAACCAGATCCACGAACCCAGCGGCAAACGCATTGCCTACGAGAAGGTCGTGCCCGGCGTCGGCCCGGTCGACCGGGAGGAGATCATCCGCGGTTTCGAAGTTTCCAAGGGCAACTACGTCCTGCTGGAGGACGAGGAAATTGAAGGGGTCAAAGTTGAGAGCAAGCGGACGCTCGAACTGGTCCAGTTCGTTGATATCGGCGACATTGACCCGCTGTACTTCGACAAACCCTATTACGTTGTCCCGCAGGACGAACTGGCGGAAGAGGCGTTCATCGTCCTGCGCGAAGCACTCCGCAAAAGCCGCAAGGCGGCGCTCGGCCAGTTGTCGGTCAGGGGCGCCGAGAAACTCGTCGCCATCAAGCCCTGCGGCAAGGGCATGTTGCTCGAGACGCTCCGCTATGCCGACGAAGTGCGGCAGGGGCAGTCGTTCTTTGACGACATCGACGATGCCCGGCCCAAAAAAGACTTGCTGGAACTGGCCAGCACGCTGATCGAACAGCGCAGCGCGCCGTTCGATGCCAGCGAGTTCAAGGACCGGTACACTGACGCATTACGCCGGCTGATCGACAAGAAGAACAAGTCGAAGAGCAAGAAGGCCATCATCGAAGATGCGGGAGACGCAGGGACAGGCCGCTCCGGCAATGTCATAGACCTTATGGCAGCGCTCAAAAAATCCGTTTCGGAAGCGGATGCAAAGCCCGATGCCAAGCCAGCGGGCAGAAAGCGCAAGGCTTCCTGATGGAGCTCAATCCCCCCGTTCTTGCCCACTGGTTCGACCTCGACCTGCTCTCCCGGCTGGGCATCGCTGCGACGTTGGGCTTGCTGCTGGGGCTGGATCGCGAATTGCGCGGGCATGCCGCCGGAATGCGGACGCATGGCCTGATCTGCTTTTCCGCCGCAGCGATGACTGTCTCGATTCTGGGCCTGTGGCACACGCTCGACGCGGTCCGCGCCGATCCCCTTCGCATCTATGAAGCAACCGGTGCCTTCATCGGCATAATCGGTGCAGGCCTGATCGTGTTCAGCAAGGGGCAGGTGCACAACCTCACCACGGCTGCCCACCTCTGGCTCGCGGGGGTGGTCGGGATTGCCTGCGGCGCCGGGCAGTGGCCGCTGGTGGCAATTGCCGCATTGGTCGGGTTTCTGATGCTGACCGTGCTTCGCCTGGTCGAGGCCCGGTTCGTCCGTCGTTTCCGCACAGGATCGGACGATGCCGCAGAAGGCTGACCCCCTCTCCCTGTATAATGCCAAGCGCGATTTCGCGCGGACGGCCGAGCCGCCTGGAAAGGCCGCGCAAGGCAGCAGCGGCAACCTGTTCATCGTGCAGAAGCACGACGCCACCCGGCTGCACTGGGATCTCCGGCTGGAAGTGGACGGCGTCCTCAAGAGCTGGGCCGTGACCAAGGGACCCTCGCCCGACCCTTCGGTCAAGCGCCTCGCAGTGAGGACCGAGGACCATCCCATGAGCTATGCCGAGTTCGAAGGGGTCATCCCGGCCGGGGAATATGGCGGCGGCACGGTGATGCTGTGGGATCGGGGCACATGGAGCCCGGTCGAGGGAAAGAGCAGCAAGGACCTCGACAAGGGCCATCTCCACTTCTCCCTCGACGGGGAGCGGATGAAGGGTGACTGGTTGCTGATCCGGCTGAAGCAGAAGCCGGGTGAGAAGCGCGAAAACTGGCTCCTGCGCAAGCTAGAGGATGCACAGGCTGCCGAGGGCGACATTCTGGTCGAGCGCGAATTGACCAGCATCGCCACCGGGCGATCGATGGCCGAAATTGCGGCGGGGAAACCAGCTGCCACCACAAAGCCGCCCGTTCGCAGGGCAAAGGCTGGGAAAGCCGGCCAGCTGCCGGCTTTCCGCGGCCCGCAACTCGCCACGCTGGTGGACAGTGTTCCTGCCGGAAACGGCTGGATGCACGAGATCAAGTTCGACGGCTATCGGGCGCTCGTTGCCGTGAACGGTGCGCGGGTGAAAATCTTCACCCGATCAGGGCAGGACTGGACCGAGAAGTTCGCTCCCCTCGTCAAGCAGATCGCCACTCTCGACCTTCCCCCTGCATTGATCGACGGCGAGATTGTGGCGAGCGATGCCGCAGGAAATCCCGATTTCTCCACCCTGCAGAGCGTGCTCAAGCGCGGGCATGGGTCGCAATCGGAAGCCGACAAGCTCGGATTCCATGCGTTCGATGTGCTCGAGATCTCGGGCGAGGATCTGACCCGATTGCCCAATATCGAACGCAAGGAACGGCTCGAGGCGTTGCTTAGCGCTGCCGTGCCGCCGGTCGGCGTGGCTGACCATGTGATCGGCGCGGGCGAGGCATTGCTTCGCTCCATGTGCGATGCGGGCCAGGAGGGGATAATCTCCAAGCGGATTGACGGAACCTACCGTTCAAAAAGGTCGCGGGACTGGGTCAAGGTCAAGTGCACCCGCAGGCAGGAATTCATCATCGTCGGCTGGAAGCCGTCACGTGCCAAAGGTCGCCCGTTCGCTTCTCTTCTGCTCGCCCAGCATGAAAGGGGCGAACTGGTGTACAAGGGCAATGTCGGCACAGGTTTCGGCGCGGCCGATCTTGAAGAGCTTTCCGGCGCACTGAAGCGGCTGGAGCGCAAAACGCCGCCTGTTCCTGTCGACAAGGTGGCGGCACGCGGTGTCCACTGGGTTAGTCCGCAACTGGTGGCGGAAATCGCTTTTGCGGAGTTCACCGCTACAGGCAGCGTGCGCCACGGCAGTTATCTGGGTCTGCGCAGCGACAAGAAAGCAAAGGACGTGAAGCCCGAGAAACCGGTGTCCGTTTCCTCAGCCGAACCTGAACTTGTTGCGATCTCGAATCGCGAGCGGGTCATTTTCCCCGATAGCGGCCAGACCAAGGGCGATCTGGCGGACTACTATCTGGCAATTGCGCCGATCATGCTGCCTTTTGCCGCCAGCCGCCCGCTCAGTCTGGTGCGCTGTCCGCAGGGTCGGGCCTGGAAGTGCTTCTTCCAGAAACACGACAGCGGCGGGCTCGGCCCGTCCGTTCACAGTGTCCCCATTCTGGAGAAAGACGGAGAAACAGCTGACTACATCTGCATCAGCGATGCGGCAGGATTGCTGCAATGCGTGCAGATGGGCACGATCGAATTCCACGGATGGTGTGCCCGCAGCGATGCCGTCGAGCGGCCGGAGCGCCTGATCTTCGACCTCGACCCCGACACCGGTCTCGATTTCGCCGACGTGAAGCAGGCAGCGCGCGACATCCACGACCGGCTGGCGGATATCGGGTTGACCAGTTTTGCCATGCTCTCGGGCGGGAAAGGGGTGCATATCATCGCGCCGCTTTCGCCCGGTCATACATGGGACGCGCACAAGGATTTCGCCCGCAGGTTCGCTGAAGCGCTGAGCCTGGCCGAGCCTGACCAGTTCACCGCGACCATGAGCAAGGCCAAACGCAAAGGCCGCATTTTCATCGACTGGCTGCGCAACCAGCGCGGCAGCACCGCTGTGCTGCCATACTCGGCCCGCGCGCGGATCGGGGCGCCCGTCGCCGCCCCTGTCACCTGGAACGAACTGGCAGGCATTGAACGGGCGAACGCCTTTTCCATTGCAGACCGCGCCGCTCTGCTCGCCCGCGCGCAAGCCAAGTCTCTGGCCGGATGGGGATTCGCGGAGCAGGCCTTGCCTGATCTCTGATCCGCCCCCTCAGCGGGAATGAACGGCTGCCAGCAGCAGGTCCAGGCCTTCTTCGAGGGCCCGGGCGCGCACCCCGTCCCGCCCGATTGCGCCATAATGGGCCTCGTGGTGCCTGGTCGGCGCCCCATCAACGGCTACGGCAAAATGGACCAGCCCCTCTTCATCGCAATCGCCACCCGGACCGGCAAAACCTGTGACTGACAGAGCGATGGACGCCGCCGACCTCGCCACTGCGCTCTCCGCCATGGCGATGGCGACTGACCGGCTGACAGCGCCATCCCGGTCCAGCAGGCCGCGCGAAACACCCAGAAGCTGCACCTTGGCATCGTCCGAATAGACCACGAAGCCACATTCAAAGCGGTGGCTGAGTCCCTGAAGATCGGTAAGCAGGGTTGAGAGCAGCCCGCCCGTGCAGCTCTCCGCAGTGGCAATGCTGTGATCCCCGGCATCAGCGCATTCCAGCAGCTTGCGGGCCAGATCCCGCGCTTGCGGTGAAAGCAGGGTGTCGAAGCTCGTCGGCTGGTCCATTCTCAGTTCGCGGCTCCTTCCTGCTGCGGCCGCGGAATGACCGTTATGCCGCTGTCAGTTTCCAGCACGGCATGCTTGATCTGCTCGACAAACTCGATGCCGTGCTGGGCACGAGCCGCCACCATGATGTCGTCGAGGCTCATGCGGGTTTTCCGCAAGGCACGCTGGTCGATTGTGCAGTCGTGGATCAGAAAAGTCGGACGGCCTTGCAGCACCTTGCCGAACAGGGGGAACCAGCCGGTGAGGTAGGACAAGGCAATATCCATCAGGAACAAGGTCACGATCAGCACCACCGCGTTGGTGATCGAGAAGTCATCGCCGAGCAGGGCCTGCTGGGTCGTCTCTGCAACGATCAGCAACAGGACGAAGTCGAACGGTGTCGCCTCATCCATGGTCCTGCGGCCCGACACCCGGATGATGACAAGCAGGACCAGGTAAATCGCCATCCCGCGAACTACGCTCTCCATCACGGTTCCCCGTTCATGGCAGCACCGTCACGGAACTGGGTTTTGAACGCGCTCCGTCGATTGCAAACGCTCCCAGCGATTGCCGCCGCCATGGCTTCGATGCCCTCACCTGGAAATCAATCGATGTGCGTCGCGGCCGCCCCTCGCGGGCAAAGCTGAATACAACTCCGTCTGCGGTGGTCTTTACCTCGGTGGGTTGGGGATGCACCGATTCCACGGCGAAGATCTGCCCGAACTCACTTGGCACGGTGACTCTTATAGTTTCCGCAGGATCGTTGACTTGTACGCTCATGCTGTCTGCCGCCGCCCAGCGCGTCACCGCGGGCAGTTCGATCCTGCCCGTGTCCGTTCGGAGGACCTGCGAGGAAAAGGGTCCGCCGCTCCCTGAGAACCCCAAGAGCGCGGCGACGAACAATCCCAGCATGGCCACCCAGCCGACGCGGACCGCGACCCAGATTTTCTCCTGGAACGCACGGTCTGCGCCGGCATCAAGCCCGGTCGGGTTGCGGACCATGGCCGCAGATCACGAAGCCGTGCGCATTTCCGCAGGCGGCAAGCCCTGCTGTTCCGCCATGCGCATCAGTTCTTCCTTTCGGGCCAGCATCTGCTCGCCCAGAGCCTCCAGATCTATGTCGGCCGCGCGCGCCTGCTGGAACATGTTGTCGCGCTGCTTTTCCTCTTCCTTGACGTGATGCTCGATCTGCTCCTGCAGCACGGTCACCTTGGCGTCGTAGAACTCCTCGTCAGGGCTGCCTGCTGCGATCTCGTTGATCAGCAGTTTGGCGCCATCATGCTCAACGTAGGCTTCCTTGAGCAGGTCTTCGTCGATCTTACCGTCAAGCGCGGGGTAGAATATCTCTTCTTCGATGATCGAGTGGATCTTCAGCTCGTTGCAGATCTGGTTGGCGATCTCAGCCTTCTTGCGCTGTCCCGAAGCGCTTTCGAACTGTGAGAACAGCTCCTCCACCTTGCGATGGTCTTCGGTCAGAATATGCGTGGCGTCTTTGCTACCGTTGGGCTTCATTTCCGGTCTCCTCTGCCAGACAATCGTCTGGCAGGAGATAACCGTTCCGGCTGGCAACAGACGGCGGGCACGAAGCGTTTCAGGCTTGCGACCGACCGAAGGCGCCGTGTCAGATCATGCGGGAACGGTGATGCGGAAGATCGCGCCCGGGCCCGCACTGGCCACGGCCACTGTGCCATCCAGGCGCGCGGTCAGCCCGCGAATGATGCGGCTGCCGATCCCGGTCCGCTCCGTCTTGCCGAGTTCCCCCGGAAACCCGACCCCATCATCGGCAATTTCAAGCACGATGCTGTCGTTGCTTTTGCGGACGGCAATTCCGATCCGCCCGCCGTGCCGCCCCACAAACGCATATTTCATGGCGTTCACCAGGATTTCGCTGACTACAAGTGCCAGCGGAACTGCCCGGTCGAGGGTCAGATCGATGCCCGGCTCGACATCGGTCGACAGGGTGACGGTCCGTTCACCCTCGTGGCTCATGACGATGTCGTTGGCGAGGCCGGTCAGGTAGGCGGAAAAGTCGATCCGGTTATGCTGGCTGGTGGCGTAGAGGTTGTGATGGATCTTGGCGATGACTTCGACCCGGCTCTGCGCCTCACCCAGGTCCGCCGCCAGGCGCTCGTCGTCAGCCTGCCCGGCCTGCATCTGGAGGAGGGAGATGACCGTCTGCAGGCTGTTCTTCACCCGGTGGTTGACCTCGTGCAGCAGCATGTCCTTCACGCGGAGCGCATCTTCCAGCAGTTCCGCATTGCGCCGCAAGGCCTCGGCCATTTCGTGGCGCGCGGTTACATCACGGATCGCCGCGAAAAAGACTTTGCCAGAGCCATTCGTCACCAGTTGCAGGCGCACCTCCACCCTGTAGTCAGTGCCATCCTTGCGGCGGTGGATCGTCTCGAAATCGAGCACCTGCGCCGTTCCATCATGCAACGGACGGATCATGTCGCGAAACTGTGCTTCGGATACCTCCGGCTTGATATCCCAGGGCGTCATCGCCTCCAGTTCAACCATCGAATAGCCCAGGTTCTCCCGCGCTCCGCGATTGACCAGCAGGAAGCGGCAGTCTTCGGCCGAGAACAGATATATCTCTGACGCCGCATCCTCGACAATCAGCCCCAGCTCTGCGCTGTCGAACTGGCTGCCAAGCCCTACGCCGGCTACACCCGATTGCTTCATGATTATCCGATCGTAACGGGTGGGCGGGTGACGTTTATGCTATCATATCAATAGCATCGAAAGCAGCAGTGCAGAATATGTATATCTGCATAGCTTGCGCCGGCCGAGGGGCAACTTCCGATATTATCGGCCACCTTTCTATAGGCTGAATGCCAGCTCACAAGCCGGATAAGCGCGCCCGCCGACTGCAGGCCGATTGGAGGCGGTTCGCCCAGGCGGCATCGATTGCGGAAAACTACTAGACGGTGCGCAACGCAATCTTCCGGGCGTCAGGCCTAACGGGAAATTCAGCAAGGCCTCCATGACAGGGAACAAACACTCAATGTCGTTCATGCCAAATGCAGACACTTTCCGGATTGCCACACTGCACGCGTTGAAGCTGCTCGACTCGCCGCGCAGCGAAACATTCGACCGGATCACGACCCTCTGCTCCGAGATGTTCGAATGCCGTTTCGCCTTTCTCTCTCTCATCGATGAAAAGCGTCAGTGGTTCATGTCGGCGGTCGGCAGCGAACTGAAGGAAACGCCCCGCCAGGATGCGTTCTGCAATCTCACCATCAGGCAGAGTGCCTGCCTGATTATCGAGGACGCGCAGCAGGACGCCCGCTTCTCCTCCAACCCGTTGGTGACGGGGCCACCCTTCCTTCGTGCGTACATGGGCTTCCCCGTGTTCGGACCGGAAGGTACAGCACTGGGGGCGCTGTGCGTCGCGCATGATGCACCGAGGCAATTCAGCCTTGAAGATCAGCGTCAGCTCGAGCGTCTGGCTCACGTCATCGAAGACCTGATCGCAGCACATGTGCAGACCAGCACAGTTACCCAGCTCAACGACCAGATGCTGAGTGAAAGCCTGGCCCTGCGCAAGAGCAACCAGTTGCTTCAGCAGGCGGAGCGGGTTGGCAAGATCGGCTCATTCGAGATCGACCTTCAAAGCGGCGAGCTGGTATTTTCCGACCATCTCTATGACCTTTCCGGAATCTGCGCGGGCGATCCGCTGGATACGCGGCGGGCGCTGGCGCTCTACGACCAGTCGGACCACCCCCGCATCAAGACAGCGCTGCAGAACGCAGCTGCAACAGGGGAATCGTTCGATTACCAAAGCGACCTCATCGTGGCGGGAGGCGCGGTAAAGCGCGTCCGTTGCGTCGGCGAGAGACTGGCGTGCGAGCAAAACGGCAAGTCCCGCCTTGTCGGCGTGGTGCAGGACATAACCGAAGCGCATCATGCGCACCTCGCCATGAAGCGGGCCGCTGACTACGACAGCCTGACCTGCCTGTTCAACCGAAGCGCATTCGACCGGAATCTGCAGGACCGGATAAGGGCGCACAAGCAGTGCAACCAGGCACTCTGGCTGGTGCTGTTCGACCTCGACGGATTCAAGGACATCAACGATTACTGCGGTCACCTGATCGGAGATGTGGTGCTCGAAGAGATGAGCGCAAGGCTGCAGAAGAGTGTCCCGCCTGACGCAGTCCTCGCTCGCTGGGGAGGTGACGAATTCGCCCTGCTCCCGCCGCTTGGCTCAAGTCAGACAGATATCGAGCAGATCGTGGAGAGTGCTCTGGCGACGATCCAGACGATCGTCGCTGTGGCCGATCACAAGCTGCAACTGAGTGCCACCTGCGGCATCGCCCAGTTCGAGGACGGAATGGGCACGAAGGAACTGCTTCGGCGCGCCGACCTCGCCCTCTACGATGGCAAGAAGAGGGGCCGAAGCTCGTTCCACTTCTACCAGCGGTCGCTCGAGAAGGATAACGTCGCCCGGGTTTCCGCTCTGAGACAGGTCCGGTCGGCGATCGAGGAAGCCCGGCTGTTCGCCGCCTATCAGCCGATCATTGACCTGGATGATGAGTCGGTCGTGGGGATGGAGGCGCTGATGCGGATCGATACCCGCGCGGGCAACAAGCTGACCGCCACCCAGGTTCTGCCGGCCTTGCTGGACCCGGTCGTGGCCCGGGAAATCACTGAAAGGATGCTGCACTTCGTCTGCACCGATTTCACGCGTCTGCGCGAGGCATGCCCACAGCTTGGCACGATCAGCCTTAACGTTACCGAGAACGACCTTCTCAGCCGGAATTTCGCGCACAGGTTTCTCGATACGCTCAGAGGTGCCTGCATCGATCCGCGTGGAATCACGCTGGAAATTACCGAAACCATGCTGCTCGTGAACGATTCCGATACGGTCCGGCGGGTGCTCCAGACCGTGGCCAAGGAAGGGGTCAATATCGCGCTCGACGACTTCGGCACCGGATTCTCGTCGCTGTCACACCTGCGCGACTTTCCGATCAGCCAGGTGAAGATCGACAAGACCTTCATCCAGTCGATGAACCGGGATCGCCAGGCCCGGACGATCGTGGGGGCGCTGATCGCGATGGCCAACAAGATGGATATCGAGGTGGTGGCGGAGGGGATCGAAACACCCGAACAGCTGGACATGGTCTCGAGGATGGGTTGCAGGCTGGGCCAGGGGTATCTGTTCAGCCCCGCGCTGGATGCCAGCAACCTGTGCATGGCAGGGTTTCGCAACCAGAGAAAGCGTGCCTGACAAAGCCTGATCGCCCAGGCTGGCCAGATGATCCCTCGCCTTTTGTGCAGGTGCTGCGCCGAACCTTCCCGCCTATCGCACAGCTCCTATTGTCCCGCAGCACTTGCGTGCGGGATGGGCGCGGTTAGAGACAGCGCAAAGCTTAGAGGCAGGAGATTTCAATGCGCCAGGTCGATCATTTCATCGTCGGGGGAGCAGGCGGCACCGCCGCGCGCACGCACCAGATCTGGAACCCTTCGACGGGTGAAGTCCAGGCGCAGGTGGCGTTGGGCGATGCGGCGGTGCTGCAGCGCGCGGTGGATGCGGCGAAGCAGGTCCAGCCCGCATGGGCCGCGACCAACCCGCAGAAGCGCGCCCGGGTGATGTTCGAGTTCAAGCGACTGGTCGAGGCAAACAAGCAAGCCCTGGCCGAACTGCTGGCCAGCGAGCACGGCAAGGTGGTCGAGGACGCCCACGGCGATATCCAGCGCGGGCTTGAGGTGATCGAATATGCCTGCGGTATACCGGAAGCCCTGAAGGGCGAATATACCCCTGGAGCCGGGCCCGGCATCGACGTATATTCGCTGCGGGTGCCGCTCGGCATTGGCGCGGGCATTACCCCGTTCAACTTCCCGGCGATGATCCCGATGTGGATGTTCGGCATGGCCATCGCAGCGGGCAATGCCTTCATCCTCAAGCCAAGCGAGCGCGATCCGAGCGTGCCCGTGCGCCTTGCCGAACTGATGCTGGAAGCCGGCGCGCCCGAAGGCGTGCTGCAGGTGGTCCACGGCGACAAGGAAATGGTCGATGCTATCCTCGACCATCCCGACATTGCCGGGATCAGCTTCGTCGGCTCGAGCGATGTTGCACAGTATATCTATGGCCGCGGCACCGCGGGCGGCAAGCGGGTGCAGGCCTTCGGCGGGGCCAAGAACCACGGCATCGTGTTGCCGGATGCCGATCTCGATCAGGTGGTGAACGATCTCGCCGGTGCGGCCTTCGGCTCTGCGGGCGAACGCTGCATGGCGCTGCCGGTGGTGGTACCAGTGGGTGAGGACACGGCCGAACGCCTCAAGGAAAAGCTGATTCCGGCGATCCACGCGCTGCGGGTCGGCGTGTCGAACGATCCCGAAGCCCACTATGGCCCGGTCGTCACCCCAGAGCACAAGGCGCGGGTTGAGCAGTGGATTTCCACCGCCGAAGCCGAGGGCGGCGAGATCGTGATCGACGGGCGCGGCTTTACCCTGCAGGGTCACGAAAAGGGCTTCTTTATCGGCCCGACCCTGATCGACCATGTCACCCCGCAGATGACCAGCTATCAGGAAGAAATCTTCGGCCCGGTCCTGCAGATCGTCCGCGCCAGGGATTTCGAGGAGGCGCTGCGCCTGCCGAGCGAGCACCAGTATGGCAATGGTGTCGCCATCTTCACCCGCAACGGCCACGCTGCGCGCGAATTCGCAGCGCGGGTCAATGTCGGCATGGTCGGCATCAACGTGCCGATCCCGGTGCCAGTCGCCTATCACAGCTTCGGCGGGTGGAAGCGCTCCGGCTTTGGCGACACCGATCAGTACGGAATGGAAGGCCTGCGGTTCTGGACCCGGCTCAAGAAGGTCACCCAGCGCTGGCCCGATGGCGGCGGAGACGGTAGCAACGCCTTCATCATCCCGACGATGGGGTGAGCCCACTCCGCCGACGCCCCTTGCAGCGCCGCACACGGGTCAGCGCAAGTCGATAGCCACGTCGTCCTGCATCCACCGAAAACGCACGGCCAGATTCGCAGACGATTTCGGTCACGTTCGGGCGGAGTGCCCTCAGCTTCACCACCTCGTGGGCGGTGAAACTGACGCGGGTCCACGACCATGTCGTCCAGGCCGCCCCTCTGGGGTGACAGAGGCCTGAATTGAAAAGAAAGGGCGCAATCGCCACGACGGTCAGGGAAAGGTCTCGAAGACTGGTGGAGCGGGTGAAGGGAATCGAACCCTCGTCGTAAGCTTGGGAAGCTTCTGCTCTACCATTGAGCTACACCCGCGCGCCAGTCGGCTGCCGACGGAGCGTCGATTGCCGTATGCCATGGCAGCGGTCAAGCATCGATGCCGGGTTTTTGGCGTTTCCTGTGCCGGTGGCAAGATTTCAGCTGGACCATGCATCGAATGCGCCTCGCCGGGGGCAGCCCCCCCCCCCTAGCGCGGGAACGCTCGGTCGCGCCGCCGCTTTCACCTTTGTGGATCACCCGGTCAATGGCAACATGCCTGTTCGAACAACAGGTCGCGAAGTCGACGGAGGCGACGGAGAAATGACAAAACCCAATTGGAACCAGACGCGACCTGCCATTCTGGCAGTGCTCGTCATGAGTACTGTTGCCTGCGGCGGTGAGCCTGCGGAGGAAGACAAGTCGCTGCCGCCAGCTCCCCTCTCGCAAGCTTCACCCGCCACACCCCCAACCAACCCAGATGCCGGCTCACCAGCTGCACCCATTCCGGAGACACTGATCGGGGTGTGGGACTACGAACACGGCACGTGCGATCCGGCCTCCGACATGCGTCTGGCCATCAGCCAGGACCGGTTCGAGTTCTACGAATCGGTCGGCCAGGTTGAGTCAGTGCGCAAGGAGGGGGATGCCACTGTGGTCGATCTGGCAATGGAGGGCGAAGGCGAGACGTGGGAGCAGTCGGTTCGCCTTCTGCTCAGGGACGATGGCCAGCGCCTGCACATCACGGAAGCCGATGCTGCGGCCGACGTGGATGAATATCCCCGGAAACAGTGCGCCGGATGACCAGGCGATATGTCAGTTCGGGCTCACCGTATGAGGCGCAGTTTGGCTTCTCCCGGGCGGTCCGCGTCGGAAACCGGATTATCGTGGCGGGCACTGGCCCGATCGAGGATGACGGATCGACCACGCCCGGCTCTTCCAGCGCGCAGGCTGATCGGTGCTGCGCCCTGATCGTCCGCGCTATTGAACAACTGGGCGGAACCGCCGATGATGTGGTGCGCACCCGCATGTTCCTGACGCGGATCGAGGAGCAGGAGGCCGTGGGCGCAGTCCACGCACGCTGGTTCGGAAAGGCTCGCCCCGCCGCCACCATGGTCGGCGTGGCCAGTCTGTGCCGACCGGAATGGATAGTGGAAATCGAAGCTGAAGCCATTATTGGGGCCGCATGACCGGACAGTTTCAGCTTAACGACGACCAGCTCGCCATCCAGGAGGTGGCACAGCGGTTCACCGCCGACAATATCACGCCCTTCGCCGCCGAATGGGACGAGCAGCACCACTTTCCGCGCGACGTGATCAAGCGCAGCGCCGAGCTTGGCTTCGGCGCAATCTACGTCAGCGAGGAATCGGGCGGGATCGGCCTTGGCCGGCTGGAAGCGGCGCTGATCATGGAAGCGATGGCCTATGGCTGCCCGTCCACCAGCGCGTTCATCTCGATCCACAACATGGCAGCCTGGATGATCGACCAATTCGCCGGAGATGACGTCAAGGCGCGCTACCTGCCCGACCTCGTCAGCATGGACAAGATTGCCAGCTATGCCCTGACTGAACCAGGCAGCGGTTCTGATGCTGCCGCGCTCAGGACCAGCGCAAAGCTGGATGGGGACCATTACGTTCTCAACGGCACCAAACAGTTCATTTCAGGCGGCGGGGTCAACGATGTCTACGTGACCATGGTCCGCACCAGCGACGACAAGTCCAAAGGCATTACCTGCCTGGTGATCGACCGGGACACCCCGGGGCTGAGTTTCGGTACGCCAGAAAGAAAACTCGGCTGGAATGCCAACCCCACAGCACAAGTGATCTTCGAGGATGCCCGCGTGCCGGCTGCCAATCGGATCGGCGACGAGGGCGAGGGTTTCCGTTTTGCGATGATGGGGCTGGACGGCGGGCGGCTCAATATCGGTGCCTGCTCGCTTGGCGGCGCGCAACGCTGCCTCGATGAGGCAATCAGGTATACCAAGGAGCGCCAGCAGTTCGGCCAGCCCGTGGCCGACTTCCAGAACACGCAGTTCATGCTGGCCGACATGGCAACGGAACTGGAGGCGGCCCGCGCCCTGCTCTATCTCGCCGCCGCCAAGGTGACCGACAACGCGCCCGACAAAAGCCGCTTCTCCGCCATGGCCAAGCGGCTGGCGACCGACAGTGGCAGCAACGTGGTCAACAACGCGCTGCAGCTGTTCGGCGGCTACGGCTATTTGAAAGACTACCCGATCGAGCGCTTCTGGCGCGACCTGCGCGTGCATTCGATCCTGGAAGGGACCAACCAGGTGATGCGGATGATCGTCGGAAGGGACCTGCTGCGCCAATGATGCAGAGCGCCCGCAATCCGTCCGTGTCGAGCGAAATCGAGACACGATTTGCCCCGCTTCTCGACTTCGCCCGATGCGAACGGAGGTTTGCATGACTGACCAAATGATGATCCGCCGCGAAGGCTGTGTCGGCCTGCTCTCCCTCAACCGGCCCAAGGCAATCCATGCGCTGACGCTGGAGATGTGCCACGCGATGAGCGCCGCGCTGACCGAATGGACCGGTGACGATGCGGTGAAGGCCGTGATCCTCGACCATTCGGAAGGACGAGGCTTTTGCGCCGGGGGCGACATAGCCTTCCTGCGCAATTCCGCACTCAACGATGGCGGGGTGTCGGGCCGCAAGTTCTTCCACGACGAATACCAGCTCAACCACCAGATGTTCACCTATGCCAAGCCGATCGTGGCCTTCATGGACGGCATCACGATGGGCGGCGGTGTGGGGATCAGCCAGCCGGCCAAATACCGGGTGGCTACCGAGAACACCCGCTTCGCCATGCCCGAAACCGGCATCGGCCTGTTTCCCGATGTTGGCGGCGGCTGGCACCTCTCGCGCCTGCAGGGGCGGATGGGGCAATTTCTCGCGCTGACCGGCGCGCGGCTGGACGGCGCGGAATGCCTCTGGGCTGGCCTTGCCACGCATTATCTGCCGAGCGACGCGCTGGCGGAAGCGAAGGAACGGATCGCCCACGGTCATGAACCGGGCGGCGTGCTGTCCGCGCTGGCCGTTACTCCGCCCCCGGCCCGGATCGAAGGCAATGCGGCAGCGATTGCGAAGCACTTTGCCTCCGACCGCTACGAAGACATTCTCGCCAGCCTCGAGCTGGATGATACCGAGTGGGCGGCCAAGGAACTGGCCACCTTGCGCACCAAGAGCCCGCAGACTTGCAAGGTCGCGTTGCGCCAACTGGCCGAGAGTGCCGCCCTGACTGACTTTGCCGACAACATGCGGATGGAATACCGCATCGCTGCCCGCGTGCTGGTGCGCCCCGATTTTGCCGAAGGTGTGCGCGCGGTGATCGTCGACAAGGACAATGCGCCCAGGTGGAATCCTGCCACGCCCGAGGAAGTAAGCGAGGAATTGCTCGACGCGATTTTCGCTCCGCTGCCCGAAGGCGAGGAATGGATGCCGCTCGGCTGAGACTATTGCGGGTTGCCCCCTTCGTCATTGCGAGCGAAGCGAAGCAATCCAGAGCGGAGCGCGAAACGGCTCTGGATTGCCGCGTCGGTTTGCTCCTCGCAATGACGACAATGGAGTGTTGAATGACCTACGAAACCATCACCGCCGAAACCGATGCCCGGGGCACCAAAGGCGTGACCCTGCTGACCATCAACCGCCCGCAGGCCCTGAACGCGCTCAACAGCAAGGTCCTGGCCGAACTGATCGAAGCCTTTGCCGCCTATCAGGCTGACAACAGCCAGCTTTGCGCGATCCTGACTGGATCGGGCGACAAGGCCTTTGCCGCCGGGGCAGACATCAAGGAAATGAGCGAGAAACCAGCAGCCGATTTCTACCTCGACGATTTCTTCAGCCCCTGGACGTCCGAGATCGTCAAGAAGACCCGCAAGCCGTGGATCGCGGCGGTCAACGGCTTTGCGCTGGGCGGCGGGTGCGAACTGGCGATGATGGCCGATTTCATCATCGCATCGGACAAGGCGAAATTCGGCCAGCCGGAGATCAAGCTTGGCGTCGCCCCCGGCATGGGCGGCAGCCAGCGCCTGACCCGCGCCATCGGCAAGTCGAAGTCGATGGAAATGTGCCTGACCGGCCGGATGATGGGCGCGGAAGAAGCCGAACGCAGCAACCTCGTCGCCCGCGTGGTGCCGCACGAGGACCTGATCACCGAAACGCTCAAGACCGCAGCAACAATCGCCGGAATGCCGCCGATGGCGGCGATTGCCAACAAGGAGATGGTCAACAGCGCGTTCGAGATGACCCTCGATCAGGGCCTGATCGTCGAGCGCCGGATCTTCCAGATCCTCACCGCGAGCGAGGACAAGGCTGAGGGCATGGCGGCGTTCATCGAGAAACGTGAGGGGCAGTGGAAGGGTCGCTGATATGAAAAAGCTACGACATCATGAGGCTTTGAGAATCTACCATTCTGAGCTGGGCGACCAAGGTCATGAAGTTGCTTATGAGCCGAAGGTTCAGGACGAGACTAGAAGCGAGGCAGCAGCCTTGGACTGGTGGCTTGATAAGCTCGACGATGGGGTTGGCGAGACACCCCGCACAAAAGGCCTCCTTCGAACGTATCTGCGGATCGCAAATGGCGACAATGCCGTGGAGGCGGGTGATCGGCTACCGGCAATGGGATTGAGGCTCGAACCGCGCGGTCGCTGGCATATGGACAAGTATGTCATCGCGAAGCTGTATCAGAAAGGTTTGCTTGCGTTTGAGGCAAAGCCCCAAGGAATGTTCGAGCCCGCCTTTGTCCTAACTCCGGCTGGCAAAGAATGGATCGAAAAATGAAAATCGCCTTTATCGGACTCGGCAACATGGGCGGCGGGATGGCCGCGAACCTGGTCAAGGCCGGGCACGATGTGCGCGCGTTCGACCTTGCTGAAGCGGCGCTTGCCGCCGCACGGGAAAACGGCTGCGAGACCTTCACCGATCCCCAAGAAGCTGTGTCAGGCGTCGATGCGGTCGTCTCGATGTTGCCCAACGGGGCAATCGTGAAAGCGGTTTATACCAATGACGTGATCGGACACGCCCCCCAAGGCGCCCTGCTGCTCGATTGCTCGACCATCGACGTCGCCACTGCGCGCGAGGTGATCGCGGCGGCGGACAGCGTAGGCTATGCCATGGTCGATGCGCCGGTCAGCGGCGGGATTGCGGCGGCCAACGGCGGTACGCTCACCTTCATGGTCGGCGGCACGGCAGAGGCGTTCGCGCGGGCCCAACCGATCCTTGCAGCAATGGGCAAGGCGGTGATCCATGCCGGGGACGCGGGCACCGGGCAGGCGGCCAAGATCTGCAACAACATGCTGCTCGGCATCCACATGATCGGGACCTGCGAAGCCTTCGCGCTGGCGCAGAAGCTCGGGCTCGACCCGCAGACCTTCTATGACATTTCCTCGGTTTCCTCGGGCCAGAACTGGTCGATGACCAGCTATTGCCCGGTCCCCGGAGTCGGGCCGGTGACCCCGGCGGACAACGGTTACCAGGGCGGCTTCGCGACCGCGCTGATGCTGAAGGACCTCAAGCTGGCAATGGAAGCGGCGCAGACTTCGGGTGCCACCACTCCGCTCGGCGACCATGCGCGGGCAATCTACGAAGCCTTTGCCGCCGAAAACGGCGGGCTCGATTTCTCGGCGGTAATCACAACGCTCTGATTCTCCTGGACTCGTGTCCTTGGACCTGCCCTCATCTGGCGCACGTTCATGACAAATCCTGTTCGCGGGCTTTTCGCCGCGCCGATTTGCCGGTATTGCTGCGGGCATGAGAGTGACAGGCCTCGTGATGGCCGGAAGACGCTCCGGCACGCTCGATCCACTCGCCGCCCGCGCGGGGGTTAGCCAGAAATGCGTCGTGCCCGTCTGCGGCAAACCTATGATCGAACACGTCATTGCCGCTCTTGCCGCCTGCGTACGGATCGGCAAGATCCGGGTGGTCGCGCATGAACCGGCCGAGATCGCCGCCATTCCGCTGGTAACGCAGTTGCAGCAGGAAGGCCGGCTGTCCTTTCGCCCTGGAGCCTTCAATCTGGTGGACAGCGTCTATTCGGGCGCTGAGGGGGCGGAGTTCCCCCTGCTCATCACCACGGCCGACAACTGCCTCGTGACCCCGGAAGGCTATGCCGAATTTGTCGACAAGGCGCTGGCCGCCGAAGCCGGTGCCGCCGCCGCGCTTGCGCGCAAGGACGATGTGATTGCAGCCGATCCGGACGGACAGGCGCGGTTCTACCAATTCTCGGACGGCGGGTATTCCAACTGCAACACCTATTGGGTGGGCGACCGGGCCGCGCTCGTGGCGACCGAGGTGATGCGCGGCGGGGGCCAGTTCGTCAAATTCCCCAGCCGGATCGTCAAGGCGTTCGGCGTGCTGAACCTGTTCCGCTTCTATCTCGGCTCGGCGACCAAGGAGAAACTGTTTGCGCAGGTATCCCGGCGGTTCGGTTTCCCGATGGTGCCGATCGTGATGTCGAACGGAGAATTCGCCATCGACGTCGATAATCAGCGCACATTCGAGGTGACCGAACGGCTGCTCGCCAGGCGGACTGCGCTATCCGCCTGAACGGCGGGGCGGGGACACCATGGGGCGATTGTTCCGGAATATCGGCTGGCTGCTCGGCGGTCGGGCAGTCAACGCGGTGCTCAGCCTGGTCTATCTTGCCCTCGCCACCCGCACCCTTGGCCTGGAGGGTTTCGGAGCGTTCGCACTGATCATTGCGCTGGGGCAGACCGTGACCGGGCTTGCCAGTTTCCAGACATGGCAATTCGTGGTGCGCTGGGGGTCAGCCGCTGACGGCCCGGGCAAGGCGACCGGATTTGCCATGGCGCTCGATCTGCTCAGCGTGGCCATGGGCTCTGTACTGGCGGCGGCGCTGGTGTGGGCCGCGCAGATCTGGCTGCCCCTGCCCCGAGATCTGCTGTGGCTCGCCTTCGGTTTTTGCCTCGTTTCGCTGCTGGCCCTGCGCACAACACCCATCGGCGTGCTGCGCCTGCGCTTCCGCTTTGGCATGGCCACGGCGGCCGAGGCGGTCCAGCCGGTCGTCCGGGTAGTCGGCGCAGGCCTGGCCGCGATCTTCCTGCCCACCGTGACCGGCTTCATTCTCGCCTGGGCCGCAGCCGAAGTGGCCGTAGCTGCCGCGCTCTGGATCCTTGCTGCTCGCGAGGAGCGCATCGACCTTGCGCAAGTGAGCCTGCGGCGCATTCCCCGCCTTCATCCGGATGCATGGCGTTTCGTCTGGTCGACCAACATGACCGGCAGCCTCAACATTGCCGGCAAACAAGTGATGGTCCTGCTGGTCGGCGCGATCGGCGGCGCGGAGCTGGCGGGCGGCTTCCGCGTCGCATCCCAGCTCGGTCAGGCGCTGGTCCACCTGGCCCAGGCTGTTTCCAAAGCGATCTACCCCGAACTGGTCCATGCTCAGGAAGCCGCACACGGCATGGCCCGGCGGATGGCCAATATTTCGATGATCGGCGGGATTCTGGCCGTTTCCTTCGCGCTGGTGTTCGGGCGCTGGGGACTTCAAGCCATCGCTGGGGAAGCATTCGGCGTGGTCTACTGGGCCATGGTCATCCTGGCCGTCGCAGGGGCAATCGAGCTGATCGGCGCAAGCCTTGAGTCGCTGCTTGTCTCGACTGGCCGAGCCGGTACCGCATTCCTGATCCGCGCAGTGCCGACGGTGCTGGCGCTTGCCCTGCTGGGCATGGCAATGGACTGGAACGGACTGAATGGTGCGGCCCTGACCGTACTCGCCTCCAGCGCCCTGGCCGTGCTCGGCTTCCGAATGGCCATCAGTTCGCATCAGCAGGTCACGATGGCAGTGGAGCCGCCTTCAGCCAAGCCCGGCGATTAGCAGCGCGATCAGGATACCCCGAGCACCCGGGCTTCCTGGCGCAGGCGGTCAGCGGCTTGCGGGTTAGCCGCAATCGCATCCTTCAGCGCCTTGCTGGCGCGGTCTTGCTGGCCCAGCGTGACCCGGCTGCGCATCAGCATGACCCAGCCATCAACATTGGCCGGCTCGCTCTTCAAACGCTCCTCGAGCCGCGCGACCATGCCTTCCGCCATATCCTGCTGCTCACCCGGCGCCATGGCGCGGGCAGCATCGATCTGCTGGCGGGTAGGACCAGGAATAGCTTCGCCCGCCGTCAGTTGCGGAACATCGGGCCGGTTCTTAGTCGCAGCGGCAATACGGCTTTCGACCTCGATGTTGTTGATCTTGCCGATCTGGCGGATCGTACGCAGCAGATTTTCCTCGTACACCGCGCCGGGCGGCGCTTCAGCGAGGATCGCAACCCATTCGGCGATTGCTCCTTCGTGATCGCCCGACAGATCGCGCCTGGCGGCCAGGTAGTAACGCGCACGCTGCTGCTTGGGGTCCAGCTGCACAGCTTTTTTGAACGCGCTCACCGCGAGCGGCGGCATGGGATCGTCCTTGCTTGCGAGCACCCTTGCCTCCCCCAGCGCAGCCCATAGCTCAGCGGACTCGGGATCACCTTCCACTGCCTGGCGATACGCTCTCGCCGCCTGCTCGAACTGGCCGTCGGCATAGTAGGCAAAACCGAGCTCTTCCCAAGCAGCCGAGTCAAGCGGACTCGCCTTGGCCCGCGCTTCCAGTTCGGCGATCGTCAAGGGTTGGGACGAATCGACTGCTTCAGCTTGCGGTTCGCCAGCCCCCGTGTCCCATGCACGGTAGCCAACGGCGCCAATTGCCAGCACGGCAGCACTCAGCAGGATACCCAGTCCAAGCCGGGAAGCGGCCTGTCCGTTCGCGGGCTCGGGGGCAGATTCAGTCTTGTCCATGCGCACGGGCTAGCATCGGCGAGGGGGGCGGGCAATTGGCGCTGGCAATTCGGGGGCGAATGCCTAGGATGCGGGCGATAACAGAACAGACGGTGTCGCGGGATCGCTAGCGGGGGTAGCGGATGCCGGATCGCTTCAAAGTAGCAATTGTAGGCTCAGGCCCGGCGGGGCTCAGTGCAGCGGCGCGTGCAGCGCAGCTGGGGATGAGCCATGTCCTGCTGGAAAAGACTGACCACCTCTCCGACACGATCTACAAATACCAGAAGGGCAAGCACGTGATGGCGACGCCCAGCAACCTGGTCTTGCGCTCCGACCTCGATTTCGAGGCGGGCAAGCGCGAAAACATTCTCGGCATCTGGGACGAACAGATCGATGGCCACAAGGTCAACGTGATGCTGAACGCCGAGGTCAGCGCGATTACCGGCGAAAAGGGCAACTTCCGGATCGCCCTGAAGAATGGCCAGACAGTCGAGGCCGAAGCAATCGTGCTGGCCATCGGCACCCAGGGCAACCCGAACCTGGTGCGCTGCCCGGTCGGCGAAGGCGCAACCGTCCAGTACCAGCTCGACGACCCCGGCGAATATGTCGACGAACACATCGTGGTGATCGGTGCCGGCGATGCCGGGATCGAGAATGCGATCGGCCTCGCCACCGATCCGCAGCAGCGCAACACCGTAACCATCATCAACCGCTCGCCCGAATTCGCCACCGCCAAGGCCGCCAACGTGGCGGCCCTGCGGGCGATGGAGGCCGAAGGCCGCATGACGGTGCTGGTCGAAACCACCGCCCAGGCCATCAACAAGGGCGAAATCATCTTTGACACCCGCGATGGGGAAGTGCTTGCGCCGTGCGACCGGGTGATCGCGCGGATGGGCTCGGCCCCGCCGCGCGCCTTTGTCGAGGGCATCTGCGCCCGGTTCGAGGACAAGGACGGGCGCAAGTCGATCGCGCCCGGCACCGGGGTCCAGTTCACCAGCCCGGACCGGGTGGCCTATCCGGTCCTCTCGCCCACCTTTGAATCAACCGTACCCGGCGTGCACGTGATCGGCGCACTGGCCGGTTATCCGCTGATCAAGCATTGCATGAACCAGGGCTTCGACGTGATCGAGTTCCTGAACGGCAACCGCGACCTCAAGCCCGCCGACGAGCCGATCCTGGCCGACAAGTTCGCCCGCCTGCCCGGCAACCGCTCGGTAGATGAATGGCTCGAGACCTTCCGCCAGAACGTCGTGATCCTGCAGGAACTGTCACCCCTGCAGATGCGCGAGCTGATGCTCGACAGCACGGTCACCCACTTCGGGGCGGGCGAGGTGATCTTCGTCCGCAACGATCCGGGATCCTCGATGTTCGCGATTGCCGAGGGTTCGGTGGCAGTCGAGATCAACCCGGATGATCCCTCCGTCACTGTCCCGATCGGGCAGGGTTCGATCTTCGGCGAGGTCGGCCTGATTTCCGGTCGGCGGCGCGGGTCGACCATCCGGGCGGCCGAGCCGACCACGGTGATGGAACTGTCGCGCAACGCCGCGCTCAAGCTCATCTCCACCGTCCCGGCGGCGGGCCGCGCGGTCAACCGGATCACGACCGAGCGCCAGTTGCTGCAGATGTTCGGCTCAGGTCTGACACCCGCCGACCTGACCGAGCTGGTGGAAGCGGCGCAGACGGTCGACGTTCGCGCAGGTCAGAAGGTGATCGAGGAAGGAGCGGACGACACCGATTTCTACATCATCCAGCGCGGCTCGATGATCGTGGAAAAGGAGATCGGCGGAAATCCGGTGTTCCTGTCCTATCTGCCGGCCGGGTCCTATGTCGGCGAAATGGCAGTGATCGACCGGTCGAAACGCACCGCCACGGTCAAGGCCGCGATCAAGAGCCAGGTCATCCGCTTCCCGGGCGAAGCATTCGGCCGCCTGCTGGACGACAAGCCTGCCCTGCGCGAGCGCATCCTCAAGGACATGGCCGGGCGGCGCGAGATCAACCGGTTCATCGAAGCGCAGAAACAGGGCTTCTCCGGCGCGGTCGACATGTATTCGCAGACCGCGCAGTTCTTGGTCGACAACGGCCTGGGCGAGGCAACTGACGTGCTCCTGATCGACGAGAAGCTGTGCGTCGGTTGCGACAATTGCGAAAAGGCCTGTGCCGACAGCCACGAAGGACTGAGCCGGCTCGACCGGGAAGCCGGGCGCACTTATGCCCACCTCCACGTACCGACCAGCTGCCGCCACTGCGAGCACCCGCACTGCATGGCTGATTGCCCGCCCAACGCCATCAAGCGCGGCCCCGACGGCGAGGTCTTCATCGACGAGACCTGCATCGGCTGCGGCAACTGCCAGCGCAACTGTCCTTATGGCGTGATCCGGATGGACGCCAAGCCGCCGCCCAAGCCGTCGCTGCTGAGCTGGCTGCTGTTCGGTGCCGGCCCCGGCCCGGGCGAGGCGCCTTATGCATGGCGCAAGAAGAAGCTCGACAAGGATGCACCCAAGGTCGCGATCAAGTGCGACATGTGCTCCGGCATCGAGGGCGGGCCGGCCTGCGTCCGCGCCTGCCCGACCGGGGCGGCGATCCGCGTCGCGCCGGAGAAGTTCCTCACCTTCACCAAGCTGACCGAGGAGGCTGACTGATGGCCTCGGTGCAGGAACGGGACTTCGCCTTCCACGAAAAGCGGCGCGATACCGATCACGAAAGCTTCCTGTCACACAAACGCATGCGCTGGCTGAAGGTAGCCACCTTCCTGTGCGTAGCGGCCTTCGCCACCTATTTCCTGATCGATGTGGAGCCGCGCCACAATGGTGGCAGCTGGTATGGCTATACCCTGGGCACGATCGGCCTGCTGCTGATCGTCTGGCTGTCGCTGCTCGGCATCCGCAAGCGCAACATGACGCGCGGCCGCTGGAGCCTGAAGGCCTGGACCAGCGCGCATGTCTATCTTGGCCTTGCCCTGATCGTGATCGGCACTCTGCACACCGGTTTCCAGCTGGGATGGAACGTCCATACCCTCGCCTGGGGGCTGATGATGCTGGTGATCGGATCGGGCATCTACGGGGTTGTGGTCTATTCTGTCCTCCCGGCCGCGCTCAGCAACAATGCGCGGGAGATGACACGCGCGCAGATGGTCGAGGCGCTCGAGGCTATTGACCGCCAGCTCGACAGTGCTGCCCAGCCGCTCGAACGGGCCCGCGCCGACCTCGTGATTGCCGCGCTGGAAGAAGACGTGTTTGCGCCCGGCGTCGTCGCCCGCCTGACCGGCCGCTATCCCGGATGCCGCACCACCTGGGCTCTGCAGAACTTCGGCGTCGGCATGAACCCGAACGAGACGGAGGACCGGGTCCGTACCCTGCTCGGCCGGCGCAAGGCCCAGCTCGACCAGATCCGCCGCGCGATGAAGATACGCGCCCGGCTCGAGGTCTGGCTCTACATCCACATACCCGCAACGATCGCTCTGCTCGCCGCGCTGACCGCGCACGTGATCAGCGTGTTCTATTACTGGTGAGGGGCGCACCATGGCATTCCTGATCCGAACCATCGATTTCACCGCCGACGGGCGCGAGATCGTGCGCGACCGGCCCATCGAAGCGGCATCGGTCAGCATCGGGCGCGCGGCGGAAAACACGCTGCACCTGCCCGATCTGGCGGTGGAACAGGAACACGCGCAGATTGAGCCTGTGGCCGATGGCAGGCTGCGGATCACCGCAGTCGGCACGCTTGGCTTCACGATGGACGGGCGCAAGATCATGCAGGCCGAATTCGATCCCCATGCGGGGCACGAATTCGCTTTCGGCACCTACCGCCTGACAGTTTCGCAGGATGGCAGCGAACCGGTCACAATCACGGTTCGCCAGGTCATCGACAACGAAGGCGCGGGCGATGTCGTCCGCAGTTTTGCCCTGTCGAACGCCATGCCGGGCAAACGGGCGATGGCCTGGGTCGGTCTCGGCCTGATCCTCCTCGCCTTCCTCGCCGTGCCGATCTACTCGAATCTCAGCCGCGAGCCGGTGAAGCCCAATTACCGGATCCCGGGGGCGACCAAATGGGACGCCAGCTGGAGCACCGGCAAGCTGAGCCAGGCGCACCACGGGCTGGAGGACAATTGCGAAGCCTGCCACGCCAAGCCGTTCGAATCCGTGCGCGACGAGACCTGCCTGACCTGCCACGAGAAGATCGGCGACCATGCCGAGATCGACCGGCAGAACAAGGGCCTCGGACCGCTCGCCCCGTTCGACGCCATGCTGTGGAGTGTGGCAGAGACCTTCGGCAAGGAAGGCCAGAATTCCTGCACCACCTGCCACACCGAGCATGAAGGGGCGGGCAAGATGGCCGCAACGCCGCAGCAGTTCTGCGCCGATTGCCATGACGGGATGGACAGCCGCCTGACCGACACCAAGCTGGCCAATGCCGCCGACTTCGGCACTGCGCACCCGCAGCTCCAGGCCGTGTTCCACCCGCAACTGGGCAGCAAGACGACCCAGCGCCTGCCGCTGGACAAGAAGCCGGTGGAACAGCACGGCCTGCGCTTCCCGCATGAACTGCACCTCAATCCACGCGGCGGGGTCGCGCGGATGGCGGGTAATCTCGGGGCAGAAGAGGGTTATGGCGACAAGCTCGTCTGCGCCGATTGCCACACTCCCACGGCCGACAAGGCGGGCTTCCTGCCGGTCGACATGGAAGAGGACTGCGAGAGCTGCCACAGCCTGGTCTATGACAAGGTCGGCCCCACTTTCCGCACCTTGCGCCACGGTGATGTGGCCCAGCTGCGGGCAGATCTGGCGGCGATGGACCGGGCGCCGCGCCGCCCGATCGTCAGCAACCGCCGGCGTCCCGGCGAATTCGGCGTGGGCGGGGTTTATTTCCAGGAATTCGGCCGGCCGCAGCGCACCTTGGTGGGCATCAACCAGGCGCTGTCCCGCGATGGCGTGTGCGGCGAATGCCACTATCCGACCTCGACCAACGGGCGGCTGGACGTGATGCCGGTCCACCTGCGCAGCACCTACCTGCTCAACGGCTGGTTCGATCACAAGGAGCACGACAAGGAAAAATGTTCGACCTGCCACGAGGCTGATACCTCGAAGACGTCGAACGACCTGCTCCTGCCGGAAGTTGCAGTATGCCGCGAATGCCACCTTGGCGAAGATGCCCGCAAGGCCGAGGTTCCTTCCAGTTGCGCGATGTGCCATTCGTATCACCCGAAGAAGGGCAGCCTCCCTGACAATCACCCGACCCGCAAACGGGACACGGTGGCATTGCTCGGCCGGAAGCCGGGTTGAGGCATGGGGAAAGGGGCCGGCCGATGCTGATTGCACAGATGACCGATATCCATATCGGCTTCGATCCCGATGCGCGTCCGGAAGAGCTGAACCGGATCCGGTTCCGCCGGACGCTGGAACGGCTGCTGACCGCCCCCAACCGGATCGACCTGTTGCTGCTGACCGGCGATCTGACGGATCATGGCGATCGGGAAAGCTTCGAGAAGACGGCCGACCTGCTGAAGGATTGCCCATTCCCGATCCATGCCATTCCCGGCAACCATGACAGCCGCGAAGGGCTGCTCGCCGCTTTCCCTGCCACCCCGAATGAAGACGGTTTCATCCAGTACGCAATCGAACAGGAGGGGTTGCGCATCCTGATGCTTGACAGTTTCGAACCCGGGCGACACGGCGGGGCTTTCTGCACCCGGCGGCGTGACTGGCTGCGGGCGCAGCTCGATGCTCATCCCGGGACGCCGACCGTATTGTTCATGCACCACCCGCCAGTCGTTTCCGGCATCGACTGGATGGACCCGGCGCCCGGGGAAGACTGGATCGCCAACTTAGCGGCGGCGATTGCCGGGCATTCGCAGATCCTGGCGATCCACTGCGGGCACCTGCACCGTCCGATTTCAACGCGGTTCCATGGTGTGCCGGTCTGTGTCACGCCTTCGGTCGCGCCGCTGGTCTCGCTCGATTTGCGCGAGGTGGATGTGACGAAACCTGATAATCGCGCCCTGATCACCACTGAGCCTGCGGGCTATGCCCTGCACCGGTGGGACGGGCAAAGCCTGGTGACCCACTACGAACGCACCAATGACTGGGACGTGCTCGCCTATTACGGCGTCCACCTGCAACCGATGATGCGCGAGATGTTTGCCGAACGGGAGTAGCGCGCCCCTACCAATCCACCTTGCCGCGCCCGGCCTTGACCGCCCCGCGCACTTTCTTGGCTTTCAGGCGCTGGACCTTGCCGACCCGATTGAGGCGGCTCTTGGCCCGCTTCCTGGGCGGAGTCAGGGCATCCTCCAGCAGGGCTGTGAGACGCACTCGCGCCGCCTCCCGGTTCTGCTCCTGGGTGCGGTATTCGCGGGCGGTCAGCACGATCTCGCCATCCTTGGTCAGCTTGCTCCCGGCCAGTTCGACCAGCCGGTGGTAGGCCTCCGGCGACAGGCCGATTGCGAACACATTGACCCGCATTTGCACCGCCGTCGCTACCTTGTTGACGTTCTGTCCGCCCGGGCCGCCGGCCACGAAGAATTTCTCCTCCGCCGCAGCCAGCGCGCGGGCGATCACCTCATCCATCGCTGAACCCGAGCGCCGTGAAGTCCGCCGGCATCGGCGCAGTGGCGGCAATCGGCGTCTTGCCTGCGCGCGGCACCACGATCCCGGCGGCATGGAGCATGGTGCGCCGGGCGCCCTTGCCCACTCCGTGGACCGGGCCATAGACCGGATCGCCCAGCAGCGGCGCGCCCAGACCAGAGGCGGCATGGACGCGGATCTGGTGGGTGCGCCCCGTTTCAGGCCGGAATTCGACCAGCGTGAGCCCGCCCACGCTTGTCAGCCGACGCCAGTGGGTGACCGACGGCTTGCCCTTCTTCGCCGGGATCATGCGCCAGCCCTTTTCGGCGCTGCTGATCTTCGAGAGGGCCAGCTCGATCGTGCCCGCTTCCTCTGCCAGTTCGCCCGCCAGCACACCCAGATAGCGTTTCTCCACCTGCCGGTCTTCGAAGGCACGCGAAAACCGTGCCAGCGCCTTGGGGTTGCGCGCCAGCAGCAGGCAGCCGGAGGTGTCGGTGTCGAGCCGATGAACCGGCATCGGCGCGCGCTGGAAGCCCAGCCGCAGCGCATCGAGGTGGTCCTCCAGTGAAGGGCCGCCCTTGCGCGGCTGCTCCACGGGCAGGCCGCCCGGCTTGTCGATCACCAGCGCTTCGCCGTCTTCGTAGAGAATATCGATCATGTCAGAAGCCTTGCTGGGATCAGCCCGCGCAGCGCGTTGCCGATCAGAAACCCGTGTTCGAGGTCCGCCAGCGACAGCTCCTCCTCGCGTGCAGCACCGCTTTCAAGCAGGGAGCGCCGCAGCACGCCCGGCAGCAGGCCGAGCGCGGCAGGGGGGGTCAGCAGCGTGCCGTCCCGCTCGACGAACACACTGGTGAAGCTGCCTTCAGTCAGTTGTCCGCCGGGGTGGACCAGCAGCGCCTCGACCGCGCCCGCGCCGTGAGCCACGTCCAGCGCATCGGCATAGAACCCCCGGTCGCTGGTCTTGTGGCGCAGGCGCCAGTCGCCCGGATCGACTGGCAGCGGCAGGGCAATGCATGGCGCGGGATCGGGCAAGGGCGCAGGCAGGGCGCCGGCCTCCAGCGCAATCGCCCCGCTGCGGGCCGCCAGCAGCCGCACCCGAGCGGGCGCCTCCAGCTCGAAACAGAGCGCCTGGATCTGGTTGCGCACGGCATGGCGATCAAATGCTAAGCCGAGCATGGCCGCACTGGCCCTGATCCGCTCGAGGTGCAGCTCCAGCAGCGCGATGCCATGATCGGGATCGAACCGCATGGTCTCGATCAGATCGAATGCCGGAGCCCGCGTATCGGCCGCAGAGGCGCGGGCGAACCCGCCCTTGACCAGGCATTCGCGCCATTCCGCCTCGGCCTCGCTGTCGGCCACCACTGCCGAACCGACCCCCAGCACCGCGCGGCCGTGACCGTTCTCGACCGGCGAAAGGCGCAAGGTACGGATGGCGACATTGAACGCGGCATCCCCGCCCGCCCCGATCCGGCCGATCGCGCCGCAATAGGGCCCGCGCGCATCGCGCTCGACCTCGGCGATCAGTTCCATTGCCCGGATCTTGGGCGCGCCGGTGATCGAGCCGCACGGAAAGATCGCCCGCACCAGATCGAGCGTGCCGGTCCCTTCGGCCAGGTTGGCGCGCACGGTCGACACCATCTGGTGCACCGTGGGATAGCTTTCGACCGCGAACGGCGCGTCAACCTTGACGCTGCCCGGCTCAGCCACGCGGGAGAGATCGTTGCGCAGCAGGTCGACGATCATCAGGTTCTCGGCCCGGTCCTTGACCGATGCCCCCAGTTCGGCGGCCAGCGCCGCATCCTGAGCCGCGTCGGCGCTACGGGGCCGGGTGCCCTTCATCGGCTTGGCCTTCACGGCGCGGCCATGGCGGGCAACAAACAGCTCGGGCGAGAGGCTGAGCAGCCAGTCACTGCCGTCGAACACCACCCCGCCATAACCCGCCCCCGCTGCCGGGCGCAGCGCGCGGTACAGCGCCAGTTCGTCACCGCGATAGGATCCGGTGAGCGGGAAAGTGAGGTTGACCTGGTAAATGTCGCCCGCCCGGATCGCTTCCTGCATCTGCGCGAAAGCCTGGCAATAAGCGCCGAAAGAGAGCTGCGGCTCGAGCGGGCCGATCGATCCCTCACCGGGCGCGCGCGCCGCCAGCCAGTCGGCCACCTCGGCAGCCGGAATCACCTGCTCTTCGCCAAACAGGCCAAGCCAGACGAGCGGCCCGGCCCCGCCCGCGCGCGCATCGGCCAGCGGCGCGAGGCGGGGCTCCAGCGCCAGACCGGCCTCGTAGGCAATATAGCCCACCAGCGCGCCGCCCTGCGCCTGCTGCGCCGCATCCGCTGCTGCCAGCACGGCGGCCACCTCTCCCGGCAGCCGCGCGACGAACACTTCGCGCGGGTTTTCGTAGAAATGCGCGTCCGCCGCACCGGTGCTGCGGGCGTCGTCAAGCAGGACAAAGGGCGTGCGGCCAGCCATGGCGTTGCCTTAACCGCTTTGCGCCCCAAGTCGAGTGTTGACCGGCAGGCCGGTGCTGGCCATGTGCCCGGCAGGGGTTTGAAAAAAGGGACGCAGCCGCACGTGGGACAGATCTATCTCGGCCTCGCCGCCAATGGCGAAAAGCAATATCTCGACCTTCGCCGGGCCAATCGCCACGGGCTGGTGGCAGGCGCGACCGGCACCGGGAAGACCGTGACGTTGCAAGGGCTGGCCGAGTGCTTCTCGGCCGAAGGCGTGCCCGTTTTCGTGGCCGACGTGAAGGGCGATCTGTCTGGCGTGGCCATGCCCGGATCGCCCCAGTTCAAGCACGCCGCCAGCCTGGAGAAGCGGGCGCAGGACCTGGGGATCGAGGACTACGGCTATTCCGACAATCCGGTGATGTTCTGGGATCTCTATGGCGAGCAGGGCCATCCGATCCGCACCACGGTGTCCGAAATGGGCCCGCTGCTGCTGGCCCGCCTGCTCGATCTGAACGAGACTCAGGAAGGCGTGCTGCAGATCGTGTTCCGTCACGCCGACGAGAACGGCCTGCTGCTGCTCGACTTTGCCGATCTGCAGGCGGTCCTTGGCTGGGCACAGGAAAACGCCAGCGAACTTTCGGGCAAATACGGCAATGTCGCCAAGCCCACGGTCGGCGCGATCCAGCGCCAGCTGCTGAGTTTCGAGGCGCAGGGAGCGGACCGGTTCTTCGGCGAACCCGCGCTGGAAATCGACGATTTCCTGCAGGTGGACGACCAGGGGCGCGGCTATATCAACGTGCTCGCTGCAGATCAGCTGATGCGCAGCCCCAAGCTCTATGCCACGTTCCTGCTGTGGCTGCTGGCCGAGCTGTTCGAGAGCCTGCCCGAAGTGGGCGACCCGGAAAAGCCGAGGCTGGTGTTCTTCTTTGACGAGGCACACCTGTTGTTCGACGATGCTCCCAAGGCACTGCAGGACAAGATCGAACAGGTCGTGCGCCTGATCCGCTCCAAGGGCGTCGGCGTCTATTTCGTCACCCAGAACCCAATCGACATTCCGGAAGAGGTCGCCGGGCAGCTCGGCAACCGGGTCCAGCACGCCCTGCGCGCTTTCACCCCGCGTGACCAGCGGGCGATCAGGGCAGCGGCGGAGACCTTCCGCATCAACCCCGATCTCGACGTCGAGGCGGCAATCACCGAGCTGAAAACGGGCGAAGCGCTGGTCTCCACCCTTGATGGCGATGGCGCGCCTACGGTTGTCCAGCGCACCCTGATCCGTCCGCCGCGCAGCCGCCTCGGCCCGGTCACGCCGAAGGAACGGGCGATCGTCCAGTCGGTCAGCCCGCTTGACGGCAAATACGACACCGCGGTCAACCGCGAGAGCGCCGCCGAAGTGCTGATCGCCAAGGCCGCCGATGCCGCCGCCACAGCCGAGGAAGTGGCCGAACAGGGCGAAGAAGTGGTCCGCAGCCGTGCCCGCAAGACCACCAGCCTGTGGGAAAAAGCGGGCAAAGCCGCCGCCGGGGCTGCCGCCAGCAGCGCCGCCACCATCCTCGCCGCCAAGATCACCGGCAAGAAGAGCCGCTCCAGCGCCACCCGCAACGCGGCGACGGCAGCGGCCGGGACGATCGCGACCGAGTTCGGCGGCAGCATCGCAGGCCGGTTCGTGCGCAACCTGATCGGCGGGCTGATGCGCTGATCGGCGCAATTGTCAGCCGAGCGGCAACCTGATCTCTGCGCGCAGTCCCCCTTCGGGGCGGTTGGAAAGGGCCAGCTCACCGCCGTGTTGCTCGGCAATGGCCCGGGCGATGGCGAGCCCCAGGCCGGTGCCACCGGTCTGACGGTTGCGGCTGACCTCGCCTCGCGCGAAGGGTTCGAGCATGGCCGGGATCCGGTCCGCAGGGATGCCGGGGCCGTCATCGTCGACCCGCAGCACGGCGTGGCTGCCGTCCGAAACCACGCTGACGCGCGCCGCCCCGCCATAACGCACTGCGTTGGCAACCAGGTTGCGCAGTGCACGGCGGAGCCAGCTGTCCTGCGCCGGAGCCACCACCCGCGCGCCCTCGACCAGATTGACTGGCTCGCCCAGGTCCTCGAACTCGCTCACTACCATAGCGCTGAGCGCGACCAGGTCAGTCGGTTCCCGTTCACCTGCCGGACGCCCGACCCGGGCGAGCATCAGGATATCGTCGAGGGTCCGGGTAATGTCCTCGATCGTTCCGGCCATGCGGGCGCGCTGGGTGGAATCGTCGACGCTCTCGATCCGCACCCGGAGCGCAGCCAGGGGCGTCTTGAGATCGTGTCCGATCGCGCCAAGCATGACGTCCTTTTCGTCGAGCAGTGCGGCAAGGCGCGCCTCCATCGCATTGTGTGCGGCGATCAGGCGCCGCACGTCGTCCGGCCCGCGCTCGGCCAGCGGCTCGCCCGTCTGCCTCGTCCCGGCGAATGCTTCCGTACGTCTGGTAAGCTCTGCCAGCGGGCGGGTGATGCGGCGCAGCAACAACCAAAGAGCCAGCGCGAGGACCACGAACAGCACCATGGTCTGCACCACGATCGTGCTCGTAACAGCGCGGTCGCCAACGGGGCGCGGAATCCGGGCCACGCTCCACTGGCTTGCGCCTTCGCGCCGCAGAGCGGCAACCAGCATTGGCCGGCGTCCGGCGCTTTCCCGCTCCATCCGCTGAGCCATCCGGGGACGGGAAGCGACGAACGGGTCCGTCGCCACGGGCCTGGTGAGGACCAGCACTTCCGCCACCGGCACGCCCTGACTGGCGAGCAAGTCGGCGAGGTCAGCTTCTCGCGCAGCGTCGCGCTTTTCGCCGGGCAAAATCACCGGCCGTTCAGTCCACTCCAGACGAAGAGGGCGCGGCAGGCGCGGGGCGAGAGTGCGCATTCGCCGCTCCCGCCGGCGATCCATCGCTCGGTTCCGATCCGAGACCCGATCAAGGGTGCGTGGCGCGTCCTGCCGCACCAGTTGCAGCGCAGCGGCGTTCAGCATCGCGGCATCGCGCCGGTTCTCTGCCGCACGCAGCAGCAGCGCCGCCGAGACGCCTTGCGCCACCAGCAAGGCCAGCATGACCGCCAACAGCACTTGCCCGCGCAGGCTTCCGGGTATCAGGCGCATGGTGAGGCCATAGTCAGACGCTATCCGGCATGACACGGCGGACATCAGCGGCGAGGCAGTATCCGCCTGCACGCACGGTCTGGATCAGAACCGGGCTGCGGCTGTCCACCTCGACCTTGCGGCGCAGGCGGCTGACCTGGTTGTCGACCGCGCGGTCAAACAGATGCGCCTCGCGGCCCTGGACCATGTCGAGCAGCCGGTCCCGGTCCAGCACCTGGCGCGGATGGTCGAGCAAAGTCTGAAGCAGGCGGAACTCGGCAGTGGTGAGCGGCACCAGCGTGCCGGCCGGATCGGTCAGGCGGCGGCGCAGGGGATCGAGCCGCCAGCCTTCGAACAGGTAGTGCGCGTCGGTATCGGGCGAAGGTGCGGCGCGGCCCGCCCGGCGCAGGACCGAGCGGATCCGGGCAACCAGTTCGCGCGGCTCGAACGGCTTTGTGACATAGTCATCGGCCCCGATTTCCAGCCCGACGATCCGGTCGGTCGCCTCACCCCGGGCGGTAAGCAGGATCACCGGAATGTCGCGCATCTCAATGAGGTGGCGGCACAGCGACAGGCCGTCCTCGCCTGGCATCATCACGTCTAGCAGGACAAGGTCGGGCCGCAGGTCCAGCAGGCGGCTGCGCGCCATCGCGGCACTGTCTGCCTCGTGCACGATGAACCCCTGGCCGGAGAGATACTCCGCCAGGGGTTCGCGCAGGGTCGCTTCGTCATCAACCAGCAGCAAGGTGACAGGGGCAGGTTCAGTCATGGCTGGCTGAGACCCTAGCGACCTGACCCATACTGCGACAAGCGGGGCTTACTGTCCGCCGCCGCGCCGGGCAGCCTGCATGGCGGAGCGGGCCGCGCGATGCTCTTCCGCCGTTACTGTGCCGTTGGCGTCCGCATCCATCCGGGCAAAGCGGGCGGCGATGGCCGTATCAAATTCGGCGCGGGTGATCGCCTTGTCGCCATTGGCATCAGCCTGGCGGACCAGCCCGCGCATCATGTGCGCGCCGCCCTTGCCGCCCCGCTTGCCGCGCATGGCGCCGGTTTCGGCACGCTGGCCCTGGCGGGCTTCGCGGGCTTCACCGCCAGCCGCCTTTCGCTGGCCGCGCATTTCACCGCGCTTCTCGCGCGCTGCTGCCATTTCGGCCGGAGTGACGCCGCCCGAGCCATCGGCATCGAGCATGGCAAAGCGCCGATCGCTCATCTGGCCTGATCTGGCTTCCCGGGCAGCCCGCCGCTCCGCCATCTTCGCCTTGCGGGCCTGCTGGGCGGCCTGCATCTCGGCCTTGCTGACTTCGCCATTGCCATCGCTGTCGAGCTTGCCGAAGCGGGCTGCCTGCTGCGCTGCCCGGTCAGCCGCATTGATGACGCCATCGCTGTTTGCATCCATCCGGTCGAACATCTTGCCTGCCCGTTCGGTGAAGGCCGCAAGGGTCAGATCGCCGCCGCGCATGGGCTGGGCTGCGACACCGGTGGAGGCCACGATGGCAAGTGCGGCGGCGGTGAGGGTGAGAGTAAACTTACGCATGGGGTTTCTCCGTTGGAACCTGGGTGGCAGGTTGCAGCGGCGCCGTTCAAGGAAGGGGGGAGGACGATTGGCGCCGCCACAACCCTTGCCTGCTGCTCTAGGCCTGCCATGTCGCAGGAATATGCCGCGCCCCGGCCAATTTGTCGCCATTTGTAACGGCGCGCCTCACCCATTCACCCGGCCGCAAGCGATCCTGCCGGCGCCATGCAGAATGCGTTAAGCTTGTTGCCGTCCGGATCGCGGAAGTATCCCGCGTAGAACACATTGCCCTGGGCGTCTGCTTCGCCGCGCGGGCCGGGCGCGCCTTCGCAGGTGCCGCCGTGGGCCAGGGCGATATCGTAGAGCCGCTGCACCTGCGCCGGATCCCTCGCCTCGATTGCCACCATTACCCCGTTGCCGACCGTGGCGGGCTGCCCGTCGAACGGTTTGGTCAGCGCAATCCCGGCGCCGCCACCCCATTCGCCCCAGGCGATGAAGGTGTCGAAATCCATCATCCGACCCACACCCATCTCCTGTGCGATGGCGTCGTAGAACGGGGCACCCTTCTGCAGGTCGTTGGTTCCCAGCGTCACATATCCGAGCATGATATCCTCCTCTTGTCGCGACTCACGACAAGGCGGAACATTACGCGAACATAGAGGCGCTCACAAGATCGCCTTCAAGACTTGCTGTCACAGCGGCTGGCAGGCCTGCTCCAGCCATGCCAGCACCGCGCCCTCGACCTGCGGAGCCAGGATTTCGTAGGTGCGCGCATGGTAGGCGTTCCACCATTCGACCTCTTGCGGGGTCAGCAGCCCGGCATCGACCAGGGTGGCATCAATCGGTGCCCAGGTCAGGTTCTCGAACCCGAGATACTCGCCTTCAGCGCCCTCAATCGCGCGCGGCTCGACCAGCACCAGGTTCTCGATCCGGATGCCGAAGTGGCCCGCCTTGTAGTAACCAGGCTCGTTCGACAGGATCATCCCTGCATGCAGTTCCTGCGTGGTCCCGGCCTGCCCGCCGGTCGCCTTGGCGATCCGCTGGGGCCCTTCGTGGACCGAGAGGTAGCTGCCGACCCCGTGCCCGGTACCGTGGGCATAGTCGACCCCGGCCTGCCACAGGTACTGACGGGCAAAGGCATCGAGCTGGCTGCCGTTGGTCCCCTGCGGAAACACCGCGCGGGCAATGGCGATATGGCCCTTGAGCACGCGGGTGAAGCGGTCCTTGTGCTCGGGCGTGGGCTCACCGGGCCCGATCCACACTGTGCGGGTGATGTCGGTGGTGCCATCAAGATATTGCGCGCCCGAATCGCACAGGAACACGCTGCCGGGGTCAATCGGCAGGTTCGAGTCCTCGTCCACCCGGTAGTGCGGGATCGCGGCATGGGGCCCCGCGGCGGAAATGGTGTCGAAGCTCTGGTCCTTGAGCAGCCCGGTCTCCTCACGGAACCCTCGCAGCGCGGCGACGGCGGAAAGCTCGGTCTCGCCGCCCTTGGGCGCTTCAACCGACAGCCAGTGGAGGAACTTCGCAATCGCCGCCCCGTCACGCGCCTGGGCGCTGCGCTGCCCCGCCTGCTCGACCGGGTTCTTGATCGCGCGCGGCAGGATGGTGGGATCGCGGCTGGCGACGACCGTGGCCCCGGCTGCCTCCAGCGCTGACGAAATTGCTGCAACCCCGTAGTCCGGATCGACTGCAACGCTCTTGCCCGCCAATCCGACCAACGCCTGCTCAAACGCATCACGCGGACGCACGGTTACGGCGTTGCCGAGGTGCTGGACCAGGTCGGGCGTGACTTTCTCGGGCGCGATGAACAGCTCCGCCGTGCCATCGGCGTGGGCAAGGACATAGGACAGCGCGACCGGCGTACGCTCCACGTCGGCCCCGCGGATATTGAGCAGCCAGGCCACCGAGTCGAGCGCGCTGATCACCGCCGCGTCGAGCCCTTCGGCTTTGAGCCAGTCAGCCACTTCAGCCCGCTTGTCGGCGCTGGAACGGCCCGCGTGGCTCTCGTCATGGACCACGGCGGGCGCAGGCGATGGCGCAGGCCGGTCAGCCCATACCGCGTCGACCGGATTGCTGGAAACAGCGACCAGCTCGCCGCCCTTTTTGGCCAGTGCCTTGCCTACCATGTCGGCCCAGCCGCGCGAGTGGAGCCAGGCGTCATAGCCGATCTTGGCACCATCCGGCGCGTTGGCGGCAAGCCACTTGGCGTGAGAAGTGGCAGGTACGCTCTGGTATTCGAACAGGCGCTCGTCGACCTGCTCGCGCACCTGGATGGTGTAGCGCCCGTCGATGAAGATCGCCGCCCGGTCCTTCAGTACGATGGCGCTGCCGGCCGAGCCGCCGAACCCGGTCAGCCAGGCGAGCCGCTGGGCATAAGCCCCGATGTATTCGCTCATGTGCTCGTCGCTGATGGGCACAACGAACCCGTCCAGCCCCCGCCGCTTCAGCTCCTCGCGCAGGGCGGACAGGCGGCTTTCGTGGGTCTGCATCAGCATGGCAAAGTTCCTCGTTTATCCGGCAGGCGGGGCTTGCCGCGTAGAGCCAAGCAACATAGTCAATCGGGCCGAGCCTTTCCAGCCGTGACGCCGCCACAAAACCGGAGCCTGCCCTCATGAACCGCACGACCTTTTTCCGGTCACTGTCCGTCGCAGCACTGGCCGCAGGAATGGCCCTTGCCCCGCAAGCAGCCTCCGCAACGGCCCAGACCACCGCCACCCAGAACGAGGAACCCACCAGCGTGACCACACCGGCTCCTGCCGCCCCTCCCGTCGCCGAGCAGCGCGCACATTCCTATAGCCATCACGGGATCACCATCTCCGACCCGTACAACTGGCTGCACGACAAATCCTATCCGGTGGTCGATGACAAGGACGTGCTGGCCTATCTCGAGGCGGAGAACGCCTGGTTTGAAGCGCGGATGGCCCCGCACAAGGCCATGGTCGACTCCCTGTTCGAGGAGATGAAGGGGCGGATCAAGGAAGACGACAGCACCGTTCCCCAGAAGGATGGCGATTTCCTCTACTGGTCGAAGTTCGACGAGGGGCAGGAATACCGCAAATGGTATCGCAAGCCGGTGGCAGGCGGGCCGGACCAGCTGCTGCTCGACGAGAACCAGCTGGCCGAAGGACAGGAGTACTTCCGGCTGGGAGCCCTGTCGGTCAGCCAGAACGGGCGCTTCCTGGCCTATTCGACCGACACCAACGGTTCGGAACGCTATACCGCGCGGATCAAGGATCTCGAGACCGGCGATCTGCTGCCGGACGAGCTCGCCAACCTGCGCGGCGGCCTGACCTGGGTCGCGAATGACACTGCCCTGGTCTACGGCCCGTCGACCGAGGAGTGGCGCACACTGGAGGCGAAGCTGCATGTGATCGGGACGCCGATCGAGCAGGACGTGACGCTCTATAAGGAAGAAGACCAGAGCTTCGGGGTGGGCGTTGGCCTGACCGCGCAGGAAGACTGGCTGGTGATCGCCACCGGCGACAACGAAACCAGCGAAGTGCGGCTGGTGCGTGCCGACAATCCCACGGGCGAGCAGATCCTCGTCAGACCCCGCCAGAAAGGTGTCGAATACGATGTCGATGTGCGCACGGAGAACGGAAAAGCTACGCTGTTCGTCCACACCAACGACGCGCACGTCAATTTCCGCCTCGCCACCGCGTCGCTCGACAAGCCCGGTGAATGGACCACGCTGATCGAGGGGTCGGACGAATTCTACCTGACCGGCTTTGATCTCTACAAGGATTTCTACGTCACCGAGGGGCGTCTCAATGGCCTCGACCAGATCCAGCTGCGCGACTACCGCAAGGCCGCCGACGTGACACCGATCCCGTTCCCTGAAGCCAGCTACGACGCCGGCCTTGGCAACAACCCGGAATACGATGTCAGCAAGTTGCGGCTGGTCTACGAAAGCATGGTGACGCCGGATTCTGTCTATGATTACGACGTCAGAACCGGAAAGCTTGACCTGCTCAAGCAGCAGGAAATCCCCAGCGGTTACGACCCCTCGCTCTACAAGACCGAGCGCCTGATGGTTACCGCGCGTGACGGTACGCAGGTGCCGGTGAGTGTGCTGATGCGCAAAGACCGGCAGATGGGCGGCCCGCTGCATCTCTACGCCTACGGTGCCTACGGCTATGCCGTGCCACCGGGGTTCTCGACCGCGCGGCTCAGCCTGGTCGACCGCGGCGTGGCCTATGCCATCGCCCATATCCGCGGCGGGGACGATCTTGGCCGGCGCTGGTACCTGCAGGGCAAGCTCAACGAACGGACCAACACCTTCAACGACTTCGTCGATGCGGCCAAGGGGCTGATTGACCAGGGCTACACCGCCAGGGGCAAGGTCAGCGCCAGCGGCGGCTCCGCCGGCGGCGAGCTGATGGGCGTTGTGGTCAACACCGATCCCGACCTGTGGGGCGCGGTGGTGGCGCACGTGCCATTTGTCGATGTGCTGAACACCATGCTCGATGAAAGCCTGCCGCTGACCCCGGGCGAGTGGCCCGAATGGGGCAATCCGATTCTCAGCAAGCAGGCCTTTGCCTACATTCTCAGTTATTCGCCTTACGACCAGGTGATCGCGCAGAACTATCCGCCGCTACTGGTCACCGCCGGATTGAACGATCCGCGCGTGACCTACTGGGAACCGGCCAAGTGGGTGGCCAAACTGCGCGCAACCAAGACCGATTCCAATGAGCTTCTGCTCAAGACCAACATGGGCGCAGGCCACGGGGGCAAGTCGGGCCGGTTCGCTTCGCTCTATGAGACGGCGGAGGAGTTTGCCTTCATCCTGTGGCAGTTGGGCCTGACGAAATAAGCTACCCGTCAGGACCGTTCGCCTCGAGCCCGGTCGAGAGGCAATTCGCCGCAGGTGTCTCGACTACGCTCGACACCAACGGAGGCTGGACTTGAAATTCACCCGCACCTTCACCGCTGGCCCGGAACACATCGACGTGATGGGCCACGTCAACAACGCGGTGTGGGTGCAATGGGTGCAGGACATGGCGACTGCACACTGGGATGCGTTCGCCGCGCCCGATCATGCGCGCGATTTCGTCTGGCTCGTGGTGCGGCACGAGATCGATTATCGCGGCAATATCGGTCTCGGAGAAAGTGTGACCGGGGAAACCTGGATTCCAGGCGATCCGCGCGGGGCGACTTCGCTCCGCCGGGTCGATTTCCGCAATGCGACAGGGAAGGTAATCGTCTCGGCCGCGACGACCTGGGCCATGCTCGACCGTTCCACCGGCCGGCCGGCGCGCGTGACGGCGGCGGTGATCGCCCCCTTTCAGGCCGGCAGGAACGATCCGGCCGCTGGCCCATGACGCGCTGCACGCCTACCCTTCGAATGTCACCAGAATGTCATATAATCCTCATAGGGGCGTCGCACTCAGGTAGTATTTTAGTCTGGAAAGCGTAACCCAAATGAAACACGCAGTTTTCGCCTCCGCATTGGCGCTGGCTGTCGCAGGTGGCTGGGCCATGCCCGCTGCGGCCCAATCGGCGGAAAGCCTCAGCGTACAGCAGGAACTGGCCGCCATGCGGGCCGAGATGCAGCGGATGTCCGCGCGCATCGACCAGCTCGAGGGCGAACTGGCTGCAGCAGAGGCCAAGGCGGACGCTGCGACAGCGACGGCCACGAGCGCACAGGCTGCCGCCACGGCTGCTCAGGCCGCCAGCGCCAAGGCACCCGCTATCGCATTCAAGGGCGCGCCCGAAGTGAAGGGCGACAAGGGCTGGACCTTCAAGCCGCGCGGCCGGCTGCAGTTCGACGCGGGCACCGTTTCCTCGCCCGACGGGACAGGCCAGGGCGACGGTTTTACCAGCGAAGCGCGCCGCATCCGGATCGGTGCCTCGGGCGACATGCCGGGCGGGTTCGGCTACAAGTTCGAAGTCGATTTCGCGGGCAGCGACGTTGCCGTGACCGACGCCATCATTTCCTATGACGCGGGTGGCGGGCTGACCGTCTCGGCCGGACAGATGAACAACTTCCAGTCGCTGGAAGAGCTGAGCAGCAGCCTGCATACCAGCATGATCGAGCGCGCCGCCTTCACCGATGCCTTCGGTTTCCAGCGCCAGGTCGGCATCGCGGCGGAATGGTCCGGCGGGGACGTGCTGGTCCAGGCGGGGCTGTTCGGCGACAACATGGATAACCTGCCCAGCAAGCGGCGGGGGGTCGACGGGCGGCTGGTCTACATGCCGAAGATCGGGAAGGCCCAGCTGCACCTGGGCGCTTCGGCCCATTACAAGGATCTGCCCGCCGGCAGCACCGTGCGGTACCGCCAGCGCCCGCTGGTTCACTTCACCCCGGACCGGTTCGTCGATACCCGCGGCCTCGCCGCTTCGAGCGAGATCGGGCTGGGCCTCGAAGGCGCAATGATTTCCGGCCCGTTTCACGTGGCGGCCGAAGGGTTCTGGCAAAACGCGAACCGCCCGGCCGGGCTGACAGACCCCACCTTCTTTGGCGGCTATGCCGAAGTCGGCGTGTTCCTGACCAAGGGCGACACGCGCGGCTACAAGGACGGCAAGTTCGACCGGACCAAGCCGAGGAGTCCGGTTGGCTCCGGCGGCACGGGCTCGCTGCAGCTCAATGCACGCTACGATTACCTCGACCTCAGCGATGCCGGGATTCTCGGCGGGACGCAGAATGGCTACCTGCTCTCGCTCGTATGGAAGCCGACCGAATATACCATGCTGCTCGCGAACTACGGGCGGCTGGAATATGACAACGCCGCGCTCGCCATCCCGGTCGGGGACCGCTCCTACGGCGTCGACGCCTTCGGCGTGCGAGCGCAGATCGACTTCTGACGGCCAATTGTCATTTCCGTGTCATAATGGCCCCGTAACGGGCCGCCTAACCATCAAGCAGGGATTTCCGCCCATGAAACTGACCAAGACTTTCGCGTTCCTCGCCATCTCCTCCCTCGCACTCGCCGCGTGCGACAACACCGGCGGAAGCGGCGGTGCGCGCGATTCGGTGCGCGTGGTCGGCTCTTCGACCGTGTTCCCGTTCGCCAAGAAGGTGGGCGAACTGTTCGCCCAGGCGAACCCCGGCTTCAAGGCGCCACTGATCGAGTCGACTGGCACGGGCGGCGGCATCAACCTGTTCTGCTCGGGCGTCGGCCCCAGCACCCCCGATATTGCCAACGCCTCGCGCCGGATGAAGGCGAGCGAGTTCGAAGGCTGCAAGGCCAATGGCGTAACCGATATCATCGAACTCCAGGTCGGCCTCGACGGTCTGGTGTTCGCCTCGGCGCAAGGCGGCATCCAGCTCAACCTGACCCCGGAAATCGTCTACAAGGCGATTGCCGCGCGCCCCTTCGGCCAGGAACAGACTGCCCAGACCTGGGCCGATGTCGATCCCTCGCTCCCCGCTGAACCGATCCTGGTCTACGGCCCGCCGTCGACCTCGGGCACCCGCGACTCGCTCAAGGAACTGATCCTCGAGGTTGGCTGCAAGACCGATCCTGCCATGGCCGCGCTCAAGGAAAGCGACGAGGACGAATACGACAAGGTCTGCACCGAAGTCCGCTCCGACGGCAAGTATGTCGACCAGGGTGAACAGGACAATCTGATCGTGCAGAAGATCAGCGGCAACCCCAAGGCCGTCGGCATCTTCGGCTATTCCTTCCTCGAGGAAAACAGCAGCAAGGTGCAGGGTCTGCCGGTCAACGGTGCCGCCCCGACCATGGAAAACGTGACCAGCGGCAACTACCCGGCTGCCCGCGAGATGTTCATCTACGTCAAGCAGGCGCATCTTGAAGCAATCCCGGGTCTCAAGCAGTTCCTCGCCGAATGGGCCCGGAACTGGGGACCGGACGGCGCGCTGACCAGGATCGGCCTGATTGCCTCGCCGGAAGCCAAGCGCACCGCGATGGAAAAGGCCGCAACCGAATTCACGGTGATGGACGGCAGCGAACTCAAGTAAGCCGCCAGCCCCGCACTTCCAAAGCCATCGACGCCGCCCCGCCATCCGGCCGGGCGGCGTCTTTGTTTGCAATTCGCGTGCTGATGGGCTTGATGGCAGGCGGGTCGCCGGGAGACAGCACTTGGTCCGGCAAGCAGCGCGGATTGCGGGGATTGTCCTGCTCATTCTTGTTATCGGGGTCGCCCTTGCCTGGGCCACCTCGCCCGATCCGCGCGGCAATCGCGCCAGCTTCGAAGCCGAACCGCTAACACCGGTGATTGCTCCGCTGGACGAAGCATTTACGCTGGCGCAGCGCCAGCGTTCCGATGGCAGCATCGCGACCTATCTGGTTATCGGCCTGGAACGGGACGTAGTCCGCGGTATCGACCTGGCGGCTCTTGGTGCCGAACCGCTGGCCGATCCGTTTGCCGCGCTCGCTTCGCTCCCGGCCGAAGCGGCGCGTCCGGCCACGCTGGCGGAACAACCGATCCTGACCTTCTCGATCGCAGACCTGCTCCCCGCCGCTGGCCCCGGCACCCGGCATGTGGCCACCGGCACCAACATTGCCGCCCATGCCGAAGAAGCGGGCAGCGACACAGTGTTCCAGTTCCCCAAGTTCGGCGCGGCCAGCCCCGCCCTCACCACTGTCCGGGCAGGCGACGACGTGCTGCTCGATTACGAGGTGGAACTGTGCATGCGGTTCGACCGGCCGGTGGCCAGCGCCAGCGATTTCGACGCGGCGCAGAAAGGCCTGTTCCTGTGCGGCGATTTTACCAATCGGGCCACGCTGGCCCGCATGGCCGATCCGGACAACCTCGATTCGGGCCGCGGTTTCAGCGACGCCAAGAGCGGGCCGGACTTCTTCCCCTCGGGCGCATTGCTTGTCATCCCGCGCGACTGGCGGGCATTCGTGGACCAGGAACGGTTCACCACCACGGTCAACGACCAGCCGCGGCAGGACGCACGCGGCCGCGAAATGACCCTCGATTTCCGCGCGCTCGCCGAAAAGGCGCTGAGTGAACCGGACCAAGCGCGCTTCGTCTACCGTGAGGCAATGCACCGGCTGGCACCAGCGGGCCGCATTATGCCGGATATGGTGCTGATGTCAGGCACGGCAGAGGGCGTCATCTTCACCCCGCCGAGCCGGGCCGACATGATCGAAGGCGTGCTCGACTGGGCGCTGGGCGGCGGGCGGCTGGCCCTTCGCCATGCGGTCATCGAGCGCTTCATCGCCAACGAACGCAAATCAGGCCACTTTCTCCAGCCGGGCGACAGGGTCGGGTTCGCGTCGACCCACCTCGGCACAATCCACGTCGATGTGACGGGGGATTGAACCACCGCGCCATTGCGCCGGCCGCAAGACGCGCTAGACCTCCTGTCCATGAGCGAGCGCAAGCTGCAGGCCTGGCAGGCCGCCGGGCTGATTGACCGGGAAACCGCAACCCGCATCCGCGCGTGGGAAGCAGCGCACAGCCGCCCGCTCGGCCTGTGGGCGGCGATCGGCATCGGCGCACTGGCAATTGGCCTCGGGATCATTTCCGTCGTCGCCGCCAATTGGGAAGAGGTGCCCGGGACGCTCCGCCTCGCGCTCCATCTGTTGCTGATGGCCGGGCTGGGCGGCTTCCTAGCCCTGCGCGGCGATGCGCTGGAGCGTGACCATCCCTGGGAGCTGGAAGCCGCACTGTTCGTGCTCGCCATCCTCGGCATGGCCTTCTTCGGGCACATCGGGCAGGTTTACCAGACCAGTTCCCCGCTGTGGCAGCCGCTCGCCACCTGGCTGGCCCTGTTCGGCCCCTTGCTGCTGCTTCGCGGCCAGAGCTGGGCGACTGCGGCGCTGCTGTTCGGCACGATCCTGTACACGGTGTGGGACTATGCCGTGGCGGCAGGCCCCCGGCTGTTCGACGCTCAGCAGGCTGACGTGCTGCTGGTCGCACGCGTCGCGCTGGTCACTGCCCTGCCCGTGCTGCTGGCACCGCTGGGTGGCTGGATGCGCGGGCGCAGCACCCGACAATCCTTCTGGAAGCGGCTCGAGCAGCTTGGCCTTGCCTATGCCGTGGGCGGTGCCTCGCTGGTGACGATCATCGCCGGGGTCGAGCACTTCGGGGGCGGCCTTCTGGGTATCGCCGCCCAGAGCGAGCGGGGCGGCATCGCCCTGGTGGCCGGTGCACTGGTGGCCTGGGCACGGCCGGGGCGTTCCGGGCAAGCCGCCGGGCTGGTGCTGGCAGGAGCAGGGATCGTGTGCTTTCTCGCCTTCCTCCTGTCCGGCAGCCAGGCTGGTGCCGGAATCCTGTTCATGGCCCTGTGGGTGGGAATCGCGGCAGCCGCGCTCCATGCGGGCTGGCGCGGCGTATTCCAGCTCGCGGTTGCGGTCATCGCCCTGCGCCTGATCGTCCTGAGCTTCGAACTGGCGAGCGACCTGCTGACCAGCGGCTTCGGGCTGATCATGGCCGGCTTGCTGATCCTGGCCATTGCCTTTGCCGCAGTGCGGATCTCGCGCACCTTCGCCCCGCCGAAGGAGGACGAACAATGAGCCGCCGCCTCGCGTCGCTGCTTGCCCTCGCCCTCCCTATGGTGGGGCTGGCCGGGCTGTGGGCCTCGACCGACTACTGGCACCGGAAGGGGACCGACTGGCTTGTGCCGGTCGAGGGTTACGACCCCCGTGACCTTTTGCGCGGGCATTATGTCGAGTTCCGCTATGCCTGGCCCGGAGCGGAGGCGGTTAACGCATGGGAAACCGGGAGTACTGCGGAAGGTCCCGCGCCCGCCGGTTATCCCTTCGGCGGCTGCATTGACGGCGAAGCTCCGGAAATCGACCGGGTCGTTCGGCTGGGCAGTGAGGCAGAGCGCGCCGCCTGCCCGCAGGTCCTGGCTCCCGATCCGGCCACGCTGAACGGCTATCCCGATCTGCCGCGCAACGGCAGGCTCTACATTCCGCAGACCGCCGGGGCGCGGCTGGAAGCGCAACTGCGCAATCCCGACCTGCAGGGAATGATGCGGGTTCGCCTGCGAACGGACGGAACGGTCACACCGCTGGAACTGACCTTCGGCCCGCGTTCAACCGAAACTGGAATGGGCGCGGACGCCGGGGACCGCTAGCCTGGGCTTGTCTTACCGGTGCCCCGGATCGCTGCCGGCCGCAACGTCGGGCAGCGCCGCCTGATCCGCCCCGTCAGCCGGGCCGCCACGCAGGACGAAGCGGCGATCACAATAGCCGCAGTCGACGTACCCGTGCTCGTCTATCTGCAGCCAGACCTTGGGATGGCCCAGCGCCGCCGGGCGGAACCGGGCACCGCCGCGAATGGCGCTTGCCCCGTCGCAGCTGACGCGGGTGTGATCGACGAGGATGGTTTCGGGCGGCGGGATGGTCATGGACAGCCCCGTTAATCGCTCGGCCCCGTCTGTGCAATGCGCCTGCGCAGCATCATGCGATCAGAAATACTGCACGTCGATGTCGAAGGTGCCCGTATAGGTGCCCACTGCCTGACTTGCCCCGACGTTGAGCCTGCCACCGACGCGGAAGTAGAACAACCCGCTGGGATTGAGAATGCGGAAGCGGAAGCTGCGGACATTCTCCCGCACCACCAGCGTATCGGGCGTGCCATTGATATCCATCTGGTCGATCCGCATGGTCGCGCCGGTGGCATTGGTCACGGTCATCCGGCCAGACGGGGGTATGCGCACCCGCACCAGGCGGTTGAAACGCCCTGCGCCGACAAATTCGGCCGGCTGGCAGGCCCCGCTGTGAACGAGCCCGCCGGTCACCGCGCAGGTCGGCGTGACGGTGGGGTTCATCACAATGGTCCCCCCGCCAGCCGCGACGATGATGTTGCCGAAATCCATGTCTTCCGATTTTACGACGCTGAGGTCCTCGACCAGCACGGTGGTTGCCCCGACGGTGGTGGTTTCGGCGGCCCGTACGGCGCCCGGCACCGCCAGCACAGCAGCCAGCAAGCTGGCCAGCAGCAAGCAGGCAAGCGCGCAAAGCCCCCGGATCGGGGTAGCAGCCAGAAGCGATTTCGGTCCCATCGTGGCATGGCCTAGCCGGAGACCCCTGAAGGCCATCTCCCCGGGTTTGGTTAACGCGCCGGTCATTGTCTCCGTCAAGCATGGCCCCTTTACGCCACCACCCCTGCGGGCCTAGGGCTGCCAGACATGAGCCAGCCGCCCGCCATCAGGATCGACAACCTCGTCAAGCGTTATGCCCCGACCAAGGGGGCGGAGGCGAAGCTGGCGCTCAAGGGCGTGACCTTCGATGTGCCACAAGGCGGCATCTTCGGTCTGCTTGGCCCCAACGGGGCGGGCAAGTCGACCCTGATCAATATCCTTGCCGGGCTGGTCACCAAGACCAGCGGCACGGCTGAGATCTGGGGCTTCGACATTGACCGCGATCACCGCAACGCCAAACGCTCGATCGGGATCGTGCCGCAGGAAATCGTATTCGACCCATTCTTCACCCCGTTCGAGGTGCTGGAGAACCAGGGCGGGTTCTACGGCATCCCCAAGGCGCTGCGCCGCAGCGAGGAGCTGCTGCGCGCGGTCCATCTGGCGAACAAGCGCAATGCCTATGCCCGGGCGCTGTCGGGGGGGATGAAGCGGCGGCTGCTGATCGCCAAGGCGATGGTTCACAGCCCGCCGATCCTGGTGCTGGACGAGCCGACGGCCGGCGTCGATGTCGAGCTGCGCCGCCAGCTGTGGGAACTGGTCACCGAACTCAACGGCGAGGGCGTGACCGTGGTGCTGACCACCCATTACCTCGAAGAAGCCGAGCAGCTGTGTGACCGGATCGCGATCATCAACCACGGCGAGCTGATCGCGAACAAGCCGACCCGCGACCTGATCGACATGGCGCGCGAAAAGATCGTCCGGGTCACGGTCGACAAGGATCTGGCCGGTCCGCCGATGGAGCCGGGTTTCATCAAGGCCGAAGTGACCGAGCCGCGCACCCTGGAGGTGACCTACAACCGCGATGCGATGAGCGCCGGGCAGGTGCTCGCGCTGGTCCAGAGCCACGGCTACACCGTGGAAGACGTGACCACGCGCGAAGCGGACCTTGAGGATGTGTTCGTGCAGCTGACCGGCGGAGGCTAGGAACCGCTCAGCGCGGCGGGTGGCCCAGACCCGCATCACGGGTCGGGACGACAATCCACAGCCCGGGATGCTCTTCCTCAAGCACCTTCCTGCACCTGCTGCAACGCCCGACCGGACGGCCGTACATCGGCCTGACAGTGCTGCGATCCACCTGGTGCCGGCCCAGGGTACAACGAATACGACCGATGATCATCGGTTGCGACCTCCCGCTGATATGCCCTGTTGTGCTGACCGCTACCGTCCGGCGCTGACAGGGAAAGTGGCAGTGCGGCAAGGCGTTCTCTGCTTGCCGCCATGCGTTTGCAGCGGCATGACCGCGCCATGACCGAAGCAAACCACGACGTGCTCATCATCGGCTCTGGCGCAGCCGGGCTCACCGCCGCGCTGGCGCTGGCAGAAACGAAGCGCGTGCTGGTGCTGGCCAAGGGCGATCTGCGCTCCGGCAGCACCGCCTGGGCGCAGGGCGGGATCGCGGCGGTGCTCGATGCGGGCGACACGTTCGAGAACCACGTGCGCGACACCATGGTGGCAGGCGCCGGGCTCAACCGGCGCGAAACGGTCGAATTCGTCATCGAACGCGCGCCCGCCGCTATTGCCCGGCTGGTCGATCTTGGCGTCCCGTTCAATGCCGAAGGTGCCGACCTGCACCTGACCCGCGAGGGCGGCCATTCGCACCGCCGGATCGTCCATGTCGACGATGCGACCGGTTGGGCCGTGCAGGCCGCCCTGCTCAAGGCGGCAGAGGAAAACCCCAACGTTACCCTGCTGCCGGGGCGCGCCTGCATTGATCTGATCACCGGGCGGCACGGCGAGAAGTTCTCCGGCGACGGGCGGGTCTGGGGTGCCTATGCGCTCGACGAGGCGACCGGTCGGGTCGAAAAGCACCTCGCCCGCGCCACCGTGCTGGCCAGCGGCGGAGCGGGCCGGGTCTACCTGTTTTCCACCGCCCCGCGCGGTGCGACAGGCGACGGGATTGCCATGGCCTGGCGCGCCGGGGCCCGCGTATCAAACATGGAGATGATGCAGTTCCACCCGACCTGCCTCTACAACCTCGAGGTCAAGAACTTCCTCATCACCGAGGCCGTGCGCGGCGAAGGCGGGCACCTGCTCCACCCGGAAACCGGCCACCGTTTCATGGCCGACTATGACCCGGAGCGGATGGAGCTGGCCCCGCGTGATGTGGTCGCCCGCGCGATCGACGACCAGATCAAGCGCTTCGGCCTCGACTGTGTCCACCTCGACATCAGCCATCAGCCGCCGGAATTCGTCCGCGGGCATTTCCCGACGATCTATGAAAAGCTCCTCGGGCTCGGCATCGACATGACCCGCCAGCCGATCCCGGTCGTGCCCGCGCAGCACTATACCTGCGGCGGGGTGCTGGTCGATCTCGACGCGCGGACCGATCTGCCGGGCCTGTGGGGCGCGGGCGAATGCACCGAAAGCGGTCTCCACGGGGCCAACCGGCTCGCCTCCAACTCCCTGCTTGAATGCTTCGTGTTCGGCGAAGCGGCAGCGAAGGATATCCTCGCCCGCTGGAATGAACTCGGTGCCCCGCCCCCGATCCGCGAGTGGGACGAAAGCCGGGTCACCGATTCCGACGAAGAGGTCGTGATCAAGCAGACCTGGACCGAGATCCGCCGCTTCATGTGGAACTATGTCGGGATTGTCCGCACCACCAAGCGGCTGGAACGCGCCGCCCACCGCATCGCCCTGCTGCGGCGCGAGGTGCACGACTATTACAGCGCCTTCCGCGTCACCACCGACCTGATCGAGCTCAGAAACCTGATCGAGGCGGCCGACCTGATCGTGCAGAGCGCGCTACGCCGCCACGAGAGCCGCGGCCTGCACTACACGCTCGACTATCCGGAGACGCGGCCAGAAGCGCGCGATACGGTGCTGGTCCCTTGAAAATCGGCGCCGCTCTGCTCGCGGCTTGCGCCTTGACGTCCGTAAGCCCGGCATGGGCGCAAGACGATGGGGCCAATGAAATCATCGTCACCGCGCAGCGTTCCGGCGCGCCCATGTGGACGATCGACACCCCCGGGGGCGCGATCGTGCTGGTGGGGGAAATCCGTGCTGTGCCCAAGGCGACACCCTGGTTCCCTGACCGGCTGGAGGAAGCGACCGCCGGGGCGGACCGGGTGATCCTCGGCCTCAAGCCCAAGGTTTCGCCGGGGGACGTGTTCCGGATCCTGTTTGCCGGGGGCAGGATCACCAGATTGCCCAAGGACACCACTGCGGCGGACTATCTCGACCCGGTGCAAGCGCAGCGGCTTGCCGCGCTGGAGGCGAAGTACGACCAGGACTATGCCCGCTCCAGCTTCCTGATCACCGCGTTCGACCTTCTGGCCCGCCGGCTCGGCTTCAGCCGCGACACCGGCAAGGACGCCTCCGACGTGGTCGAGAAGGCTGCGCGGCGGGCCAAGGTTCCGGCCGAACCGGTCGGCACGATCCGGGGCGAGGACATGCTCGACAGCCTAGCCGAAGCACCACCGCAAGCGCATATCGCTTGCCTCGATGCCGCCATGACCGCGACCGAGACCGGGCCTGAGCTGATTGCCCGGCGCGGGGCGGGCTGGCGCGCCTCCGATGTGCCCGCCGTGATGGCCAACCCGCTGGAGCAGGCGCTGGGCCAGTGCTGGCCCTGGGCCGACCAGTCGGTCGGGGGAGAGCTGCGCGGCCAGTGGCTCGCGGCGATCGACCGCGCTGCGCAGGAAAGCGGCGTGACCCTGGCCGTTGCTCCGCTGCGGGTGCTGGCGGAAGACCAGGGCGTGCTCGACCAGCTCGAGGCCAAGGGGTTCGAAATTCGCGGGCCGGACTGGCGGCCCGTGCCGCCGGCAAGACCATCCGGAGCGACTGCGGACGACCCGATCGAAAAATAAGCCCACACAAAGCCGACAGGGAGAGACCATGCCTACTGCGACCGCCAACGGGATTACCATTCATTACGAAGACCACGGCAAGGCCGGTGACCCGGCGATCCTGCTGATCATGGGTTTCGGCGCGCAGCTGACCCTGTGGCCGATCGAGCTGGTCGAGGCGCTGGTGGGTCACGGGTTCCGGGTGATCCGCTATGACAACCGCGATATCGGTCTCAGCCACAAGTTCCACGGGGTGCGCGCGCCCGGCATCGTCAAGCTGACCCTGCTCGGCAAGCTCGGGATCAGGCCGAAGGTGCCCTATACCCTGGCCGACATGGCCGATGACGGGGCGGGCCTGCTGGATGCGCTGGAGATCGAGACCGCACACATCGTCGGCGGCAGCATGGGCGGGATGATCGCCCAGCATGTGGCGGCGCGCCATCCGCACAAGACCCGCTCGCTCACCACGATCTTCTCGACCACCGGCAACCCGAGGCTGCCCCCTGCGAAAAAGGAAGCGCTTGAGGTGCTGGTCAAGCGCCCGGCCAGCATGGACGAGGCGGTGCTGGTGGAGCACGGGATGCTGCTCGCCCGCACCATCGGCTCGCCCGGCTACCCGGCCCCGGAAGAGCGCCTGCGCGCCAATGTCACCGCCTCGGTCCGCCGCAGCGTCTATCCAGAAGGGCCGACCCGGCACCTCGCCGCGATCCTCGCCGATGGCGACCGGCGGGCGATGCTGGCCGGGATCACCGCGCCGACCCTGGTGCTGCACGGCGAGGCCGACCCCCTCGTGCCGGTCGAGGGCGGCCGTGACACCGCCGCCAGTATCCCCGGCGCGCGCATCCGCACCATACCCGGCTGGGGCCACGACCTGCCGCTGGACCTGGTGGACGAGCTCGCCAGCGAGATCGCCAAGCATGCCATGGCCACCGAGGCGAAATAGGTCTTGCAAACTCCCTCTTGGTGTATCATTCACATAATACACCAAGAGGGAGAGAAACAGTGCCGTATCGTTTTTCCGCCGCCGTGCTGCTTGCAACAGCCGCACTGGTTCCCAATGCCGCGATGGCCGTGCCCGACGGGTTCGCGCAGGACGTCGATGCCCTGATCGCCGCGACCGTCGATCAGTCCGGCCCCGGCGTCTCGGTGGTTGTCACCGAAGATGGGCAGGTCGTCTATCAAGGCGCGCGCGGCATGGCCCGGATCGCGGAAGGCCGCCCGGTCGCACCGGATACCCTGTTCCGCCTGGGCTCCATCACCAAGCAGTTTGCCGCAGCTGTTGTCATGCAACTGGCCGAAGAAGGCCGCTTGTCGCTGGACGATCCGCTGTCGAAATTCGTGCCCGACTACCCGGCCAGCGGCGCGTCGGTCACCGTTCGGCAATTGCTCAATCACACATCGGGGATTCCATCCTACACCAGCATGCCGGGCTGGATGAACGAGGCCAATCTCACCCGCCGATGGACGACGCAGGACATGATCGGCGAGTTCAGGGACCGGCCCCGCGATTTCGCTCCGGGCGAACGCTATCTGTACAACAACAGCGGCTACATCCTGGTGGGTGCGGTGATCGAGGCAGTCACCGGCAAATCGTGGGACGAGGCGGTGGCGGAACGGATTGCGGCCCCGCTCGGTCTGTCCACGATCGCCAGCTTTGCCGATGAAGCGACCCTGCCGGACATGGCGACAGGCTATACGCGCAGCGGCGACGGCAAGGCTGAGATTGCCGGCCCGATCGACGCCACTGTCCCTGCGGCAGCCGGGGCGCTGCGCGGCAACGTACTCGACCTCGCCCGCTGGGCCGATGCCTTGCATGGCGGCAAGGTGGTGGGAGGCGATTATTATCGCCAGATGATCGCCCCGACGGTGCTTAACGACGGCACAGAGGCCAAATACGGACTCGGCCTGGGTGTCGAGCCGGTTCGCGGCCGGCCTGCGATCGGCCACGGCGGCGGCATAAATGGCTTCAACACCGCGAGCGTCTACCTTCCCGGCGACGGCATCTTCGTGGCCGTGTTCAACAACACGGATTCGCCTGAAATTTCGAGCGACACGCTGATGGCGCGGATCGCGGCCATGGCCATCGGCGATCCGTTCGAGGAATTCAAAGCGGTTGCGCTGGATCTGGCTGCGATAGCGCCGCTGCTGGGCGAATACCGGATCGACGAAGCGCAGGCCCGCAAATTCTACGAGCGCGATGGCAAGCTCTACACCTTGCGCACCGGCGGCCGGGAATCAGAAGTGTTTCCCGCAGGCGGTGACCGGTTCTTCTACGCCCCTTACAATCCGACCTGGTTTGCCATCACCCGCGCCGATGACGGAACGCTGCGGATGGAAATGCACCATAACGGGGCCAACGAACCGGAAATCGCCCAATGGGCCGGAAAGGTCGAAGCCGCACCAGCCGTAGCCATCGCGCCGGACGTGCTGCAGAGCTATGCAGGAACCTATACGGGGCCAATCGGGACGTTGATCCTGTCCCTGGACAACTCTGGTACGCTCATCGCCCGGCTTGGTGGGCAGCCTGCCCTGCCGCTGGTGGCGCAGGGCCCGGCGCGGTTCGCGGTCACCGGGGTCGATGCCTTCGTCGAAATCGTGCTGGAGGGCGGCAAGGTGACCGGCGCGGTGATCGGCCAGGGCGGGCAGACGATCCCGTTTGCCCGCACAGCGGATGCCGGCGAACAGCCTTCTGATTGACCCGCCTACCCGCCGGAGAGGCGGCTACGCGCGAACATCTGACCTGCCGCGCCGCGAGAGCTGGTGCGGCAGGTCCGCCACCTTGAGCGGCGCACAAAAATTACCCGGCCCGATTCGATTGATTCAAAGCCCCGCAATACCCACTTTGCCCATATAAATTTTTGCCGGTTTTCATTTTGGGGCTTGCGCGGCGCGCCAGTCCAGCAAATCCGCCGCGTCGCTGCGTTGCACACAGCTAACACACCCCGCGCAGCGCCGCCCGCAACATGGTTAAACGTGCTTTACCCTCTTGCGCCAGAGTCCCGCCTGATTCAGTATCTAGTGGTTCGGATCGCGGGTACACCCACAAGATCGTGTTTTCCAAGGCGTACGATGCAAATCGTGTGGGGCGGGTGATTCGGTCGGAAAGGCAAGGCCGGGCGATCGGGCTGTGGACAGGCGGGGGAGAACTAATCCGCCGCCCGGACACCAAAAGATGCTAGGCGGAACGCATCCGCCGAGTCGAACACATGCGGAACACCAGGCGCCGGACCGGCGTCGTTCCCACAGGGCAAACAGGCGGGGCTAGGCAGCAATGGAATTCAGGACCGGAGACGAATCAGCGATGGGTCTCGACCAGACACAGACGACGGGGATCGAGCCCGGTGAGACAGCCGGCAGGCAGAAGGCCGCAGTGAGCATGGACACGCAAGATATGGGCAGCGCAGAGCTGGTCGCAGGCAAGGCCGCCGAGGCGCTCGCCGTAGCCATGGCCCAGGCCGCCACCGCCGATGCTGCCGCCAGTGACCGGGCGGGCGATTCGAAGAAGGTGATGGACCGCCGGTTCACCATCGTGGTTGACCATGCGCGCGACGCGAACCTCACCGAATTCGGCAAGGATACGCTGACGGACCGCTACCTGCTCCCCGGCGAAAGCTACCAGGACCTGTTCGCCCGCGTGGCCGATGCCTATGCCGACGACCAGGAGCACGCCCAGCGGCTCTATGACTACATCTCCAACCTGTGGTTCATGCCGGCCACCCCGGTGCTGTCGAACGGCGGCACCAATCGCGGCCTGCCGATTTCGTGCTATCTCAACTCGGTCGAGGACAGCCTCGAAGGCATCGTCGGCACCTGGAACGAGAACGTCTGGCTGGCCAGCCGCGGCGGCGGGATCGGCACTTACTGGGGCAATGTGCGCGGGATTGGCGAGCCGGTCGGCCTCAATGGCAAGACCAGCGGCATCATCCCGTTCGTGCGGGTGATGGATTCGCTCACGCTCGCCATTTCGCAGGGCTCGCTGCGGCGCGGCTCGGCAGCGGTCTATCTCGACATCAGCCACCCGGAGATCGAGGAGTTCCTCGAAGTCCGCAAGCCGAGCGGGGACTTCAACCGCAAGGCGCTGAACCTGCACCACGGCGTGCTGGTGACCGACGCCTTCATGGAAGCCGTCCGCAACGGCGAGGAGTTCGAGCTCAAGAGCCCGCGGGACGGCAGCGTGCGCGGCAAGGTCGATGCGCGCAGTCTGTTCCAGAAGCTGGTCGAAACCCGCCTCGCCACCGGTGAGCCCTACATCGTGTTCAACGACACGGTGAACCGGATGATGCCCAAGCACCACCGCGACCTGGGCCTCAAGGTCTCGACTTCCAACCTGTGCTCGGAAATCACCCTGCCCACCGGCCGCGACCACCTCGGCAACGATCGCACGGCGGTGTGCTGCCTCAGCTCGCTCAACCTCGAAAAGTGGGACGAGTGGGAAGGCAACAAGCTGTTCATCGAAGACGTCATGCGCTGCCTCGACAACGTGCTGCAGGACTATATCGACCGTGCCCCGCCGGAAATGGCCCGGGCCAAGTATTCCGCCAGCCGCGAGCGTTCGGTGGGCCTGGGCGTGATGGGCTTCCACTCGTTCCTCCAGGCCAAGGGCATCGGCTTTGAAAGCCCGATGGCCAAGGTATGGAACCTCAAGATGTTCAAGCACATCGCGGCCCGGGCCGACGAGGCGAGCATGATGCTGGCGAACGAGCGCGGCCCCTGCCCCGATGCCGAGGACATGGGCGTGATGCAGCGCTTTTCGTGCAAGATGGCGATCGCGCCGACTGCCTCGATCAGCATCATCTGCGGCGGCACCAGCGCCTGCATCGAGCCGATCCCGGCCAATATCTACACCCACAAGACGCTCTCGGGCAGCTTCGTGGTTAAGAACCCGTATCTGGAAAAGCTGCTGCGCGAGAAGTCCAAGGATTCGACCAACGTGTGGAACTCGATCCTGGAGAAGGGCGGCTCGGTCCAGCACCTCGATTTCCTCAGCCCTGAGGAAAAGGCCGTGTTCAAGACCAGCTTCGAGCTCGATCAGCGCTGGCTGCTCGAATTCGCGGCCGACCGCACGCCCTATATCGACCAGGCGCAGAGCCTGAACCTGTTCATCCCGGCCGATGTCGACAAGTGGGACCTGGCCATGCTCCACTTCCAGGCATGGGAGAAGGGCATCAAGAGCCTCTACTACCTGCGCTCCAAGAGCGTGCAGCGCGCCGGGTTCGCCGGCGGGGTGGAGGCTGACAACACCTCGGAAGCACCCAAGTTCGAGATCGAACAGACCGACTACGAGGAATGTCTGGCCTGCCAATAGGGGCCTGCCAGTAATGGTGCGTCCGCAATCGCCCGCCAGCCGTATACATTTTGCCTGATTTACGCCCGGAGTACGCCCGATGTCCCTTCTCGAAGCCCGCAAGACCTACAAGCCGTTCGAATATCCGTGGGCTTACGAGTTCTGGAAGCGGCAGCAGCAGATCCACTGGATGCCGGAAGAAGTGCCGCTGGGAGAGGATTGCCGCGACTGGGCGCAGAAGATCACCGAGAACGAGCGCAACCTGCTCACCCAGATCTTCCGCTTCTTCACCCAGGCCGATGTCGAGGTGCAGAACTGCTATCACGAGCATTACGGGCGGGTGTTCAAGCCCACCGAAGTGAAGATGATGCTGGCCGCCTTCTCCAACATGGAGACGGTCCACATCGCGGCCTATTCGCACCTGCTCGACACCATCGGGATGCCCGAAAGCGAATACAGCGCCTTCCTCGAATACGAGGAGATGAAGGACAAGCACGATTTCCTCCAGCAGTTCGGGGTCGATTCCGACGAGGATATCGCCCGCACGCTGGCGGTGTTCGGCGGGTTCACCGAAGGGCTGCAGCTGTTCGCCAGCTTCGCCATGCTGATGAACTTCCCGCGCTTCAACAAGATGAAGGGCATGGGCCAGATCGTCAGCTGGAGCGTGCGCGACGAGAGCCTGCACTGCGAAGGCATCGTGCGCCTGTTCCACGAATTCGTGCGCGAGCGCGATTGCCTGACCAAGGCGGTCAAGGAAGACATCATCGACATCTGCCAGAAGACGGTGCGGCTGGAAGATGCCTTCATCGACCTCGCCTTCGAGATGGGCCCGGTCAGCGGCATGAGCGCGAAGGAAATCAAGCGCTACATCCGCTACATCGCCGACTGGCGGCTGGGCCAGCTCGGCTTCCAGCCGATCTACATGGTGGAAGACCACCCCCTCCCCTGGCTCGCCCCGCTGCTTAACGGGGTGGAACACGCCAACTTCTTCGAAACCCGCGCGACCGAGTATTCGAAGGGCGCGACCAAGGGCAACTGGCAGGACGTGTGGTCCAGCTTCGACAACCGCCAGAAGGCCAAGATCGGCTCAGCCGCGAACCAGGCGGACGACGGTGCGGGCGAGCCGGATATGTTCGGCAATGCCGGTTCCGGGAGCGTGGCGGCGGAGTAGCTTCTGCCATGCCCAAAGTCTTCGACTGGAATGGATTTCGCTTCCACTTCTATTCCGACGAAGGCGATCCGCGCGAACCGGTGCACATTCACGTCCGCAAAGGTGCCGACAACGCCAAGTTCTGGCTGCACCCGCAGGCAACCCTCGCTTATAATCGGGGGTTTCCGGCACACGTGCTTTCGCAGCTTATCGGTGTTATAGAACAGCGCTCAGACGTGATCGAAAGGGCATGGAATGACCACTTTGACTGACGTTCAGGCCGCCTCGCCTGAGCCGTTGGCGGTCCGGTTCGACCAGCACAGTTTTTGGGTCGATCTTGCCGATGGCCGGACCTTGGGCATTCCGCTCGCCTGGTTCCCGCGCTTGCTTCACGGGACGGCGCAACAACGCGCGAGGGTAAGTCTCAGCCGCGTGGGCCTGCATTGGGAGGAACTCGACGAAGACATTTCCGTTGCCGGCCTGCTGGCGGGGCGCGGAGACATGACCAAGGTGCGGCTGACAGCAGCTTAGGAGTCAGCCCCCGTCCACCAGTTTCGAGCCGAAGCTTGCTCTGTCCGGCCCGTCACCGCCACCGTCCTTTCGGCACGGCATAACTGTCCACCCGACGTTCCGGAAGTTCGTGCCAGCTCACATTCACGGCCCATAGCTTCGGAAAGAAAAACAGCGAGGAATAGGGCAGTTTTGTATCGACCCATTCCGCCAGCACTTGCCACCCTCCTTCCTCCGGATGGGCGTCGGCGTAGGCGGGGATGACGATGCAGGCGGTTGCGCCCTTGCAGCCCTTTGCATCGAGCATGTCCCAGATATGTCCCGCCGCATTGGCCTCATTACTGGCGCAGTTGTACCCAGCCTTCCCTTCCGACTGCATCTGGTTGCCCAGCGCATTGACCGCTCGGCTCCGATAAGCACTGCGGATGTTGATCCGTCCCCACCGCTCCTGAATTGGCTCCAGCAATTCCTCGCACAGACGCTCGCCCACCTCGATCGCAAGATCCGGATCGTCGGGTACATTCATCAGCCCATGAAACTGCGCAATCTCCGAATGCAGCATGTCGCGCATAAAGAAATGCTTTGATAACCGCACGCGACCAAGCGCGTCGAGCGTACTGACGCTGGTGGGCTTGCGCATGATCTTAACTCCAAAGCTGTGCTCTATCCGGAAATATTCACTCAACCGCTCCCCTCACGCAAAGGATTTTGCGCAACGCCCGCCCCCAAGCGCGCCCTCAGCACCAGTCAATCCGCGCGCCGTTCCATTCCTCGGCCAGACCCTCATCCATCAGCACCGCGCCGAGGCTGGCCCCGCCCCGGTGCAGTTCGCGCAAAGTCCGGCCGTACTTGTCCGTTTCCGGCGTTCCCGGCGGGCGGACCAGGGTAAAGCTTCCTTCATTGAGCAGTTCGGTCAGGCGTGCGGTGGCCTGGTCGCCCAGCCTCGCCTCGTGCGCGCAGCCGGGTCGGCTGACCTCGGGCGTGTTGATGTCGGCCACGCGGATCTTGGTGCCCTGATACCAGATGGTGTCACCATCGACGACGCAGGTGATCCGCATCGAACCGCTGCATGGGCCGAACCGGGCACTCTCAGGCTCGTGCTGGCGCTCACCCGCGCGGGGCCCTCCTGCGGCCGCCTCCACACCGGGCGGCCCGTCCATCATCCACACCGCCGTGAATGCGGCAATCGGCAGGACGAACAGCGCCGGCCCCAGCCCGCGCGCGGCGGACAGCCAGCCATCGCGGGCGCCCTTGCCCCTGGATTTCGGGCCGGTGCGCTTGCGGCGGAAGGGAACAGGCTTGCCCATCGCGCCACCGTGCGCCCCCGATGGTCACGCCCGGTTAAGACGCCCACCGCCCCACTGCCAATCGGCGCTTCGCAATTGTGCAACCCTAAGGCACTATCGGCCAAACTGGGAGGCGCACCACAATGGACGACATGACACTCTGGATCGCGCTCGGCGTGGTCTTTGCAGCATTGGTCTTCGTCAGCCTCGCGCGCGCGAGGCGGGCGCAAACCCGGCGCAAGCAGGGCGACGGGGGCGGTGACGGCTCCATCGGCATCTACGGCAGCGACAGCCGCAAATCGGCTGACCACGATTCCGATGGCTGGGGTGGTAGCGACGGAGGGGGCGACGGCGGCGGAGGCGACTAGCGCCCGGCGCGCTCGACCCGCACCACCGCCCACGGTGTCAGCGCGAACAGCACCTGCCCGGCAAGGCCCCAGAGGCTGGGTGGGCGGCTCAGGCTTTTGGACCGCCGGAAGCCGGGGCTATGGCAGCGTCAGACCCCGGCGTCAGCCAGCACGGCGGCGCGCAGGTCCTCGATACCCAGGCCCTTCTCGGCGCTGGTCACGTGGATCTCGGGGAAGGCGGCGACGTGCTTGCGCGCGGCTTCGGCCACGCTGGCGGTGACCGCTTCCAGCTCGCTCGCCTTGATCTTGTCGGCCTTGGTCAGGACGATGCGATAGGTGACCGCTGCCTCATCGAGCATGGTCAGCATCTCCTCGTCGACCGGCTTGATGCCGTGGCGCGCGTCGATCAGCACCAGCGTGCGGACCAGCACGGCGCGGCCGCGCAGGTAGGTCTTGACCAGCGCCTTCCACTTCTCGACCACCTTGAGCGGGGCCTTGGCGAAGCCGTAGCCGGGCATGTCGACCAGCCGGAACAGGGTCGGCTCGCCCACTTCGAAGAAGTTCAGCTCCTGCGTCCGCCCCGGGGTAACCGAGGCGCGCGCGATCGAACGGCGCCCGGTCAGCGCATTGAGCAGCGAGCTCTTGCCGACATTGGAGCGGCCGCAGAAGGCGATCTCCGGCACGTCCGGGTCGGGCAGGAACTTGAGCTGCGGAGCGGACAGGAGGAAGTCCACCCGGCCGGAAAACAGCTTGCCCGCGCGGCGGGCCAGGGCGGCGCGGACCGCCCGGTCCGCGACCACTTCGGCAGCGTCTGTTTCACCCGATGGCCCGGTTTCCTCAGGCGTCACGCGGTTTCGCCCGGTCCTGGTCGGCCTTGTCCTTCTCCGCCTGCGCCTTCAGCTGGGGATGGCGCGAGTAGAGATAGCTCTGCTGCGCCAGTGTCAGCACGTTGGAGGTGACCCAGTAGATCAGCAGGCCGGCGGCGAACGGGGCCATCACGAACATCAGGATCCACGGCATGATGTTGAAGATCTGCTGCTGGATCGGGTCCATCGCGGTGGGGTTCATCTTGAAGGTCAGCCACATCGTCACGCCCAGCAGCACCGCCAGAATGCCGATGCCGAGGAAGCCCGGCGGGTCGAACGGCAGCAGGCCGAACAGGTTGAGGATCTTGGCCGGATCGGGCGACGAGAGGTCAGCGATGTAGAGGAACTTCTCGTGCCGCATCTCGATCGCCAGGATCAGCACCTTGTAAAGCGCGAAGAAGATCGGGATCTGGATCAGCAGCGGCAGGCAGCCGGCCAGCGGGTTGACGCCCTCTTTCTTGTAGAGCGCCATGATCTCCTGCTGCTGCTTCTGCTTGTCATCCTTGTAGCGTTCCTGGATCGCCTTCATCTTGGGCTGGACCGCCTTCATCCCGGCCATGCTGGCAAACTGCTTCTGCGCAATCGGGAACATCAGCCCGCGCACGATCAGGGTCAGCAGGATGATGGCGACACCGAAGTTGCCGGCGAAATCGTTGAGGATCCGCAGCAAGGCCAGCATCGGCTTCTCGAACCAGCGGAACCAGCCCCAGCTGATCGCCAGGCCGAACTGCGAGATGCCGCTGTCCTGATAGGCGTCGAGCACCACGCTTTCCTTGGCCCCGGCATAGAGCCGGGTGGTGCGCGTGGCGCTTTGCCCGGCCGCAACGGTGACCGGCTGGTAGATCACGTCAGCCCGGAACAGGCTGTTGCCGAGCGAGCGGAATTCGCCCGTGGTCTGCGCACCTTCCTGCGGCACGAGGGCGGAGAGCCAGTAGATGTCGGTAAAGCCGATCCAGTCGACCTGGCCCTCACCGGTGGCACGGCCGGTTTCTTCGACGTCATCGTAGTTGTAGTCGTAATTCACCGTGTCCGCGAACCCGCCGATCGGGCCGGAGTGAGCGATCCACTGGCTCGGGCTGGCGTTGCGGCTGGTGCGGTTGACGAGGGCGAAAGGCTGAACCACCGCCCCGCCTTCACCGGTGTTGGCGACGGTCTGCTCGACCGAGAGCAGATAGTTCTCGTCGATGTTGAAGCGGATCGACAGGGCGTGTCCGCCCGCCGTGGTGTGCGACAGGGTGACCGGCTTGCCGGGGGCCAGCGGGCCGCCGCTGGCCTGCCACACGGTATTCAGGCCGGTTGCCCGCATTCCATCGATCAGGAAGCCGAACTCGGCGAAGTGCTGGGCATCGGTGCCTTCGGGCGCGAACAGGCGGACCGGGCCGCTCCCGTCGTTCACGGTCTCACGGTAATCGGTCAGGGTCACGTCATCGATCCGCGCACCGACCGGGTTGATCGATCCGGCCAGCCGAGGGGCCGCGATCTTCACCCGCTCCGCTGCAACAAGCGAGCGGGCAAGATCGACCGGGCGGGCGGCGGGTGCCGCACCGCCGATGTCGGCGGCCCCGGCAACCGGCGTAGCAGTCGCAGGCCCAAGCGCTGTGCCATTGGCCACAGGGGCAGTTTGCGCCGGCTTGTCAGGTTGCGGATAGAAGTAGTTCATTCCGGCGTCCCAGCCGAGAATCAGCAGGCCGCACAGCACCACGGCGAGCAGGAGATTGCGCTGGTTTTCCAAGATGTCGTTCCGTATCCGTCCAGATCAGGTGTCTTATATAGGCACTACGGCACCGGATCAAAGCCGTGCCCGCCCCATGGGTGGCAGCGCATTATACGTTTCGCTGCCATCCATCCACCCTTGATTGCCCCGTACTTGCCCAGCGCCTCGATGGCGTATTGCGAGCAGGAAGGCGCAAAGCGGCAGGTCGGCGGCAGAATGCGCGAGGGGCCCCATTGCCACAGGCGCGCCACGAAGATCAGAACCTGCTTCATGGCCTGGCCCTCCGGTCAGGCCTGCGGCGCCGCGGCGGGTCGACCTTGCCGCTGGCGACACGGGCCAGCGCCTCGTCCAGTTCGGCGCGCAGCCGGGCAAAATCGCGCTCCACCCCGCCTTCGCGCCCGATCAGCACGTGGTCATGGTCAGGCAGGCCCTGCGCAGGCAGTGCCGCGCGCAGCAGTTCGCGAAAGCGCCGTTTCATCCGGTTGCGGACCACGGCATTGCCGATCTTCTTGGTCACCGTCACGCCAAACCGGGTGCCGCGCCCGCCGTTGGGCTGGGCGAGCAGCACGAATCCGGGCCGCGCCACGCGCAAACCCCGGTTGGCCGCGAGGAAATCGGCGCGTTTGCGCATGATGGAAAGCGGTGCGGTCACTCCGGCCAGATAGCCGGTCAGTGGCAAGGGCCCAACCGAAAACAAAAAACCCCCGTGCCGGGGGCATTGGCACGAGGGTTTCCTTGTAAGCGTTCGTCACGCTGTTCACGAAGCGGCCTTCGCGGAAGAAAGGGCAACAGGGGGGAACCCGACCTCCAACCGCTCCGTGGCCTGCAGATTAGGCCGGCTGCGCTTTCGCGCCAATGAACAACTCGCAGCACCTCGTCGCATCAAGGGGGCGGCGCAGCGCCCTTCCGT